>JBEVXT010000266.1:475-8140 GCA_040505955.1 Sedimenticola sp. | reverse complement strand
ATGCGTTTAATTTAATTTTTATTGAAACACCAAATATATTTCTATCATATGTTGCAAATTTATGTGCTCCGTAAAATAACCGGATTATTTCCTTATTGGAGTTACTAGTCAGAATTTAATTTGTGTTATTAGTGAAATAAAGTACCCTGGTTAATTGTGATGCATCTAGCTCAACAAATTACTACCCAGATGGATTACAGTTCTGCTTTGATAAATGGTGCGTGTGCAGGTGCCCGTGCGGACATGGTAAACAAAGAACAAAATGGCGGCAATGCTGGTGAACAATGGACACAAGTGTGTGATAGGCGCAGCAAAAAGCGTAGCCGGATTAGCACGGGCGGTACAAGTTCAGCATATGTAAGTGACACTCTTCCTATCCCTGCTGAGTACGGTTCCCTATCAACTGATGAGAAACTGAATCTCATTCTAGCCACTATGTCGAAAATAAACAATTTAGAGACTAAAATAGATCAAGCGCTCAGTGTTACAAGCACATTACGAGAAACACAACAGACGGTTCTAAAACACGCAGACAGAATCACAATTTTAGAATATAAGTCTATAGACAATGAGGCACGAGCACGCCGCAGTAACCTGTTGTTCAAAGGATTCTCTGAATCTCGTAATGAAAATTGTGCTAAAACTGTTCAAGACTTTTTGCTCAATGAACTTGGTATTGAGGAACGCATTCCCACAGATCGGGCACACAGACTCGGCAGATTTCGTAGTGGGAATAACAGGTTTATTATCGTGGCCTTCACATATTTTAATGACACAGAGTACATTTTGTCCAAAGGCCATATGCTGAAAAACAAACCCTACAGCATAAGCAGGGATTTCCCACACGAAATAGTAAATGCCCGTAAAATATTGTGGCCGCAATACAAGGAATTACGTTCACGGTACAACGGAGCTCAGGGGCAATCTGTCAATATTGTCTATCCGGCCAAGCTCGTGCATAACGGTAAAGTCATAAATGACATGTTTCCACAGTGGGACGAATATATGCGGCGCAGCCGAGTGAATTATAAACAGCTCATTGAACAATCACAAACACAGTCCAGATCTCGGACAAACGTCCCAAAGCCATCACGTGCAGGTGGTGAGACGAGCCGACAGTTAGACTTCATGCCCGTTTTCACCCGTGCCACGGACAAGATTTCCGTCACGTCATCCGATTCATCGGAAGACGTCCTTATTCCAATGGACACTGCGGACATCCAGGCGTGTATTATTCCTTTCGTTGCCTCCCCACAGGTGACTGTTCAGCGTTCTACTTCGTCCAATTGTGAACATACAACTGTACAGCCATGCAGCAAAGCTGTCCAAAATGAGCCTGCTTCACCATCATCGCCCTCTCTCCTCAGTGGCCCAGTTCCGCCATGTAATAAATTAACGGCGAAGGACGCTAGCATACATATACCAAGTTTGATTAATCCAGTGGCTGTAGATATAGTATCGCACACCGCGGTCACTGTCGGTGATCCAGCGTCACAGCCCCTCATCAACCGCAGCACGAATCACTCGGAGCTAACCACGACCACGTCTACACCGTCAGGGCAGGTATCCAAAGCCACATATGACAATCCATCCGGGTCCTCTGTCACGCAGGAAAGTGTTGAACATTCAACTGACCCTCCAACTATTCGTGTTGGCCATGAACCTGTGATAGAAAACAATACGCAATAGGGACACACGGGGAAAGCCACACAGGCTACTAACAGTAACTTACGTATAGGATCCTTAAATGTGAATGGATTAAAGCGCAGGTTAGCTTATCCAGAATTTATAGAACTTATTAACTCGTATGATATTTTCTGCACACTAGAAACAAATATGGGTCACCACGACATTGTTGATGTAAAGGGTTATATTTTTCATGGTAAAACTAGAAATGTGTTAACATCTAAGAAGTCGGGTGGAATTGGTATATATGTTAAAGAAGAGTTGTCCCAACATGTTGAAATACTGAATAATGCTTGTGAATATATTTTATGGTTAAAACTTAATCACACGGCTGTTAATGTTGATAGCGATATTTTAATAGGTGTTATTTACTTGCCACCCACAGGTTCACGATACCTTGACGAAGACCAGATGTTGTTACTGGATGACGAAATAACTAGAAATTGTGTAAATTACACATTTTCGATATTACTAGGCGATGTAAATGCTAGAACGGCCTGTCTAGCCGACTATATTGTTTTTGATGATTTTTTGTCATCACACGTTGATTTTGATAGTGACACGACGAATTATTTTCAAAAACATGTCCTCTTAGAAAACTTGGGATACCCATTATTGCGACATTCCAAAGATAAAAAGACGAATCCACATGGTTATTTTCTGATAGAAATATGTAGAAATATTAATCTATTTATATTAAACGGCCGTGTTGGGTCCGACAAAGGTATCGGCGAGTTTACATTTCGAAACAAATCTGTTATTGACTATGCATTGGCATCTGCAGATTTGTTACGTTATGTAAGCGATTTTAAAATCACGGAAACAGATTCATTATTTTCCGATGGACACGCCATAATAAGTGTTGATTTATCATGTATACCGAGTAAACAAAATAAACAAAATAATTCAAAAACCCAAAAGCATGCGAGGAAATGGAACAGTAAATTATCAGATAAATTTGTCAATAATATTAATACTGAACAACTATTAAATTTACTGCAGTTACCGGATTCCAAAGATACTATAAATAGTATTACATCAGAGATAGCAAGCGTTTTTGAAAATGCAGCACAAAAAACGTTTACATCGACGTTTTGCCCAAAAGCAGCAGGTGATAAGCCCTGGTTTGGCAGTGAATGCAGACGGACGCGCAAATCTTATCACAAAGCAAAAAAGAAATATCACCATTATAAGACTAATTATAATAAAAGTAAACTATCTCGTGTTAGTAAACAATACAAAAATACGATGCATAAATATATAAATATACATAGGCATAAGACTGAGCAGAAATTACGTAATATGAATAAACAGAACCCTAAGCAATACTGGGCATTTATTAACAGCCTTAAGGCCAAATCTAATACAGATATGCCCCCAATTGACGAATTGTATAAGTTTTTCAAGGGAAACAATGCCGCTGATGATCGTAACGAACATTTTGATTTGCCACAAAACTATTTACTTAACAGTGAAGAAGAATTGAACTGTTCAATTACTGAAAATGAAATACTAAAACATATATGCAACTTAAAAAATTCCAAAGCTCCCAGCCCTTCAGATAGCATATTGAATGAATATATTAAAACATCAAGGAATATAATGTTGCCAATTTATACTAATCTATTTAATAGAGTCCTTGACACGGGGATAATGCCCGAATGTTGGCTAGAAGGTTACATTATACCTATACATAAAAAAGGCGACCCCATGGATCCAAGTAATTATCGGCCAATAACCTTGCTAAGCTGTTTAGGCAAATTATTTACTTCCATATTAAACACACGTGTTACAAATTTTGTGGAAGAACACGATATCCTAAATGAAAATCAAGCTGGGTTCAGAAAAAATTATTCAACAACTGACCATATTTTTGCATTACATAGTTTGATTGAACTGCTAAAAAAGAGCAAGAAAAAACTGTACTGTGCATTTGTAGACTTCGCTGCAGCTTTTGACTCGGTCTGGAGAATTGGCGTTTGGCAGAAACTTTTATCCTCGTCCATTAATGGAAAAGTCTTTCGATTAATCCATAACATGTATGAAGATATCAAATCTTGCATTTTCATTGACAACCAAACATCAGACTTTTTCGCATGCCAGCGTGGAGTCAGACAGGGCGAAAATTTATCCCCAATACTGTTTTCAATATTTTTGAATGATCTTGAATCAAATCTAATAATGTCCGGATCACGCGGAATAGATATCCAATATGGCGACGTACATCAGTGGCTCAAACTGTTGATCTTACTTTATGCTGATGACACACTTATTGTATCAGATAACCCTACAGATTTTCAAAACTCACTGGACTACTTTTCTAATTATTGCCAAACGTGGAAACTAAAAGTTAATCTAACAAAGAGTAACGTAATAGTTTTTGGTGCCAGAAATACAGGCAGATATAATTTCAAACTCGTAGGTGAGATTATTAACATCATAAATAAGTACAAATACCTCGGTATATATTTCACCAGTAATGGCTCATTTGCTACAGCTCGTAAACATTTAACGGAACAGGCAAACAAGGCCATGTATATGCTTTACTCAAGAATATACAATTTAGATCTCCCGATTGACCTACAAATTAAATTATTTGATCATACAATTGTACCAATAATAACATATAACTGTGAGGTATGGGGCTTCGAATCTCTTAATATTATTGAAAAAGTACATAACAACTTCTTGAGAAAAATAACTCGAACGAGAAAAAGTACACCAATCTACATGCTGCATGGAGAATTAGGGCGATACCCATTATCTATAATCGTAAAGAGTCGTCTAATTGGTTACTGGAACAGGCTTGTTACTGGAACAAATACTAAGTATGCTTACCTGATATATATGTCAATGATCTGTAACCCTATCGCCGAATATAAGTGGCCGACTTGCATTCGTAACATTCTAACAGAAGTCGGTAGATTTGATTTATGGCTAAACCAACTTAATTTGAATAGCAAAAGTATAAAATTCATTGTCAAACGTACATTAATAGACCAGTATCTCCAAACGTGGAATGCGAGCATGAACAACTCAAACAAAGGTAGAATTTACAACAGTTTTAAAACCTCACTTTGTTTTGAAGACTATCTAATTAAACTTCCTCAGAATGCCGCACTCACACTCCTCCGACTGCGCACAGCAAATCACAGATTCCCCATTGAAACAGGACGCTGGTCTGGCACAGAAATGGAAGATCGCATTTGTAATATTTGTAATTTAAATGAAATTGGTTCCGAACAACACTATATCCTCAGATGCACTTTCTTCCACAGTAAGCGTGAAACTTTTATTCAGGCACGACATTTAACAACTCCCACAGATTTTGCATTTAGATCCATAATGACAAGCGACGACAGAAAAGAATTACTTCAGCTGAGCAAATTTGCTGCAGAAATAATAAATAAATTCCGTTAAAAGTCAAGTACTATAGCTGCGAATTCCAAATTATCTCGCCCAATAATTCTATAATACCGCTTGCATTAAGCTTTCCAATGATCAGGTATTAGGAACATTCATGAGCATGTACTGGTAACGAGAACTCTCAATCAAGCGGCTTGATTGACCGGGCCTGAGCATTACTCAGGCTCGGCCATTCAAGCTCCTTGATTTCAAATAAATGAACTTAGTCAATGCCCATCGTTTGTATAGTCGTAGGTAGGCTTAATGCAAACAGTCGTAAGCACACGAATCTTACATCGTTTTGCTGAAATTGGTAAAATAATCCACCCGATTGCACACGCGTTGTATATTTCTCTTTCTGATGACTTGCTTAGTACTGACCTGTATTATTTTGTCTGACCTAATGCCGTATATCTGAATATAGAGGACTCAGTGTAAACGCCGACATGCTGACAAAATATTAGCAAACAGTGTACATTTCGATAGGCGTTATGTCTGTGCTGTCTTATCTATATGTGCACAGCTTGCTTCTTATTATGCTTTTGCGAGCACCTCAGAGACTGAACAGGGTGCGTATGAACACATGCTGTTTAAGCTCTGAGCTGGTCGCAATGATGAATAAGCCAATTATACTGTGCAGATAGATATCCCAATTTGCCCGTAGAAAACTTTCTCGTGCACTACCAGAAAATATGAATCGTTGCTCACCGCACCGTAACAATACGCCATATGTCATGAGAAAAACGAAACATGTCACAGTACGGCAATTGTTGACCTTGATCCTGTTGCTCTTACACGCTGTCTAGCCAGGACCAACTACTCAATACTTAACAAGGTGTATGTCGCAATTCTATTTTCCTCAACATATATACACTTCCGCTTGCATTTGTCTTGCCAATATCTCATTTTGTATATTATAACTCGATGAGCTCGATCGGTTGAGAATGAGCTGTGCTCATGCTCTACAAATCAAGCTGTTTTGAGAGCTCAAATTGCCCGTGGATGCTCGGTGTATTCCTTGATGACTGATCATTGGCCGGATCAATGCAATCGGTGGTGTACCTGATTAAGGCTTGATGATACACGTACATGTATGTGGACATTCGTATATTTGGTGCAGCTGCTCTGTATAAAAATTGTATTTGTTTGTGTGTATGTCAGTATATAAAATGTATGTACATAACTATAACGTGTGCACGGTGTGTTGACCGTGACGTCACGCGGACATTCCCATTTCACAGGTGAGTCGGCTATACATTTATTGCTTGACATTTTCATTTACACACCTCTCAAGCGATGTTTACCTGTGGATGGTGTTGTCCGTATGAAGTCATGGTCAGCATAGAGAGTACACATTATACATTTTAGACATTAACATTCGACAATTAATGCTACTGGTACTCTATAATCATAAAATGGCCACTCTGGAAATGCCGAGGAATCCAGCTATGCAGAACCATCCGTTGTGATGGTTGATTTTCTCGACTTTTCCGTTGTGATAATTAATAATCAGGACAACAGCTGCCTAGAAATTTCGATTTCGTTCTAGGCTTCTGCTGTCTAAATCCCGGCAGCAACATACCCATAACGGAGGGAGCTGTCATTTATCCACGGTCCCGACCGCCGGCGCATACTGGCAAAACCACATATAAACACTCACTGTTTGTATCGGACGCCGTCACATGGCCAGGCCGTCCCAAACATCGGGAGTTGCCGGGCTCTGTGACGACGTTGGTGGAAGAAGGGTTTTGCTTGTATGGGCTGTCGGTCGAGGATCTCAACAACAAAACTTAAATTTATGTCTACATGTTAAAATCTGCAACATAGCACTGCAATAGTAAAACACTGGTAAGCACACACGCCAAGTTGCTAATCCATATTACGAATCATTCAATCCTATAATCGATATATCGATAAGTTATACACCCGTTTGAATATGATGTTGCTGGACGGATGTAAAACCAAGCACACTCACATAATCATTTAACAGTAAAATACGTATAACGTTGAGTGTGACGTTCAGCTTTGTGCAATATATGGAAAAAACGTTTCATAAGCGATCCACGTGCACGTGTAAACTATATTTCCAATTATGAAAATACATAATTGCAGAATTACCTACACAATCGAAATTAAGGTATTCATAACTATTTGTTAAACAATTTTACATGGCTTTCCCCATCAATGAATATGAGTATTGCACTGTTACGAACATATTATTCCACAATCGATTAGCCACTAGGGCGTGTGTGTCAGTAATTTAATGGAAACATGATATTAATTATTTACTTCTTGTTGCACTATTTTCAGCCATGCACAATTACCTCTGTTCATTTCCCCATATTATTTGTCTTGTACAGTAATGGGATGCAATAAAGATGAGTTGAGTTGAGTTGAGTTGAAGGGGTTAATATAAGCAAATTCTGAAGGATAAATCGCCACATTGTCATGATTGTATAGAAAAACACTATTTGAAATTTAACTACATGCATTTATTCAGTTTTACGTGCATTATATAGTGTTTTATGTAGCCTTATTAAAAGAAATTGTATATGAGCATGAGGGTCGTGCCCA
>JBEVXT010000266.1:0-465 GCA_040505955.1 Sedimenticola sp. | reverse complement strand
GTAGAGATGATTAGAGTGGTGAATGTATGCTCTCTACCTAGAGATCTCTATAGTTTTTAATTGCTGTTATTTGAATTTACATAAAATTCTATGCTGCAACCTCACATTTCGTGGAAACCTGTTTTAACATTTTGAATAGACAAAGTCGTGGTCTGGACAAATTCCACAAATACCAGTGCGCAGACATGTCTCGTGTCGCACCCTTTGACATTTAAAGCCATTGACCTACGCTTGAACACTACATTCAGGGTACATCTACACATATTGAATAAATGCATATTTTGAATAAAATTAATCGTTACCTATGCATATGATACTATATAATATTTTTCGTCAGAATTGTGTTGTAGTAGCACTATTATATTGTGTTGAGAAACCGAAAGTATAAAAACCGGAAGTTAACAATTTCTGCAATAGAAATCGCGTGATTAACGAATCCTTCATGATACACGAAGAATTAAGGCT
>JBEVXT010000265.1:0-3430 GCA_040505955.1 Sedimenticola sp. | reverse complement strand
ACCATTCAACCAAGTAGTGCCTGTCTGAAACTATCTGTTTACTCTGCAGATGGCTAGTATTTTTTTAGTGATGGGTGTCCTTGTTTTTGTTGGTTTGAAACATCAGAGAAATTCCATGTGACGCTGCAATAACCGGAGGTAAACTTGGAGCGCAGCGGAGAGTTTGACGTCCGTGTTTATTGCCTTGTTAGCCATGCGGAGCCTCATTGTTTGCTGGCACGTTACCACTTTCCGACGATGGTTCTAGTGCAGACAATGGTTCTTCGTTAATGCGTTTTTTTATGCGCGAAATCACTTCTGCAATTGAGGTGCGAGTACGCCACCAACTAATGATGAGATATGACCCCATTAAGACACCAATAACACTGGCGAAGGTGAATATTGATTGAACGATAGGCCATTTAAATGTCGTTGTTGCTAATGCAACGACACACGTTAGCGCTATTGAAAAAAGGAATATTGCAAAGTTCAATTGCAAAGTTGCTGGTGATCCTTTTTCAAGAAGCTCTAGTTCATTTTCTTTGACTTCATATAAATCAACGCTATCAACGCGCCCTCGGCGTACCACCAAATGTTTTTCATCGCTAATTGAGGAGTTATGCTTAACCATTATAAGCGCTCCTTTAGCCATTCACTGTTTTTCTCATCGTACGTATTTCGCCATGCCGCATGGGTTCCAGTGCGAATAACAAAAATTCTGTCATTAGCTACTAGAACGGCATCAAGAAACTCTCGAACTTGTGCAGGAGTTTGCTCGGACTGAATGGCCCAGCAGTTATCATGGATAGGGCAATACGAGCCATATTCCTTCATCTTCTCTTTGAGTTTGCCTCTTCGTGCAGAGTCATTGACTTCAAAAGTGACAATATATGTTGTCATGATTCTCATACTTTAATTCTCATATGTTGCATAATTTTTATTGGCTAACGCCTCGCTCTGCGGTAAGTTTGGAGCGCAGCGGAAAACTTGTCCGACAGCAGCGCCTTGTTAGCCTTACAGTACGACAATTCGTGCACCTGTTTCTCTGAGTGACTTCATACCTATACAAGGTGATATAGAAAGAAGGCCGTATCTATACTTAATTACCCCCTGATACCTGTCACCGAGAGGTAACGAACCCACCAACTTTATAACGAACCTTGCTTTTTTAGTGTAATTCACGCCATTTGACTCCAACGATGAGTCCGAACTTAATGTAACTAGCAAAATGTTCGTGAAAACTCCTGAACCTCTGCCATTACTCCAAATTTGGACTATGTGAACACCACTAAAAGACCGGCCGATATATTTATAAGATACCCACCCTTCTTCACATGAGGACTTAACAACAGGGTAGCCATCTGGTTCTTCTACTGTGATATCACCGTGGTAACGGTTTGATTTATTTGATTCAGATATGTTGATAGATACAATCTGGTCACCTGAGTCACTAAGCCAGCCTGATAGATCATCCAAAATTTTCGGGTTAATAAACTCTGAATTAATAAAGGAGTATCTTGCCGTTTCGAGTTCACGAACAAGCTGATTCTTAGGGGTTAATGTAAATATATTCTTGCCAATAACTCCATGAATATCATCGCGATAAAATCCTGCTATGGTTAGCAAAAGTACAACCACTGGCTCTGGGCTTTGATCTAGAAGAAGCCATACGATGCATCCTACGAAAGCCAAATAGTTAATTATTCTGTACAAAACTCTACGATCCTTAAGAGGCTAACGCCAAGCTAAGCGGAGCGCGTTAGCGCTTCCTTGCTTGAGCGCCTTGTTATAGGTTTAATTAACACCTAAGAGTCTGATTGATAACTAATCAAGTCCATATTTGCCGCCTGTTCACGGGTTGGAATTAATGCTTGATAGTCATCAGAATTGAACCAATTGTTTAGCGCTTCAATGTTTGGAAAACGTATCACTACAGTATCAGAATGCTGATATTCTCCACCAAGTACTTGCATTTGTTTCCCACGAAAAACTAGTTCTCCTTCCCAAGGACTTAACGTTGCAGGAACTTTGCTACGATATTCAGACCACTTGTCTTGATCTATAACTGTAATATTTCCTATTACATATGCAGGTTTCATTTTAACTCCTTCACCAGTTTGACCTATAACAGCTGATTATATTGCCGGCACGTTTTCTGACATAACCCGCTGGCACGTTCGTTGACATAACCCGCCAAAAGTTCTATATATGTTCTCGATTATGTTCATAAAGGAACTCCACCCATGGAAACGACACCACAGGATCACTGATCCCTACATTGAAATATTATGGGTCTCAAAAAACAAGGGGTCAGCCAGCTTGATCGTGGCATGGTAAGCTACACTTTTTCGACCCCTGCAGTACATACGCAACAGCTGCTTTTGGTACTTTTCGAGCGGTTGCCTGGTACCGTGCTGGTCGGGATTATGTGTTGTTCTGATCTCCATATTCGCCGCATCCGTTCACTTTTGTTATTGAATTCATCCTACATTTAGTAAGGGCATGGCGAAATAGTATCCCAACTTGCTCATTATGTGTAGGAAAAAGTGGGCAATAGCGCTGCAGTGGTCGAGTTCAGACCATAAAGGCTCGGTGGTGGGAACGCTAATGGAGTGGAGAAAAGACCGGGACACCCATCAACTGGTTCACCCAAGATGATGGATGTCCTCTCTTTTATAATAGATTTTATAATCATCCTTGGAATACATACTTACTCACTCAAGAAAATATAACAATCAGCCCAGAGAACAGGCGGCTGTAGATCAGTCAATAGTATCCCGGTGCAAGATCATTTCCCACGCTTGGGGTGTAGTCATCATTAGATCTTTGCTGTTGATCAACTTCCACACTGCGGGCACGCTCCACCTCGCGATCAATATCAGGGTCAACTTCAAAGTCGAGATCGTCGGGAGCATCGATGTCGGCATCCAATACCAATCCTGTTTCACCTGAGGGTGCAAAGGATGCACCGCTGGGGGGAAGGTGCAGTACTGTCGGCCCTAACAGGGCCATCATCGCTTCCGCAGACCAGCGCGTTGACATTGACGGCGGAGCGCCTGGTGAAGAGACCCTGATACCGTGCTCGGGATTGAACAGATCACTCATGCCTCCGCCGTTTTCAGCATAGATGCCACGTTCCCTGCCCTGAAGGCCGCCAAGATAGAGCAGTTCCAGCGGGTGCCCCCCCCCGGCATCCACCGACCATGCCAGCAGGCAGCCGCGAATACCGATGGTTGCCGCCGGTGTTTTCACCTTCACCCGGTTGGGAAAAAGACGTGAGATATTGCCGGTAATCATGCGGAAGAAGCCCTTAGTGGCTGTGGCGACAAACGCCCCCGCACTCTTGTCCGCCTGATAAATGTATTTGTCGATCACTATCGTGCTTGACGGCCCGAGGGTGAGCGTCGTCTTATCGCTGAAGATGACCTGCAAGCGGCCCTTCTCAGCAGTA
>JBEVXT010000264.1:2675-4902 GCA_040505955.1 Sedimenticola sp. | reverse complement strand
TTTACTGAGTTTGGGTATTTCGATGAACTTTCGAGTAGAGACTTCTTTCTACACACTTGGTCATTAGGCGTAGAAGAACAGTTCTATCTCATCTGGCCTGTAATGCTGCTTGTGTTGTTTCGACTTCAGAGATCACGGGCAAGAGCTAATCAGAATGGCACTGGGAAGATTCTTGTAGGGATTGGGGTCGCTTTCATTGCCAGCCTTGCTCTCTCTCTCTATTGGACCAGTATTGTGCCTCAAAAGGCATTCTATCTTATGCCTTCACGCCTCTGGCAACTTTCTCTTGGCGCCATGGTTTATCTTATATTGAGAAATGATTTTCGAGGTGGTGGTGTGTTTGCCCTCTGGGGCAGCAAGTCGATGACCTATTTCGCTTTGGGTATGGGCTTAGCCTTGATAATTGGTAGTGCCATAGCTCTTCATCCTAACCTTGCATATCCAGGTGGCTGGGCGCTTGCGCCTTCTTTTGGTGCGGCACTAGTGATCATCGCAGGTCATGCCTTGTCTGCAGGCTCGGGCGGACCACTGGCGCATCCAGTTCTAGTTTGGTTAGGTGATCGCTCATACTCCTTGTATCTTTGGCATTGGCCGATTTTTGTGCTTGGATTTTCAATGGGTTTTAAGGGTCATGTAGCCGAAACTTTTGGTCTGATATTTCTGTCTGTATTGGCGTCAATGCTTAGCTTTCGGCTGGTTGAATACCCTTTCTGGAAAGGACGGTTAAGCCATGCGCTACCCCGCCAGGTTATTTTGGTCGGTGTTCTTGTGATGGTGACCGTGATTTTTGGGCTTTCACACGGTTTACGCCAACTTCATCAACCAGGGACCAGTGACGATACAAGTTACCAACCGACGCTTGATTTCCCGGTAATATACCGCCTGAAGTGTGATGCTTGGTATTCACATGCCCGGGTCGAACCCTGTTCATTTGGGACAGATGCTGCCGTTAAAACAGTAGTGTTACTTGGTGATAGTGTAGGCGCACAGTGGTTCTCAATGATTCCAGCGATATTCCCGGAGCCGAATTGGCGCACTGTTGTTTTTACTAAATCGGCGTGTGCTATGGTTGATGAAGACTACTATTACCCGCGCATCGGCAAAGTCTATAAAGTATGCAAAGAGTGGCGTAATGCTGTACTTGATGAATTGGATAGACTCAAACCGGACATTATCATTATAGGTAGTGCATCAACCTATGATTTTAGTGGAGATCAGTGGGTGGATGGGAGCTCAAGGGTTTTTGATCGAGTGAGTCGTTCCGCAAAATCTGCTTTTGTTATTCCAGGAACGCCATCTCTTGATTTTGATGGCCCCGGCTGTCTATCCCGCCATACTTCACCAAATGGTCATTTTGACCCTACGGACTGCCTGGCCAAAGATCGCCTGCAACAGATCAAACCTGTAACGGATTTTCTTGGTCAAGCCACTGGTCGCTTCGCTAATGTGCACCTGCTTGATCTGAATGATTTGGTATGTCCCGACAGAAGCTGTGGTGCTGTTACTGGGGAAGGGGTGGTTGTTTTCCGTGACAGTCAGCACCTGACGGACTCTTTTGTACGAGCACAGGTTTCATCCATTCGCAAAAAACTAGAGGAATTTGACACTATTTTTAACTTATCAGGTACCGAGTGAAATATTTCTCCTTAGCCAATCTATGAAAACCATCGTGTGGCGAGGCATCCTGATTAAACTTGTAGCACACGTGGCACCTGCTATTTTTTTTTGAGTGAGTCAGGGCGAAGCAGGTTCTGCAAGAGAGAGTTATAGCGGTCTGCAATGATGCGCCAATCAAAATACTTAAGAATTTCTTCGCGCCCCGCATTGGCTAACTTACACCGGTATTCTTTATTGTTCCTTAAGTGAAGTATCGCTGATGAGAGTTGCTCTGGGCTCTTTTGTTTAACAAGTAGAGAGTTGTAACCATCCATAAGGATGTCTCTAGTGGCTGGGGTTGGGGATGCAATGACGCAACACCCGCAGCCCATTGCTTCGACGATTACCAGACCAAACCCTTCCTGGTCGCCATCATCTGTTATGGTAAAAGGAAAGACTGCACAGGCAGCCTCTTTAAACAGGGCTGCAAGTTTTTCCTGGGTGATGCCGCCAAGAAAATGGGTGTTATTGCTTATTTCCAGTTCAGCGGCTTGAGCCTCCAATGCCACTCTTTCAGGCCCATCACCAGCTATCTAAAGCTCCATCTGCGGTTTATTCTGCAAGACTTGCC
>JBEVXT010000264.1:0-2665 GCA_040505955.1 Sedimenticola sp. | reverse complement strand
GTAGTGTTTCGACCCCCTTTTTCTCCACCAGTCGTCCAGCAAAAACTAATTTGTCTGGATCAGAAGGGATTGCAGGAGAAGTGAAGAGGGTTTCAAAGTCTGTCCCCATTGGAATAACATGTGTGGAACGCCTGTTTGCACCAAGGGTGATAATCGGGTTAATCATTGCGTTGCTGACTACAGTGACACAGTCACTCAGTTTGATGGTAAAACGCTTGAGTATCGTTGCGGTTTTACCACGAAGCGCAAAGAGGTCACCGCCGTGAGATGTGCATATCACGGGCCCTCTGTATGCCTTGGTGTATTTCAACAGCGCAGCGACAAGCCCCATTGGTAGAAGCCAGTGAGCGTGGACTAGGTCTATACTCTCTTTCCTGATGATAGACCTGGCTGTTAGATAGGCACCAAACAGAAATAGTGGTAGCAGTAGGTAGCGGAGAGGGTTTTGCTTCAGTTTGGCCAGCATGCCGCCTTGGTAGGCGAGATTCTCCCAGGCAGCTGGTGCATAACGAAACCGGTGAACGGTGATACCCGAAAAGAGTTCCTTGGTAGGTAGGGAGGCGGTGTGTGGCGAAAGTACATGCACTTCCCAGTTGTCCGCAAGTCTGCGAGCAAGTTCGTAGACGAAGGGGGGTTCATGGTCGCCATGCCAACGGGGGAAGGTTGATGTGAGAATCAGCAACCTTTTTTTTGGGGAAGGTGTTGTGGTTGTCATTGATCAGATAGTGCTTTCAGATGCCTATGTTGCCGGTTAGTTTACTCCTGATGGATCTTTTTTCCTCTATTTAGGGTGGCAAGGTCGGTTTTAAATTTGGAAAATTTTTGTTGCCACACGATCCTCCTATAGTGAAAGCGTGGGGCGCGGTTCATCGCCCCATCCAGGCTCTTTATTGCAGTGTCGATAAAGCCGGAAGCAGCCAGAGTACCTGCTATCAGTATTGCGGTATCCGCTGTTGGTTTGGAGGTAAAGGCTTTATCCAGGTGCCGGATTGCCCTGGCATGGTCACCACTTCGCAGATACAAATTAGCCAGGGCATGATGAAGGTGGTGTTGTATCAATCCACTGCGAGTCATTCTGCTGTTCTTAAGGAGGGCGCCAATTAAGCCCATAAGCATTTGGCGGCTCATGCCCGGGCAGCTTTTTTCTTCTACTAGCGTTACAAGCTTGTGGATGGTCCAGTGCGCTGCATAACTGGCATGCAGCGTTTGTGCTCGACTTAATACATCATTGTACAAAGCACGTATTTTCTCCTCACTTTCAAAGCCACACTGCAATTGTATTGATTGCAACGCCAGGTCGGAAGCTCTTGGGTTTGCACTGGCTGCATTAAGAATAAGTTCTCTTGCCGTTGCCTGATCATTGGACAGGATATATTGCTGGGCAATAAAGTGTGTTGCCCTGGTAGATGCAGGGTGAGCTCTATGCCACATCTCTCCAGCAAGCATAGGGTTACCCCATAGTGAAGTTACGCTCCATAGTGAGGCGAGTAACAGTGCAAGGGCCAGGAGGGGAATGGTCTTTGCCAACCTTGATCTAACAGTCTCCGTCATTACAGCGATTGCTGCTAGTGGTCCAATTGCAGCGAGGTAGTTTCGATGCTCAAAATAGAGTTCCAGAGGGAGTGCGCTGGATTCGAGCGCATGATTAGTCAGAAACCAAAACACTGCAAATGGGATAATGGGTGCATGTTTTCGAAGGAGACAGGCGGCAGTAATAACGGTTGTCCAACTGAATATTGCAAGTATTACTAAAGGTTCTGTTGGGGTGTGGGCGATGGTGTCGTCATGAAAGAGTCCGAGCTGTGAAATATCAGGCAACACGATTTGCCTGACATAATCCCAAAGTATGATTACCTCACTGGCTAGGCGTTCGGATAGTGAAAAAGAGCGAAAGAGGTAGGTGTTGGCATGGTTCTGCCAGTTGACCACCAGATAGCCAATTAACAGAAGCAGGGGTGTGAGTAGAAAGAGTGCTTGCCATAGTCGCATCAACTTGGCTGACACTGTAGGAGGCCACGAGCGAAGGAGGGTGAACTCCAGTACCAAGGCCAGTGCAGGTAGGAGGATTGCATTTTCCTTTGCCAGGATGCCAAGACCTGTGCCAAAGGTAATGCCGCAGGTCATCAGGGCTAAAGCGCGGAAGGGGTATCGATCACTCAGGCTGCGCCCGTATACATAGGTTGTTAGGCCGGCAAGCATGAATGTGGCTGATAGCAGTGTCATCCGCTGTACGACGGAGAGAACACTTGATGCTAGTAGAGGGTGGGCCAGCCACAGGCCTGCGGTGATCACGGCAATTTGAACGGCACTATTTTTTACGGCAGGGTGGCGCCGGGCTATGAGATATGCCAGAAGCGCAATAAGGGTGCCGTTGCACAGGTGTATCAGTGTACTGAGTTGGCGAAAGGGTGCTGGGTCATCTGGCCACGCTTCGGCATGGATAAGAAATGTTGCTAAAGAGAGGGGGCGACCGATCTGGCTGCTGATCCCGCCAAAGGTATATTCCAGTGCGGTAGCGAAATTATTAACTAACCCTAGCCCTTGTAGATTGGGTTTATCATCGAACATCCAGAGCGCGGAGAAGCCTTCGCTATAGATTAACCAGATTCCAACTTGAACTAGGAGAAAGAGCGGTAATAGAACTGCTTTGTTGTATGCGGCATCT
>JBEVXT010000263.1:0-12753 GCA_040505955.1 Sedimenticola sp. | reverse complement strand
CAATAAATTAGTTCTAAAGACACAATTTCGTTTTCGTTGAATACATTAGATTAACAGTGGACACGGGAAGTTTACGGCTCGATGATTTTAAGGTCGGTCCACTAAATTACCCCATGTACTGTTTACTTTATGTATTCATGACCCCACCCGAAGTGTCAGTTCATCGACCACGTGTTTATTATATTTTATAAATGAATATAAAAATATATATATCTTTTCCTCCAAGTTGGAACATTGTAAGTCGGCTCGAAGTATTTAATTTATATAATTATATGCAACAAAATTATATAACCATTCTCCTTGTAGGGACCAAAGGACGATAACTGTGGTTTGCATCATCAATATTATAACAGTAAAGGAGAACAGTATTTATTAAATGTATTCATTGTTTAGTGGCAAATGGTCAAACTGCATGAGCATTCTACAACACGGTGCTCTCAGGCCATTCATTCAATTTATTTAAATAAATAATTAAATAATTATAAAACAACATAACGTCGGCATTTTGTGAGTGACGCGCGCTAGACCAAAAATGAGATCATTAATAAATAAAATATTATATTTAGCGACCGCTTTGAACATTCAAACCAAGTGGAACGAGTACCCACTCAGGAACTTGTTTATTATATATAATCATAATTGTACACATAATGTAGAGGTATGTCCATTTAACGAATACTTTTATATTTTTTGTCGTTTAACTAAATGTTAATAAAATGAAATAATTTGAGAAGATTTTATGGACGAATCCACTGAAACTCGATTCTATCATCTCATAGAAGATACAATGTACAAGTAAAGTGTTCCCGCGCAAATCGACAGTAACATGCCAACGCTAACTTGCCAACTAGATCACACAGTTAGGATCGGGGCCGTAATTGTCCCTATGGTACGATTAACGTAATTGAATAGGCCATTTATTCTGTGACCTAACGGAAAGATAAACACAGCTGCAGCCATTAATGGTTACGAGATACATTACCGGTTGCACCACACTTGCTTATGAAACGGACATTAACCCTTACAACGCGGGAACCGAGAATTGTCGTCTGCTGAATATTCATATTTTTCAAATTTCTGATTAAAAACATTATTTAACAGCAAATTAGAATCGTCTCCAATGGAGACGATTCTAATTCGCTGTTTAATCATGTTTTTGGGTGAGAAATCGGCAATAATATGGAAATTCAGCAGACGACAATTCTTTTTCAGTGTGGTAAGGGTTAACTACATTTGCATATTTGAAAACAACGCTTTTGCTTGATAGAGACTGACCTGGGCTCAGGCCCGGTCAGTCAAACTATTTTATTTGGCGTTTGTGTATTTTATTTTTAAAACATTTTCGGGTAGGAAGCCGGAGCGATGCCGAGCGATGCTGAGCATGGTTGACCACCCGACCTGCCGAGCTAGCCATATCAGTCCTCGATCGCTTGATCGGGCTTGATCGAGTTGATATGATCGACAGTGTGAACGTACCATAATTAACCAGTTTATTGTATGGCTTTCGGCTTTGTCGCGCCCACTTTAGTACTGACATGAATGTCACTGTCGTGTCAAATGTTTGTTAAAAGCCAAGTTTCACTTGATTCTATATTTTTATGGTGTAAGATTTTAAAAGAATTAGGGTGGAATTTTGTCAACGGTGAATCCGTACTCTGAGATTCACACTGAGGCCAAGTGGTATGGTGTAGTGAGGGTACCTGGCACCAGATCAGGATGTTGCCATTTCAGTACTGGAAGCAGTATCTCGATGTAATTCCAATACTGATTTTGCAATGTTCCCCCATACAGGTACATTCCAGTCTGTATATGACATTGCTGTTGGACGGACGTAAAAACCCAATCAATGAATCAAAAGTGATGCCAATATATCTTTTGTTGAGAAATAAGAACATTTTGCAAACTATAGCTGACTACAATCTATATTCCTATAATTTCAACAAATTTAATGTTATACTTTACATTTTTGGCGGGAAGTTATCCGGTTGCATTGCAAGAGCATAGAAAATACATACTAAACAGTAATTGAATATGTCAAGGAGGGCTAAATTAAACAAAACCTATATGTCAGGTATCATCACTCAAACTATTCTCCAGGATGGAGTGACAAAAACAGATAAATAAATGTTTGCAACCGCTGGCAAGATTAATGCAAGTGATAGTGTATGTATAGTTCATGCAGATTCCGGCAAGGATGAATCAGACAAATAATTCCGAAACGTCTATCGTTGATTCATATACATGTATATGCATTATTAATGAAAGAAATGATGCAAGTCTATCCAAGTCTTAATGAGATATACATACAGTACGGTTCCAAATTATTGAGAATTACATTTTGCACTGATACACAAACAGTAAGATGGAACAGTTATAAAAACATGTACATGTCATGTGTAATTGCTATATACATGTACATAAAACACGGTACAGGAAAAAAACAGTATTAGTGCTATTTTGTTTGGCTTGTATACATGTATTTCTATGGTAGCGTAGGCTCTCCCAAAAATAGAGTGGATTTTCAATAATGATGGGTAACACTAAATCTCTATTCTCATAACATTTTCATTGTTTTTACCAATTGGTTGTGGCTGTACTTTCTCTAAACAAGAATTAATCGATGACGCGTATCTGCTAATAAATAAAAGTCTAAAATTTGTTCCCACCCCGAGATATGTTATATTACGCTCGTAATACGCTGACATATGTAGGAAATGCAGATATCGCTACATGGTGCACATGCGCAGTTGCAGTTTGACGATTTCAAGGCTTTGCACTGGTTGTGAGATGTCGATTCGCTGCTTGAATTACGCGGCCAATATAGCCCCGCCTTGATCGCTAGCCACCCGTTGGTTCCGATTGGTTCTCATCAGGCTTGATGAGATACATGCACATTTGTTTGCATCTCAACATTCATTCACCTGCAACCAAGCGATACTGAGCTATGGAAGCAACATGTTTTCGAGACGGGGTAGAGGTGTTTCAACCAAGATGCCGGCAATGAGATCAAAGAGCATGAACTATTACCGAATGTGACGGACGATTTCAAACATAACAGAACCCGATTCTACTGTCGGAATGTGCCGAGTCATGATGAATTACACCTCTGCGAAATGATATACACATTTGTCACATGTACGTACGTAGAGTGCGTATAAGTATTCGTTGAGCACGAACAATGTGCATATCTAAGCATAAGACATGCACATTCACAAGCGGGAAAAATACACCTCAAAGTTCGCCAATGATATGCTTTTGTATCAGAGTTTATATTTATACTATATGTAGCTACATGCATGCATAAGGTACATATTTATGCTTATCGCTCTAAGAATACGCACAATTATTTGTTTGTATTTCTGCAAAATAAGTGCGATACGTCTTTTTATTGTTGCGTATTGTTATGTTTAGATGTATACAAACGGAAGAATACTGCGCTTATTTATGCGTATTGCAATGACAATACACAACAATACGCAGATATTTTCACAAAAATAAACGTCAATACGTGCAAGTATCGGTGCGTATTGCTATGCGTATGATTGTCCAAAACGGTGCGTATTTATGAGTATTTTCATACCAATACACCAGCAATACAGGTCCGTATGCTCACCAATACCATGACAATACGCAACGCGTATTGACACGTATTCTGGCGATTTTGCCCTGTGCTAGTATATATCCTGATCTCATTCTGCAACCATGCCGCCTGATAATCACAATTGTCAGCTGGAGGATATACACAGTTTGTTGACAAATTAGTGAATGGTGTATACCCTGATCAGATTGTGAACATGTGCATGATTGTCTGGGAATGCATGTTGATTGTTCTCTGTGAGACGATTGAAAAGTGATATGTAACACAATTTGTACCACATACATGTACTTTGGTAAAACATATATAATATTGACAAGAAATGTGGCACATCGGACCTCAAATGCAATGAACAGATCGAGTTTCTCTGGTGAAAAAAAAGATATGCAAGTGTAACACACAGTTTAAAATAGTTCCATAAACTAATACAAGGGTGGCACTTTATCTGCTGTCTGATGAGATGAGTATGAGAGATATGGCTAAGAATTTTGTAAATTAATATTGGGTATGTGTTCCTTTTCTGTGACAAAACAAAGTGCGAAATCTGGGAGAATTGTGAACAAGTGAACAGATTTATTAGATCTGTTGTTTATCCTGGTCAACCTTTATCAATCCGGTTATGTTTATGATGCAGATAATTTCATGAAGGTTCAGTACATTTGTAATCATTTGAAGTACCCTGATCATATTCATGGGCGTCACCATCTTCCACAAAATGGGGTTCGAAATACACGGTGGCATTTGTGTGCAGTGTAGACCCAGAGCAGTCTGCGCATCAGCGCAGTCTGATCAGGATATAAACTCGTCGCTATACAAACATTGAACATGGTAGTGAATTAAAAGGGTGTTCGATGCCTTTGATATTTAATGTTCATTGAATTCATTTATCCAGCTTTTAATGGTGTTTGCTAATTGTATCCACGCTGGGCTGCCGCCGCTTCTGTCGGAGACACTTTGTGTCCTGGGCCATAAGTCCAAAACCGTATGGAATATTTTAACGAAACTTCATCCATGCACATATATCGAGTCAACGACGTGTTGTATTAACTAATTGACAAGATAAATGAATAAATGCAAGCGGTAGTGTAATCCAGGTTTTGTAAGATTGAGCTACATTTAGTTATACTCTTTTCACAACTGATGAAAGGTTTATTTATAGTGTCTGTATCAGAGACTTTGAGGAGTCAGTCTTGGACGGCAAGTCTATCCACATACCTGGACGTCTGCAATTACCTTATACAAACCAGGAGCACAATAAATCAGTTGTTCTGCAGTATTTGTTTATATTGAAGTTTCTGAAATATTTGAGTTATAATTGTGTCTAGCCACCCCAAAAAAGGAACTTGTTGATGATGTGATCTGATCAGTGTAGTTTCTGATCATCTAACTCATTTTTGCAGCCTGATAGCTATCATGTATGTTTCTCCAACTCAACAGCGAACGGTGTAGTCCCTGGTCCGACTGCGCAGTTGCGCTGGCTGATCTGGGGCTTCACTGGTCACAAAGTTAATAAACCACTATAATAAACCCTTTTATATGCCCCACCACGGTAGGGTTATCCTTGTCCGTCCGTCCCGTCCGTCCCGAAAACTTGGAGAATGTTTTTTTCACTAGCAAGGCCTCGGGTGGGGCATCCGTGTTGTGTGAACACATTTTCTAGTTGCAATGACCATTCACATGTACATGATGTTACAACTGAAACAACCCAACATATACAGTGTACAAAATGTTTCATTAAATGAATAATCACAAGTTACTGGAGTGGAGTGGAGTCGTGGAGTGGAGTGGAGTGGTGGAGACACTATTGACTCCACTCCACGACTTCACTTCACCACTCCACTCCACCACTCCACTCCATGTTTTACACAATGCCGATATTGTACATGTAATTGATCTGCGTGATGATTCAGGTGGAATATTAACGTGAAAGAAAATAGCAAATACATAATAAGTATGTGTTATGCTACATGTAATTAATTAATTTATTAATTTGCCAACTACTTGTAATTTTACATTCCTAACCAACATACTTGAAAACAATAAACTATGCATCAAAGTGTGCCATTCGCCGGGCATGGAAGGTCATCGAGCCAGTCCCGCCGTTAAATACAAGCAATCAATCAAAACCATGTATAGTAACTTTCTATTGAATACATTTCACAACGGTCATTTTCTGAGATCCGAGGTAAATCTGGCAGTAGCATTATCTTCACGCTGTGAGGGCGTCGTCCAATGTAGAGGCACCCCTCTAGGATCGTCTGCCACTATAGTATTTATAGCCGCAGAAAAGATTCTCGCACGCGATATCTTGAGGTCAAATATGTTGATTTAACCATAAAACAAAACGCCGACAACATTAGCGTCCGTGCGAAAGTTTAAATCAGGTGTGAAATTGATTTATTCCAGCATTAATTCCGCGTGACATGAATACATTAAAATTTACCAGACACGGTGAAGAGATCCATAAGCACGACTATCATTTCTGTATTTTGCCGATATTTGCTTAGGAAAAGTACGATAGTTTCCAGAAATATCATCGAACGTTATGAAGAATTGCAGAGGACATGCCGCGGCAAAATTCAAGTCCGCATAGGCTCTGAAATGTTTTAAATCAAATTTAGACATTTCATGAACATAATGGATGATTTTCGAAATCAGTATTGGCAACTAGTATGTATTGGCAACATATGGTGATGGGATAAGGTATAATTATCACAAACTGGCTCATATAACAATAAATAAACAAGAAATGTGGCCTATCGGACCACGAATGCCCCCTGTGGCAGCCTAAGTCCAAATAGGAGACACTCTTACGGACACATGGACGGCGGACGGTCCGAACACTATATGCCACCCGTCTTTTCAAGATCGGGGGCATAAAAACAATTTACCAGTAGATCCTGCTCATAAAGTACAGATGGATCAACACAGTCACGATTGCTAGCAACTTTAAGTTACTTATATGGCGAACACTGTGGTCAAACTGCGCTGATTTCAAACGCCGTAATGTACTTTTTGTCCGCCGGCTGAGAAAAGTGGCATGACGACGTTTGCGACCAGTGCAGTCTCAGAACAGCCTGCACATCCGCGCACACTGATCAGGTCATACGTTACTGGCTATTCAATGAAATAGCAGTATTGTCATCAGCAAAACGATTACATTCTAATCCCATTGAGGGGATTGACAAGTGCGACTGCCTTCAACATAGGGAATATATAGACACTGCGCAGCTGACAAGACAATTCGAAATGCAAAGTATGATCACTAGTCGTGAACGTATTAAAGTCATTTTTAGCGCGCCTTACGAAGTAAGGAGAGCGTATGTTATACCCCCGGTGGCGTAGTCGGCGTCTGTCCGTCGGTCCGTCCGTATGTCTGTCCGTCTTCAAATACTTTGTTTTGTGTGTAGCTTCCTTATGATGTGTAGCTTCCTTATGATGTGTAGATGCGCAAAGTGGATTTCAATTTTTGATTCCCACCCCCGGCTCATGGATTATCTCCCCCTTTTCGACTTAGAATTTTGCAATTGTGCCTTGTAACTCGTAAAACTTTTAAAACCGTAATACATACGGTATTGTGTAAAACATGAAGTGGAGTCGTGGAGTGGAGTAGTGGAGTGGAGTGTGATTGTGGAGACTATATTGACTCCACTCCACGACCCAATTCCACGACTCCACTCCACTCCATGACTCCACTCCAGTTCGTTCGTTCGTTCATTACATGGATTTAAGGGCGCTAATTGACGCATAGGCCTTAGATGGCCCGCCAGGATGACTCCTGACTATGTTTGCCGTTTTCCCAGTTAAAACCGGTACTGGCCGTGGGTTGCTCCACTCCAGTAATGTGTGCTGTTCATTTAATGAAATAGTTTGTAGACGTTGGTTTATCAGTAATAATATGTATATGTGGTTGTGACTGGAGAAATGTGGCTTATAGGTTATGCAAAGAGCATAGCTGCAGATCGGCCTGCGCATCCGCACAGTCTGATCAGGACATACGTTGTTCGCCTTTCTGTCACCGAAACATCTTCAATGCGTGTAACAAACAATTTATATTAATATCATGCAGCAGGAGTGTGACAGCAGATCAGGAACTAGACTGATTATAAATGCCATAAGACCCATTTCTTTAGTCACATTCACATATGTGACTGGCCCTGGCAAAAAGGCTTTATTAAGTTTTCGACCAGTGAAGCCCTAGATCAACCTGGCCATCTGCACTGTCTGATCAGGGACTACATCGTTCGCTGTTGAGTTGGAGAAACATACTTCATGTCAGTAATGAAAATCTTAGATACACTATCGCTTACATCAAGCTTCCCAGTGATCAGTTATTAAGAACAATATTGATCATAATTATACTGGTAATGCAAACTCTCAATCAATCAGCTTGATTGGTCGAGTCTGAGTACAACTCAGGCTCAACCAATCAACGTCCTTGTTTTCAAACATACAAATCAAGTCAATGCCCAACGTGTGTATAACTGTTGGAAAGCTTAATGCAAGCGGTGGTGTATCTATCGGGTTGCATGAGTGAGCTAGATGATCAGAAACTACACTGATCAAATTCTTGTTAAGCACCTTTTTCTTGTGTCTAAACACAATTAAAACTCAAAGATTACTAAAACTTGAATATAAACAAACGCTGCTGGACAGCTGATTTATTGGGTACATGGTTTCCATCAGGTAATTGCAGACTTCGTACATGTATCATAGACTAGATGTCCAATACTGAAGTGGAGAGGTCACTATCCTCGCATTATTGCTGGAAATATGTGAGGCAGAATTGTGCTGAACAGATTTAGTATACCTAAATGAAGCTCAATCTCACAAACCTCATTACAGTTATGCATGTTTTCACGCTTAGTATTTATATCTACTTTTTTGCGTTGAGTTACGCTTACGTCGATGTTAGGTGGCATTTGTGTTGTTTACTGTACCTTTTGTTACAGTGTGCACCATAAATGAACCAACATAATCAAACCATGTAGGCAACATTTGTCTGGTAGTTGTGTTCAGCGGTTTTCATGAATTGCTTGACTTTGTCATTTTTTTACACTTTATCTTCAGCAAATGCTCATATGTATTTATAAGTGAAAAAATATTAGAGTAATCCATAAAGCCAAACAGAAGTTACAGCCGACTGGAGAAACTAAACAATCTGGTCGTAACTTTTGGTTCAAATTGGCTAAGTCTGCCCGTGTCAATTTAGACGTGAAAAAAATGTCAAGGTAACGGCACTGGTAGGCTGGGGCATGAGCATATGCTATTATGAATAAATATTAGAGTAATCTATAAAGCCAAACAGAAGTTACAGCCGACTGGAGAAACTAAAAAATCTACTGGTCGTAACTTTTAGTTCAAACTTTTGGTTCAAATTGGCCAAGTCTGTCAGTGTCAATTTAGACGTGAACAAGGTCAAGGTCATGGCACTGGTAGGCTGGGGTGTATGTATTAACTGAATAAATAATAGAGTAATCCATAAAGCCAAACAGAAGTTACAGCTGACTCGAGAAATCGGGAAGTACATACCATTCGGTAGCGGGGGCATAATAAAATTTCAAATAGTTAATTTAATAAGCATATATAACTATTTATCTAGTTGGAATATTTGCATGTGGTTTTCAACATGGTTCTTATAGTTTTGATGACTATATAGTGTGCATATTAAATATAATGCCACTGTGCTGTACCTTTAACCTTTTAGCCCATTATAGGTTATACATTTATATGATCGGTAAAAGGTCCTGGGTTCGAAATTTGATAAAAATGGTGTTGTCACACTTGAGTGATTTTGCATGAAAACGTGTATTTGAAGTGATTGTGGTGCATGTGAGCGTTAAGGCCCCTGGGCCTCTTGTTAATCCTAGAATGTATTTGATATGTTTCAGGACTGATAGCAAAAGGATTTATGAAATCCTACATTAGCAAAGTTGGTGACCCAAGCCCAGAGTCGCAGAGAATATTGATGCCTGCATGTCTGACAATACGCAACATATACCAAGAGTACGAAAGGCTGGAGGCGCATCCAGTCCGGGTTAAACGCTTCTATCAGATATGGAAATCTAACTTTCGATATGTCACATTTGCAAAGGTATCCTACTGCTTGCATTAAGTTTGCCTATGGTCAGTTATTAAGAACTATATTGAGCATATACTGATAATGTGAACTCACAATCAGACAGCTTGATTGGCCGAGCCTGAGCTTCTCAGGCTCGACCAATCAACCTGCTTGATTTCAAGTATACACTTTGAGTTAACGCACAACGTTTGTATAACCGCTGGCAATGTTAATGCATGCGCTGGTGTAAGTGAGAAAGTCATAAAACAATAAAAATTATCACCGCGTTTTTATATCGCCATTGTCTTCCTGAACGGGTACCACATTCCTGCAGCCTTTAACGAATATAAACTTCTTGTTAAAAGCAACTGAAAGGCGGGGAGTGTATGTCGTCGCAGGCTGATCTGGAGCTACACTATTCGCATAATCCATAAGCCCCATTTATCCAGTTACACCCACATATATATGTATGTGGAGAAATAAGAAAACAAATCTTCAGATTTTATTTCGAAACATTTTAGCCACCCTATATTCGTATTCCCACGACATGTTGTATGGGTAAGTTGGTGTCCTAACTGCTCCCGGTCATAGTTTTCTTGAAGTTTATAACACTATCAACAATTAGACGTACACTATCCTTTGTGTAAACTTGCCAACTATTATAAAACCTTTTTAAGAAATTGACGATTCACAATCTGTAAATCAAGGATCTTGATCTATGCGTTGGCTTGATAGTTTGCAAGGTTAGCACAAGCGAGTGTGTACTAATCACATTATCTCCGACAATCTGAAATCAGGAGATAATGGCGATAACGCGTGCCTTCGCCCCTTTGTAGATGGAAATAGTTTGTGATAATTATGTTCCAATTTGATTGTGTTGTTTCTGTGTTTCCAGTCGCTGAACAATAAGATGAGTAGCTGTGACATATGCATGCTGGCGAGAGATATAATAGGTTCAACAGCAGATCCAATAACGAAACAAGCGTTTGTGTATACATGTACCTGACAGAGTAGGCAAACGTGGTAGGCCATGCGCATCATGTGCACTCGCCTATTCAGGGTTTCCTGATCCTGGTCCACAATCGTGCATCTGCATATTCCGAACTGCTTGATCAGGGTCCACATAGATTGTTGTTCATACAATACCACTTGCATTAAGCTTGATAATGATCAGTTATTAAGAACATGCTTGAGCATCTACTGGTAATGTGAACTCTCAATCAAGCAGCTTGATTGGCCGAGCCTGAGCACAGCGCAGGCTCAACCAATCAACCTCATTGATTTCAAGTAAATGAACTGAGTTAATGCCCAACGATTATATAACCATTGGAAAGCTTAATGCAAACAGTAGGGTATATATGCTTACACAAATGACAAATCTATTATTATGAATTCATACAATGCATTTTGCTTATGGTGTAAACTCAACAGGGTCAGGGTAGGCGAACGTTCATTTCTGATCCATTTATATTTGCTACCTGTTTCAGTATCAAATTGAATTTACCCTTACCCTCCCAGACTGCCTGGTCAGAGTCACACTAAAATAGTTCCAATAGGGAGGCCGTAAGAATTTAATTAATAGTGTTCTTGGCTTTTTAGCTCATGTGAGGTATTCTGATCACAAACCGTCCGTCGTCCGTCTGTCCGTCAGTCGTTAACTTTTGCTTGTTACCGCCATAACTCAATTAAATATTATCGGATATTGACGATACTTTGTCAGAATGTTCATATCCATCGATTATATATGATCGATAAAAGGTTCTAGGTTTGAAATTTGACCAAAATGATGTTGTCACGCTTGAGTGATTTTGCACAAAATCACGTATTTGAGCCCGTTATGTGTTGTATATGATCGGTAAAAGGTCCTAGGGTCGAAATTTGATCAAAATGGTGTCGTCACGCTCGAGTGATTTTGCATGAAAACGCGTATTTGAGCCCGTTATGGGTTATATATGATCGGTAAAAGGTTCTAGGTTTGAAATTTGACCAAAATGGCATCACGCTTGAGTGATTTTGCATAAAAACGCGTATTTGAAGCGATTGTGGTACATGTGTGCGTTAAGGTCCCTGTGCCTCTTTTGTTATATACTTGTATGTAGTGTTATTCTTGATGATGGTTTGATATGACAAACGGCAGTAATACACAGTTTTGTCAATTAAGTACATACAGATCACGTTCAGTGTTCAAACATAATATACCTGCTGCAAATAAAATGTAATATCGGGTCTGTGAGTGCACTAGAACAGGGTCAGTAATTGTAAAACTTTCTAAGATCATTCTCAAGTCTCAGACTCGAAATTACAAAGTTTGATTAGTTTAGTCCGAGCACAGGGAGAACGTAGGGAAAACTTTGGTAGTAAATATGGACACTGATCACATGATACGACCGTCGACTGTACATTGTATATGCACATTGGTACTGAAACCTGTTGAACATGTTGAAAGGGGCACGTAGATCTACTACACATCGATCATACCCTACAGCTCGGACTAAACCAATCAAACTGCGTGATTTTGAGTACAGAGTACGTTCTCGGTCTCAGAAAGTTGTATGTGCATAGATACACAGTGTTAACAACTGATACTGTAGGTTTAAAGGATTTTACCTCACCTCAAATATGCTTCTAAAAAAATGGTTATCCTAATACCTGAGTGTCATAGCTGATCAGCATCTACACTGTTCATAAATTACAGAATCCAGATACCTCACCTCAACTCTGGTTCTAAAAAATGGTCATCTAGCTTCAGCCCCACATACACTACCGCCTGCATTAAGCATGGCAATGCTGAAGTTATTAATAACTATCTTGGCCATCTAGTGGTAATGTGAACTCTCATTCAATCAGCTTGATTGGCCGATCCTCAGCCCAGCTCAGGCTCAACCAATCAAGCACCTTGATTTCAAGTATACACATCGAGTTAATGTCCAACGTTTATATAACCGTTGGCAAGGTTAATGCAAGCGGTGGTGTATCATGTTACATGTATCATGTTTTGCTAGTATATTGTACCAAAATAGAAATCAACATATCCATGTAAACCATGGAGTCACACATTACATATATATACTAGTATATTGATATGTTATTTTCATGT
>JBEVXT010000262.1:0-3693 GCA_040505955.1 Sedimenticola sp. | reverse complement strand
CGCATAACATACATGTGAAATATTATATACAGATATGTACAGTCTATTTACAAACGGTGGTTACGGTTTACGCCACAAAATCGCGGAACCGCGCAGGACGCGTTGTCGTTCTGCCTGCACCCCATGTGTCAGCGTCATGTCCACCATGAGAATCAGATCCGGAGCTACTTTCTATGGGACCAGAATCACTAGTGGAGCTATTGTCGCTTTCTTCCGAGTCAGATTCATTCTCGTCCTCAATATCTTCTGCTCTTGGCATTTCGAGGAGAACCATATCTGGTTCTAGTTGTGGAGGATCCATTGCATCATCTGGAAGACCGGCAGCGCCATTCTGTTGTGGAGGGTTTACAGCGTCTGCCTGATTCGGAGGTTCTGGTCTCCGGTTTTCCTCATAATTCTCAAATTTTCTAAGTCGGTTGAAGTGGACAGTCATCTGTTTTCTGGTGCCCTCTTTCCTTAGTTGGAATACAACATCTGATATTTTTCTCTTGATCGTCCATGGGCCATCCCAGTGTTTGTGTAACTTTTTGGACAACCCTTGTTTCACAGCTGGAGAGTATACCATGACCACATCCCCTTCCGTCAGTGGTGTTCCATATACTTTCTTATCATACTGTTTTTTCTGTTGCTTCTGAGCAGCCCCGGTATTGGTACGGACAAATTCAAACGCTTTGTCTAGATGTGCTTTAGTTTCCTGCGCATACTGAGTCGCTGATTGAAATCTTTCCCCTACTCCTCCAAACATTACGTCAATCGGAAGTTGGACTTCTCTCCCAAACATAAGGAAGTGGGGGGTAAACTTAGTCGTGGAATGAACACTTGATCTATATGCAAGCAATATTTTTGGTAGCTGCTTGTCCCAGTCCTTCTGGTTCTTCTCACCGACAGTCCTCAACATCTGAACTAGAGATCTGTTTAGCCGCTCAACCAATCCATCGGACTCCGGGTGGTATGGTGTGGTTCGTGTCTTTTTGACATCCAGCAGTCTGCAAACCTCTTGTATCACCCTGGACTCAAAATCCCGACCCTGGTCACAGTGAAGTCTTGAGGGAATTCCATACCTGCAGATAATCTCGTCCACCAGGATCTGGGCCACAGTCAATGCTTTATGGTCCTTTAAGGCGAACGCTTCCGGCCACTTCGTGAAGTAGTCCGATACAACCAGGATGAATCGATTTCCATCACTTGTAGTTGGGATAGGGCCAACTATGTCCATAGCGATGCGTTCGAATGGCCGTGTTGCTTGATCCTGTACCAATGGGGCACGTTGTTTTCTTGGAGCGGATTTTGATTGAGCGCAGTCTTTACAACTCTTGCACCACTTCTTCACTTGGGATAACATGCCATACCAGTAATACTTTTGTCTGATCTTGTCCACAGTTTTTTCGAAGCCCATGTGGCCTCCAGTGGGGCAACTGTGAAGATTTTCCAAAATGGTTCTGGTTAGCTGCACTGGGACTATCAGCTGATACCGAGCGAATGTGTTCTTGTCTGTCACCTGTCGATAGAGAATGCCATCTCTTATTAATAGATCCTCTTTCTGTCGCCAAAGACATCTAACATTCGGTGTTTCTCTGTTTAAGTCAACTGGCTGTGTCTTCTTGATCAGATGGTCTTTCAGCATCAGTAGAGTTGGGTCTTTGTTCTGTTCACTGACCATGTCTATTGGCATGTCACCTTCGTTTTCCATTGCAGATGATGCCGACACCTCTACATTACATTCCCTACTATACACATGTTCTTGAACAGGAATCCGTGACAGGCAATCAGCATTGGTGTTCTCCTCCCCCTTCTTGTACATGATTTCAAAATCGTAGCTACTCAGCTCGATAGACCAACGTGTCCTTCGGCCCGTGGAGTCACTGTCATGGGTGATGGATTTGATGTTTAATAGGGGTTTGTGATCTGTGTATATCTGAAACTTTCTGCCACACAGGTAGGGCCGAAAATGTCGTACTCCCCACACCACAGCCCAGAATTCCTTATCGAATGTGCTCCAATTTCTCCCCGCATTGGTTAACGAGGAGCTGGCATAGCCAATCACCCTCTCCTGTCCAGACTGAATCTGAGAAAGGACCGCCCCCACAGCATAGTTTGACGCATCGGTCGTCAACACGAATGAGTCCTGGAAATTCGGAAAGCAGAGGATAGGATATTCTGTTAAAGCCCGGCGAAGAGATTCAAACGCTGACTGGCACTGACCACTCCATACAAACACAGTTTCCTTACGAGTGAGAGCAAGGAGGGGTTCAGCAATACAGGAAAACTCTGGAACGAAACGCCGGTAGTAGGACGCCAAGGACAGAAAGCTCTTCACTTCACGCACCGAGCAGGGTGTTGGGAAGTTTTTGACCTTTTCCACATTTCTGATATCCGGTGCTGTACCGTCTTTGGAGACCACGTGTCCTAGGAACGCAACTTTTTCCTGGAATAGCTGACATTTACTTGGTTTCAGCTTCAGACCAGCTTCTTGTAATCTGCGTAGCACCTCTTCCACTAACACCATATGTTCCCCCACTGTTTTTGAGAACAGAATGATATCGTCCAGGTAAACCAAACAGGCAGACCAGTGTAGACCACAGAGAATCAAATCCATCAAACGCTGAAATGTGGCGGGGGCATTGGTGAGCCCAAACGGCATTACCCGGAACTGGTACAAGTTGCTACCTGTAGAAAATGCTGTTTTTTCACGATCCGCCTCATCGACTTCTACCTGCCAATAGCCTGATGCGCAGTCAAGTGTTGTAAACACGGAAGCTCCGGTCAATGCATCCAAACAGTCATCGATCCTCGGCAACGGATGGGCGTCCTTATGCGTTGTGGAATTCAGGCGTCGGTAATCTACACAAAACCTCATGCTACCATCTTTCTTTTTGGCCAGCACCACTGGTGAACTCCATGGACTTTTGCTTTCTTCTATGATGCCATCACTTAGCATGTTTTGTGTCTGTTTGTGTACTTCGTCCCGGAGGTGGATAGGAACACGGCGATATGGTTGTTTGATCGGCATTGAATCTCCAGTGTTGATATTATGCTGTACTACAGTAGTCTTACCCAGGTCAGAAGAATTTTTAGCGAAGACGTTTGAATACCGTGACAATAGAGACTGCAACTGGGATTTCTGCAATGAGTCGAGAATGGAAGTTGACAAATCAACATCAGGGTGTAGACGATCGCCATTTTCACACTTGGCCTGGTTGGGAACACTAGGCTTCGACACATCAACAAGTTCATAGACTCCAACTCTAGCAACTTTAACACCCTGTTGTACTGCAGCATGGAAAAATCCCAAAGGAGTGTCTTCATGAATCTCGACTGGTGCACCAGAGACATTGACGATTCGAACCAATGTAAGACCATTCTGTACAGTGCCTGCCGTTCTACCCACAAGTACTCCGCTATCCTGTCGGTACACATCACCAGGTTCCAAAACGCCGGAGTAACCGTCTGGTACTAGCTCGTATGCTTTGTCTGGCTCCAGTCTTGCGGCCACTGAAACTTCCGTCCTGGCCGGAATTACTTGTGTTTCCCTAACTAATGCTGTACAAACTCGTGGGAATGCTCGCCAAAGTGGTAGCAATGGTACTGTTTCTTTTCCATGCTCGAGGACCCCCCGCTTACTATCTATTTTCAGGCCAGCATGTTGAAGAAAATTCCACCCCAGGATCACTGGGTTAACCATCTGCTCTGTGA
>JBEVXT010000261.1:0-7716 GCA_040505955.1 Sedimenticola sp. | reverse complement strand
CTGCAAAGCCGGCTCTGCCGCGAAGCAGTACGACAGGCATTGGATACCAGGGATCCGGCGGCCCTGCGGGATGCCCTGAGTCGCCTGCTGGATGAGTCACCGGACATTGCTGCATCGCTGGTTAGCAAGGCATTCGTGGAAGAGTTGCTTGCCCCGCTACTGGCCGATGAGAAGAAGGCCCTGGCTGTTTTGGATACAATGCGCGGATTAGGTTACGAAAAACATGCCCGCCCAATGTTGCTGGCATTTGAGGCCGCCCTGCACAACCTGGAAGAGATGTTGACCGAACTGGAACCGGAGATTCAGGTTGCCACAACGCGCATGTTCAAGCGCCTGACCAAGAAAGAGTGATGAGGAAACTCAGTTCCGGTTAAAAGGAAAATAATCAGGACACCCATAAAAATCAGGGTATTCAGTAATTGGTGTCCTGGTATTCGGTGTTGTGGTGTTCCGCTGGTGATGGGTGTCCTGGCGCTGATATTGAGCAACAGGAAATGGCTATCGGGACTACCGCATGCGCAATGCAGCCTCCTGCTCAGAACCCATGCCCAAATCCCTCCCCTCTTTGAGAGAGAATTCAAGGGGAGCGCCCAGGTTAAGACGATAGGCCGCCCACATGGTGCCGAGCAGGGCGGAGTCCGGTGCATAGACCAATAGCATATTATTACCGGCTGCAATCAGCTTACTGCTGAATTCGTCAACCTGTTTCCGGGTTGGTACTGTGCCGATAACCGGAATACTGATATAGCGCATACCCAACGCCTCGGTCTCCTGCCGATGCAGGTAAGCGGTTTTCTCCGGTGTTCCGAGATCGATTACCGTCTCAAATCCGAATATTTTCAACTCACCAATGCGGTTGACCAACCGTCCGTTGGTTGCCTGCAAATAGGGTATGGCGCGCCCCGGATCGGGAACAGCTATGCCGTATCCCAATCTACCCGGTAACTTGGATGTACTGATGGAGAGTGTTTGAGGCAGTGGTTCACCGGTAAGAGAGTTCAGAACGGTGTCGACATCCCGATTGACGTCGCCGTCACCCCACCAACCACAGGCATTGGCCGACACGGGCGATAGAACCAAGAGAGATGAGAGTATTGTAATGGAGAGGTATTTCATTCTTATTTAACCGTCAGTGACTCGCTGTCTCCACCCATCTCCGGCAACCCGAACGACAGCAGTGCCGCCGCCAGAACAAAAGCGGTGGACCACAAGAGGCACCCATCCAATCCCTGTGTCTGGTAGGCCCAGCCTGATATCACCGTTCCCACAAGACGACCGCCGGCATTTGCCATGTAGTAAAACCCAACACTCATCGCCACCTTATCATGGTCGGAGTAGGCAAGAATCAGATAGGAGTGGACGGCTGAATTTATTGCAAAGACAGCACCGAACAGAATCAATCCAACAATAAGCACACTATCAGCAGGCCACCCCTGCTGTAGCCCCAGTGCGATTGCTGCTGGAAAAAGCGCCAAAATAAAAGCCCATAATCTTGCCGTGCCGCCACCCGGCCCATGTCCATGGTGACTGCGTTGTATCAACTTGGGTGCAGCGGCCTGTACAAAGCCATAACCGATCACCCATACCGCAAGAAAGGTTCCCACTTCGGTAAAAGTCCAGCCAAGCACTTCATATAGAAAAACCGGAAGCCCTACCACAAACCAGACATCCCGCGAACCGAAGAGAAAAAAGCGTGCTGCCGACAACCAGTTGATGGCAGGCACTTTTGAGAAGACCTGGGTGAATTTGGGCTTGGATTTCATTTTGCCCACACCGGAAGGCAACAGGATGGCCGTCACCACCAGCACCATCAGGAGCAGGCCCGCCAACACCGCCAGAGCAGTGCGGAAGCCGACCCCTTCCAACAGCACAGCCCCGACAAAAAAGCCGCCGCCTTTCAAGGCGTTTTTAGAGCCGGTCAGAACAGCAACCCATTTAAACAGCGTTGATCCACCGCCATCATTGACCATGGTCTTTACTGATGCCTTGGCTGACATCTTGTTCAGATCCTTGGCAATACCTGATAACGCCTGAGCTGCCATGACATAGGGCACAGTGAGCCAGGCATCGGGCACCGTCAGGGCGGCCAGCGCCACAACCTGCATGGCCATACCGATATTCATCGTCAGGTTGAGACCGATGCGTGCCCCCAGCCAGCCCCCCACCAGGTTGGTTACCATGCCGAAGAACTCGTAGAAGAGAAACAGCATGGCCACCTCAAAAGGTGAGTAGCCGAGCAGGTGGAAGTAGAGCACCACCAGCATGCGGATGGCACCATCGGTGACGGTAAAGGCCCAGTAGCCCCCGGTGACGATCAGGTAATTACGAAGTCCTTGATCCATGCGCTTTTATCTTAGTAGTGTCCCATCGACGAGTCAAAATCACCGAATCAGAGTCCTAGGGCAACCATGGTGGTAATGTCCATCATCCGGTTCACATATCCCCATTCGTTGTCATACCAGGCATAGATCTTTACCTGGGTATCGTTGATCACCATGGTGGAGAGCGCATCAACAATAGAGGAGCGTGGGTCATTGACATAGTCAACCGACACCAGAGGACGCTCTTCGTAACCCAATATCCCCTCAAGATCACCCTCCGACGCCTCTTTGAAGTAACCGTTGATCTCTTCCGCAGTCACCGGGCGTGATGCTTCGAAAACAAAATCGGTCAAGGAAGCATTGAGCAGCGGGACGCGCACCGCGTGACCGTTGAGCTTGCCTTCCAGCTCGGGGAATATTTTAGTAATCGCCTTAGCCGATCCTGTGGATGTCGGAATCAGGGACTGACCACAGGCACGGGCGCGGCGCAGATCCTTATGTCCCAAATCAACGATTGTCTGAGTGTTGGTGATGTCGTGTATGGTGGTCATGCAACCATGCACAATACCCACTTTCTCATGCATCACCTTAACCACTGGCGCAAGACAGTTGGTGGTGCAGGAAGCTGCTGTCAGAAGCCGGTGTTGCGCCGGATCATATAGATCCTGATTAATACCGTAAACGATATTAAGCCCCCCTTCGGTAGGTGCCGCCACAATCACCTTTTTCACTCCCTGTTCAAAATAGGTATTCAATGATTCCGGTTTTTTATGGTGCTTTCCTGTGGCCTCTATAACGATGTCACAGTCAGACCAATCGGTCTCTCCAATGGTGGTGTTTGATGAGTAAGCCAAGCGCTTCTCATCGATGATCACTTCGCCGTTTTCTGCGGCGGTATCGTTGCCCCAAGTGCCATGTACTGAATCGAATTTGAGCAGGTGGGCTGATCCAACGGCATCCGTGGAAATCTCATTGATACGTGTTATCTCAAACTCGGGCATCTCCCACCCTACGCGCAAACCCAGTCTGCCCATGCGCCCAAAACCGTTAATCCCAACTTTAACTGACATATTTTATCTCTCCCCTTTCAGTACTCTTTGAAAATGTGAATGTGATCATTGTGGGTTCAATCAAGTGTTACAGATACTGCCCGGACGATTTGGCATCCCGGAAAGCGTCACCGCATCATTGGCAAAAGGCGCTTCATTATTAATGCTGTTTACCGTCATTTTCAAAAGATCACTAATCCATTCAGACAACTCAGGATTAATACGGTAAAAGATCCACAGTCCCTCTTTACGGTCACAAACCAGTTCCGCTTTGCGCAAAGTTCCAAGATGATGTGAGATTTTCGGCTGTGGCAGCGCCAATGCATGGGTTAATTCACAGACACAAAGCTCATCCATTGTTACCAGCAGAGAGAGGCAACGAAGACGCGTGGGATCGGAGAGCAACTTGAAAAGCTGGGTGGCGTGCATACCTATATACAACTATATCTACCGAAATAGATATAGACTATATACCGATTACCCGGAATAGTGCAATAGTCCACATAACCCTTCAGAAGTCGTAGTATGCGCGGCCCAGATAGTCGGCAATGCCCCGCAGCTCTTCCTGGGTGAGGCTTACTTTTCCGCTGTCTCCATAAGCGGTCACCCGCTCAATAAGCGCTTCTCTGGAGGCGACTTTTCTCTCTTCAAGCAGGTAGATCGTAGAGCTGTGGCAGCTGCGACAGTAGAAGTCATGTAGATGACGGCTGCGCTTGCCCGTATCGGCGGGCTGAACGGCTGACGCGGCCAGCAACAGGGAGACTGGCAAGAGGAGACGGATCATCACTCTCTTCATTCAGGCTGTTTATCAAAACTGCCGATGGTTTTATTGGAGTGCATCAACTCACCCAGGCCACTGGCAGTCACTCTGAAGCGGTAGTTCAACTCAACATCGGTGTTGTCAGCCACTGTGCACTTAAGTTGAATCTCATTGCGCTCCACACCACTCCAGAAGCAGCGCTGGGCCGCCTCATCCCCCCCTTTGGCATGGAGCTGGGCCCAGCCGTCAAAACTCACCACCAGTCGGGTAAACTGATCATTTGGGGTGTTTGACAGCCACTCTCCGGAACCGGGGTGGGGGGCGCAGCCAATCAGCAGCAGCGGAAAAATCAGTGTCAGGTATCTCTGTTTCAATCTCATGGCGGCATTCTCCACTCTTTTCTGACACAGAACCTTGACCCACGTCATTATCCCACCGTAAGTAATAAGATGCTTGTTAACAGCATATAACTTGAAAGCGAGGGTAACTATTCAGGTATCTGTTCACCACCGATACACAGGAGGATTAATTGCTATTTGATTGATGCGGTTCGTACCTCACCACATCCTACAATCCTTTCTCTGCCTATGCTTGCATGTAGGATGTGGTGAGCTTGCGAACCGCATCAATCACCTGATTAGTTAAAAGCGATTTTCCCCTCCCCTGTCGAGGGCGGGTGAGGCAGACGAGAGAATGTGCCACAATACGCTCAACATAATGTGAATCAAACCAGCGTTTCCCCGCCTGTGAGCCCTGTTGCCACCGGTATCGGGAAGATGCTTCAACCTGAAAAGACCCAATCCCATGGCCCAATATATCTACACCATGAATCGTGTCGGCAAGATCGTCCCGCCCAAGCGGGTGATTCTGCGCGACATCTCCCTCTCCTTTTTTCCTGGCGCAAAAATCGGGGTGCTCGGTCTTAACGGCTCCGGCAAATCAACCCTGCTGAAGATTATGGCGGGACTGGACAGTGATATTGAGGGTGAAGCCCGACCCCAGGCGGGGATCAATGTGGGCTATCTCTCCCAGGAGCCCCAGCTTAATCCGGATAAGGATGTCCGCGGCAATGTGGAAGAGGCTCTGGGTGAAGTAAAGGAGGCGATGGATGAGCTGGAGAAAGTCTATGCCGCCTACGCCGAACCTGATGCCGATTTTGACGCACTGGCGGCGAAGCAGGCGAAGCTGGAAGATCTGATCACCGCCAGAGACGGCCACAATCTGGAGCGTACCCTGGAGATAGCCGCCGACGCCCTACGCCTGCCACCATGGGATGCGGATGTCACCACCCTCTCCGGTGGTGAGCGCCGCCGGGTCGCCCTCTGCCGGTTGCTGCTGGAGAAGCCGGACATGCTGCTCCTGGACGAGCCTACCAACCATCTGGACGCCGAATCCGTTGCCTGGCTGGAGCGCTTTCTCCACGACTATCCGGGTACCGTTGTGGCAGTGACCCATGACCGTTACTTCCTCGACAATGTCGCTGGCTGGATTCTGGAGCTTGATCGCGGCTACGGCATCCCGTGGGAGGGTAACTACACCTCATGGCTGGAGCAGAAGGAGCAACGTCTGGAACAGGAGCAGAAGCAGGAGCATGCCCGCATCAAGACCATGAAGAATGAGCTAGAGTGGGTGCGTTCCAATCCCAAAGGGCGCCACGCCAAGAGCAAGGCGCGCCTGCAGCGCTTTGATGAACTGCAGAGCCAGGAGTTTCAGAAGCGCAGCGAAACCAACGAGATTTACATTCCCCCGGGGGAGCACCTGGGAGATCTGGTGATCGATGCCAAGGGACTCTCCAAGGCGTTCGGCGACAAACTGCTCTACAGCGCCCTCTCCTTCAACCTGCCCAAGGGGGGCATCGTCGGCATTATCGGCCCCAATGGTGCGGGTAAAACCACCCTCTTCCGCATGATCACCGGTGAGGAGAAGCCCGATAGTGGAGAGATGCGCATTGGCGACAGCGTGCAGGTAGCCTACGTTGACCAATCCCGCGATGCGCTGAATGACGACAAAACCGCCTGGGAAGAGATCTCCGACGGCCACGACCTGATCACTGTTGGAAAATACGAGTTCAACTCCCGCGCCTGGCTCGGCCGCTTCAACTTCAAGGGGACTGACCAACAGAAACGGGTGGGGGATCTCTCCGGTGGTGAGCGCAACCGTCTGCACCTGGCAAAGCTGCTGCAGAGTGGCGGCAACCTGCTGCTACTGGATGAGCCCACCAACGACCTTGATGTTGAAACCCTGCGGGCCCTGGAAGAGGCGCTGCTGACCTTCCCCGGCTGCGCCGTGGTGATCTCTCATGACCGCTGGTTCCTCGACCGTATCGCCACCCATATCCTCGCTTTTGAGGGCGAGTCGGAGGCTGTCTGGTTTGAAGGCAACTATGCTGACTACGAGGCTGACCGCAAGCGCCGCCTGGGGGCGGAGGCCGACCAGCCGCATCGTATTCACTACAAGCGGTTGGATCGCTGAACCGCCATAGGTAATTATTAAGCGGAACACAAAGGACGCAGAGAGCCACAGAGAACACAATGCCATTAACTTAGGTGAAAAATTCCCCGTAAACTTCAGGCTCGTCATTCCCGCGTAGGCGGGAATCCAGGGGACAGTGCTCCGTAGCGCTGGATACCCGCCTGCGCGGGTATGACGGGAAAGAGGGAAGTTCGACCACTGGGTTTCAACCTATGCTGGGATGACCATGGCATTAAGCTTAAGTTAATGACATTGACAGAGAACATAGTAGGAGCGAACTTGTTCGCGAAGAGCACATTTCGTAGTCCATCGCGAACAAGTTCGCTCCTACAACATCTCTGTTCCACCATAACTGTAGTTTTCAGGATTTTGGTACAGAGCCGGTTTAAGGATAAAAAGGCATATAGTGCGGTATTATGTATGCAAATGATTATTTTTAACTCCGAAATGGCGGATTTCAGGGGTAAGCTGAATATTTACCCATGGGTAAATATAAGCAGAGCACAACGAACGCAGAGAACACAGAGAAAAGCCTTAATTGCATGAACTCATCAAATGATCTGCTAAACCGCGCCCAGTCACTCATTGAGCGGCTGGAACTGCTCTTCACTCAGGAGCGGCAGGCACCGGACTGGAGCCACATCGCCTACACCTGGCGCAAAGAGAGGGGCCTGCAGGCGGTAACCCATCCGCATCAGGTCAGACTCGACGACCTACTCTGCATGGAGCGTCAGAAAGAGGAGATCACCCGCAATACTCGTCAGTTTGTTGAAGGGCGCGGCGCCAATAATGTGCTGTTGTGGGGCTCCCGCGGTACCGGCAAATCTTCCCTGATCAAGGCGGTGCTCAATGCATTTTCTGATCGCGGGCTGCGCCTGATCGAGGTACAGAAACACGATCTTATCGATCTGTCCGACATTGTCGATCAGTTCCACAACCGACCTGAGCGCTTTATCCTCTTCTCCGATGATCTCTCATTTGAAGGGGATGACCCCGGTTACAAATCACTCAAAGCGGCGCTCGACGGCTCGATTGCCGCACCACCGGAAAATGTACTGATCTATGCCACCTCCAACCGCCGTCATCTGCTGCCGGAGTATATGAGTGAGAACCT
>JBEVXT010000260.1:0-28507 GCA_040505955.1 Sedimenticola sp. | reverse complement strand
ACGACGAGGTGACCTCTCTCTGGGATATTGGCCAGAAGCTCAACGAGGAGCGTGCCATCGCTGACCGCTTGGCTATCCTGCTCTCTTCCGTACAGTACCAAGTGGCCCACCATGCTGGCGGGCATTGGCAGGTTCTACTGGCCTACCTCAAGGGCCAGGCCTTGCTGGAGAATAATAGGTTAAGTCAACTTAAGTAGAGTTGACTTAAGTAAAGTAAAGATAGAACAGGGTGGATTAGGTGCAGAGAATCACCGGGCTGATAGGCCGTGATGACTTGGTAAGTCAGATCGTCAGGGAGATCAAAAAGAGAAAGCATGTGGTGCTAACCGGTTCCATTGGAATTGGTAAGTCGGTGGTGCTCGAAGCGGCGTTAAAAATTATCGAACCTCGGCCCTCCGAGTGGCGCCAGTTCAACCTCATCGGAGAGGAGTCGGCTCCGCTTGTGGACGACATCCCGCCCCTACTGGCTCCAACCAGCAGCAATAACACGGTGCTGGTCTACATTTTAGATCACCAAGCCAAGGGTCAGTTTGTACAGATGACCAGGCGCTTGCTGGAGACCGGCATTCTGAAACCCTCTAGCATCGATCTGGCGAAGGAGCTGGACGAGCTGCCGCCGGCGCGGATCGAGTGGCGCAAAATCCGGCGCCAGGTGAACCGTATGAGCATCCGCGATCTCTCCGGCGCCATTATCCCCGCGATCTACGCCTATGAGGGTCGTGTACTCATTGCCGTGGATGACATGACCCGACTCACGCCGACCCAGCAGGCCTTCTGGTTGGCGATCTTCGAACATGCTCAGGTGGTGTGCTGTGCCAGTGAGCGCAAGAGTGGCCTGCGCAAGCTCTGGTGGAAGATGAAAGTGATTGAGGTGCCGCGCCTAGTGCCGGATGACACCAAGGCTATCGTCAAAGAGTACATCGCTCAGAAAGGGGTGATGATTGAATCACCTGATCTCTATGTCAGCCATGTGGTGAAGCAGGCCGGTGGCAACCCCCAGGCGATCCACGACATGGTGGATGAGAGCAGCAAGGAGCGCGTGGTGGATAAGCGCCAGATCAGGGAGATGCGCCACCAAGCCGGTGTCAGGTATCTGGATTTCACCCCGGTGATGATCGTCACCGGTGCCCTGGTGGTGGCCACCCGCTATATCGCCATCGGCCTGGGTGACAAGTCACTCTATATAATGGCCGGGATCGGTGCGGCCCTGTTTCTGAGTATTCGCTTCTTTATGAACAAGGGTGCAGGTAAAGCCAACGCATGATCGCCGGTACCCACGTCGCCTTTGCCACCGCACTCTACCTGGGTGGAGCCGCCCTCTTTGAGTACCCGCCGAGTATCGTTGGTTGGGCACTGACAGCAGCGGCTTCCCTGCTGCCGGATATCGATCTTCCCACCTCGAAGTTTGGCCGGGTACTGTTCTGGCTATCGACTCGGCTGGAGAGGCGCTTCGGGCACCGCACATTGACCCACTCGATACTGGCGCTGTTCGTGGTGGCCATGCTGGCCGGGCCGCTGTACCCGGTAGAGCCTGCCTGGTTCTGGGCGGTGGTGGGTGGTTACTGGAGCCATATCTGGATCGACATGGTGAACCTGCGTGGTGCTGATCTGTTGTGGCCCTCTCCGGTGCGTGTGGTGTTCCCGGGCAACAGGCGCTACCGGCTGGAGACAGGAAGCAAGGCGGAAATGGTGCTTCTCACATCGTTTCTCGCGTTTTCTGCACTACTTTACCCCGTCGCCGGCTCTGGATTTCGCGTAGGGCTGCAGCATCTTCTGGGTAACTTCGAGATGGCCCACGATACCTTTATCAAAAACGCCGGCAGCTACTGGTACACCCTCAAGCTGGATGCTATCGACAACCTGACCCTGGAGCATGTGGAGTGTGACTGCCAGGTGGTGGGTGCCTGGAAGATGGGGCTGATTGTTATCAAGGATGGTGAGCCCAGGGCGGTGGGAATGAGCCAGGATAAGCACAACCTCTATCCGACCCACGCTGAGCTGGTGAAGGGCGAGCCGCTACGGGTAGTGGCCCATCGGGTGAATATGCGCGGTCGCTCTTTGCGGTGGCTGCTGGATCGGTTGGACAAGCGGCATACCTTCTATCTGTCCGGCCAGGTGGTGGTGGGGCGTGCTGCGGCTCCTGTGGAAAATATCGACCTGTACCGACCGGCGTCACTGAGTGGGAAGGTGCTTAGGCTGCACTATGCCAGGGAGGCGGAGCTGGAACCGTATCTTGGGCTGGTGGCGGCAGAGGGGGAGGTCTATGTGCAGTTTTGGTTACGGCCGGGGGATGAGGTGGTGGAATTGGTGGTTGGGGAGGATGCCAGGCGGGAGGTGGTGCCGGTGGAGTTGGAGGGGTATTTGTGAGAGTCGCGGGTATTCAACAACCTACTTTAGTATCTTAGTAAGGTAAATATTGCTATAGGTATTGCTACATGAGTTTAAAGTACTACAATTAACAGTGTTTTTACATTATCAACACTGACAAGGACAGTTTCTGGTGAATCTTTACGGTTAGTTACTTACTTGACGAGGGAAATAATGTATTCATATATGTTTACGCCTTCCTGGCTTAGTCAGGATGAATTAAATGCCAACAGAATCAGGAGTCTCCGGGTAGACCATATGATGGTTTTACGCCATCTTGATGCATCACTTGATACCGACTGCTGTGTGTTAACTCTGTCCAACATTACCGGCCTGAAAGCTGGGACTATTCATAATCGTCTTACTAGGCTTTTGGAGTTGGATTTGGTTTGTAAGGCCAAAGAAATTGGTGACCCATCAGAGTTAGGAAGACCATTAAAGTACTACTTCTCCGTTACTGATCTAGGCATATTAGCTTTGGATTATACAGATGATTATCAACGATGATTCTTTTATCCTAATGTCATTTCTTATAGTCCCGGATAAAAGGTAAGGCATATGCTCGTTATGCTTTCCTTGTTATGCAGTTTATTATCTTATCTGCAGAAAACAACCCTATTTATATTTTTGAAATATACATACCAGTATTTTTTATTGGTGTATAAATATGTTAACCATAAAGTTTTGTTGCCTTGCTTAACAAAGGCTTAGTCACAAGTTACATCTAGCGGCTTTGAGTATTAGTAGGTGCACCAAGTTTCGTATGAAAGAAGATAGAAGAAGATATTATGTAAAAGCTCAACGCCAGATTTCCTTTTGGTGGATTATTGGGCTTGGCATACAAGAATATTATTTATTGTGCAAAAATTACTTTTGCAATGGTTATTTGTGCGTGGGTATTTTCTGTGTATTACAGAGAATATTACTGATGAGTCCTAAAGAAACATCGGGGCTTATTCATCAAAATATGATCGGTTCTATATCGGCTATGACTACCTGCCGTATCTTTCACTTCATACAGCACAGATTCCCTAAACAAAAGTCAAAACTAATCAATAGCAGATTATTTTTTCACTAAATAAAAGCGCTATCGTTGGTATTAACTCAAACAACGGGAGAAGATTTAAAATGAAGAGAAGTGATTATATGGTAATAGAAGGTCTCATCTTCGATAAGCTGAGCGCATATGTTTGTTATATCGCGGCTAACTTTATTTTATCTAAAGAAATAACGATCCCTGGAATGCTTACAGATTCACCAAGAAGTGAGATGTATGAACAGTGGTCTAGTGATTTATTTTGTTACGAAAAAGGTACATTTAATAAGTTAGATAATGCACTGAGTCTAGCTATGCATGCGTTATATCTAAATTGGAGATACAGATGGAAGCCACTGATTATTTTAGCAATCGGTATTGAAGGTGATTTTTATATTTGTTGAAGTAAGCTATAAATATATTTTACACATAGTAAATGTTTTATGAGTTCCGCTAAAATATATCGTATTTGTGAATACGCTAATGTACACAATTTTAATTGTGGTGATAAATGTTTTGTTCACTTAGTGAGAAAATAAAATAGCACATTGCACTTTTATTATAGACTATGACTGAGGTTTGTTTTTATTCATACTGTAATCGTTGGTTGATAACAGGGCGGATAAAAAATGGTCACTAAAAACACCGAAGATAGAAAAGTTTCTTGGATTAAAACCCCTCTTCATTTGTTTGGTTTTATTGCATTGATAGCTGAGGCTATTGTTATATCAATACCTGTATGGTCTGACCTTAGTCCAGCACATCAGTTCTACCTGGCAATAGCAGCAATAGGGTTGCTGCTGGTTATCATTATTGTGTCAGCTATGATCTATATCCCTGTTGCTAGAGGGAGAGCTTCAGGGGATCGTACTACTCTATGATGGTCTAGGTAGAAGCTGGGGGTTTGAGGTGAACCAAGTCTGAGAGACCGTGGAGTTAAGTCCAGCAAAGCGCAATCCAGCCTGGTTGCATCGCTCCCTGCTTTACGGCAGTCAGGCGGCTGAGATTTAGCGCTAAGGTATGTTATTGCTGTAGAGTGCTCTTTTGCCTGTAGTGGTGTGATCAGTCTCCAGCTGAAGACCATAAACCGCCCCGATGCCAGCTTGATATACTTCACCGTATGCTGGAGGTAGTGCTGGCTGTAATCACTTGGCTCCAAAGTGCCTCCAGGATAACCATCGATGCATCATCTGGGTGAGAAACGCCACAGGACTCCAGCAGCTCAGGATTCCCTGTATGAAGCCCAAAACCGCTCCTGATGGACAGCCCCAAGCCAAAGTGATGGTTGATCAGGTCATCCTTGGCGGTTGCGGCGAACCCTAGCTTCTCCTCAGTGCTGAGGATATCAACAAGCCGCTCAACTGCCTCATTAACCGTCTTGGGTAGCCCCGGATTTGCCAGCTGCTCCATGTCCATCTACTAATCCCCCCAGAAGTCCTTAAACCGCCCCGGCGCCAGTTCGGTATATCTCACAGTATGCTGAATGTTCTTATGCCCAAGATAGTGCTGGATAGCCCGCGTATCCTGCCCATCATTCGCCAGCTTGAACCCACAGGCATGGCGCAGCATGTGGGGATGGGCTGGGAAATCGAAGCCTGCCCCCTGCCCTGCCCTGGCGATCAGCTTCCGCACAGCTGAATCAGACATCGGCCCCTTACGCTCCGTCACGAACACATACTGGGTCGTCGGGTAGTCCCGCTTCAGCCGGCGTAGCGCCCGGATCTCGGTGCCACCCAAGGGGTGAGTGCTGGGGGTGCCGTTCTTTCTTCTATTGATATGGATGAGTCCGGCACCGAGATCCACCTGGTCCCAGCGAAGGGCGACCAATTCCGAGACCCGTAGGCCGTGGCGGTACATGACCAGTACCAGAGTCCTGTCTCGGTGACCGTGCCTGCCCAGCTTGCCGGCAGTGGCCATCAGCTTATCCACTTCACCAGGCGTCAGGTGCTCCCGGCTCCGGACATCGGCGTTCTTAGGCTTCCGGGGTGGGGTCGGTTTTTGTAACTTTCCCGAAAATGATGGTTGGTGCAGTTCGACTACCTTGCTCATAGGCCGCGTACCTCCTGAGGCCTAGTGTAGCAACTTTCCCGTAAATGGTCATATTAGGGAAAGATATTTGTGATGCTGGGTTGATCATACCTTGAAAAACAAAAACTATTTGTCTATATTTGTATTACATTAATAGTTAACTCTATATATGGAGTAATGAGTGTGAGTATTTTAGTTGAATCACCATCGGCATACGATCCTCGGCGCGTATCAAGTGCTGCCCTGCAGGGGTTCTTCAATCTCTCGGGGCGCTGGGGTCTGACTGCAACTCAGGAACGTACTTTGATAGGTAGCCCGCCGGCATCGACCTTTTTCAAGTGGAAGGCGGAGGGGACTGCTCCTCGCCTGGGGCGAGATGTGCTTGATCGAATCAGCTATCTTCTGGGTATCTACAAGGCGTTGAATATTCTTCTACCTTCAGCGCGAGCTGCTGATGCGTGGGTGAAAAAGCCCAATTCTGCTCCCCTGTTCCACGGCCAATCCGCTCTGGACCGGATGCTGGGTGGTAGTTTGGTGGACTTGGCTGATGTGCGTCGTTACCTCGACGCGCAGCGAGGCCTTTGATTTAGATGGAGGATCTAGCGTTACCCGAGTGGGTGCATCAATACCGTATTATTTCCTCTGAATTTCCACCGATTAACTTTTTCGAGACCCTAGTAGATCCTGAGCTGATGGAGGAACTGTTTTTTATTGAGGGTCTCACCAATGATCGGTTGCGTGTTGAGGCTGGTGATATTGCCCTCGTTGCACCGGAGGACCGGGTGTGTGGTCCGGGATCTTCCCCTGTGATGGCGGCGTTTAGCCATGTTGATTTGGCGAGCCGTTTCACTGATGGAAGTTTTGGTATCTATTACGCAGGTGAGTCATTGGAGACTGCGATTGCAGAGACTAAGTTTCACAAGGAACGATTCCTTGGCTATACCAATGAAGAGCCTGGTGAGATTGATATGCGAACCTATGTTGGTGAAGTAGCCCAGCCCATGTATGACATCCGTATCGATCATGATGAATTACATGATCCAGATACGGGCACCTATTCAGTTACCCAGGCCTTTGGCAGGAATATGATGAAAGTGAATTCCTGGGGGATCGTTTACCGGTCTGTTAGGAATCCTGGAGGTGAGTGCATTGCCGCCCTTCGCCCGCCTGCTGTTACTATCCCTCGCCAGGGTCCGCATCTTTCCTATGTCTGGGATGGGTCAAGTATTGTCCATGTTTATGAGAAAAGACTGGTTCTGTAACATCTAATACATGCTATAAAAATGCCCTCCTAGCCAACCTATCTTGTCTACCATTTGCATGTAGGCAACCACGGAAATTCCAGCTAGTAAACCGGGCGATTGTTTTAGTGTTTTTTATCCCTCGGTGGAAAAGGGTCATTGCCGTAGCTATCGCTATCACGGATCCTTCCATTTTTACGATGTATTACTACCTCCGTTTTCTCTCGTTTTGCTTGCCCCTTTGCGCGATCAATGGCATCCCTTTGGGTGCCATGCACAGACCCCGCACGCCCTGCCCCTTCTTTTTTTGTTGCCCATCCATCTTTATGGGGTACTACATGAATATCTTTTTTCTGGCTCATTTTGCTTCTCCTGTCTTAACAGTCTGGGAGGTCATCGAGATTGTTTCTGGTCGTATTGTCTTTATCTGTTCGAAGATATTTACCACTTGGTCCATTGACGACACGGATCTGGGTTTTGGTGCCATCAGCCCATGGGACATGGTATGAGTGGTCCCCACTCTCAATATCTCTGATCGCATCAGATTTGAGTCGGGGGGTCCAAAAAGTACCAGGGTTGCAAAGGGCTTGGATATCACCATCCCTATCCTTGCGTGTTTTCGTTACGGGTCTATCAGTCATGGTATTCTCCACATGGCATAAAGTAGTCTCACTCAATAGTGAGGGCTCATAAATATATGCGGCTATGGGAACGTGTCGCGGACAGCCTGAGAAAAATAAATTAAGGATGTCCGTGGAAAGGTTTCTTTGCCGCCTATAGTAGTGGGACAAGGGGAATTAATAGTGACTGAACACGCAGTCGATGATTACGCCACTATAGATGAAGCTGTAGCTGCGCTTGAACAGCTTACGGCAGAGGATATGATTCGCCTGGAAAAGGTGGCGCGATACAGGGTATCTGGTTTACCCCATGTGGAGTGGCGGGATCTGTTTCAGACTTCAGTGGAACGGGTAATAGCGGGGACTAGGCAATGGCCAAGAGGTGTGGGATTTGTTGTGTTTCTATCTGGTGTCATGAAGAGTGTTACCAATGAACACTGGAAACATCTAGGCCGAGCAAAAAAAGCAGGTGTGATTATGGAATTCTCACCAAGAGTTTCCGAAGCCACAGGACGGGTAGCATCTGATAACCCAGGCCAGGATAGTGAACTTGCTGCACAGCAGGAATTAGAGCGAGTTGAGAGCCTATTTGAGAATGATGAGCATGCACTTGCCATTATTATGTCAAAGGCGGAGGGCTATTCACCAGCCGAGGCCCAAGAGATGTTTGGCATGACGGCTAAAGAATATTCCACGGCCATGAAACGTGTGCGGCGTAAACTTCTGAGGAAGAAGAAAATAGAGGGTGAACAATGACACACCCAATAACTAAAGTGGAGATGCTTCAGGCACTAATTGATTCTTTGGAAGAAGAGATTATTTCCACTTCTGATGAAGAAATTAGCGAGGAAGTACTGTCTGAGGGGCGCACCATGGATGATGCTGTAGCCGGGACAAGAAAGCTGATCGGTGCACAAATAAAATTGTACCGTCAGAAAAAACTAAAAGCTGCCAAAGAAGGGTGCCGTCGCTCCATTATAAGGAAAGTGGGCGAGTCTTTAATTCCTGATGACCCCTCTGAACAGCGTTCTCTATTGCATAGGATTGTAATGGGTGGCTGTGCACCGAGAGAACTCACAATGGCATTTCGTGAAGGTAAAGAGATGTCAGATGAGGATGTTGCCGGTGTTCTTGAAGACCTAAGAGAGCTTGGTTTACTTGCTGAAAAGGACAATTTCAAGTGACTTATCAGTCGCCGGAGTCTTTGTTGAAGGAGCTTGGAATAACGGAGCCGGAAGAGATAGATCTGGAAGCTATCTCGTATCATTGTGGAGCATCAGTTCGCTACAGGAGGCTGGATGGCTGTGCTGCTAGGATAATTGGCGGTGGAGAAAAAGCCATTATTTCAGTTGATCGGCGATCCACGCTTGGCCGCCAGCGTTTTTCGATAGGCCATGAATTGGGGCATTGGGTGCGGGACAGAGGGAAAGCGACACGCCTTTGCCAGAAAACTGATTTGAATGCTCCGTGGGATCGATCTGATCCAGAGTCGCTTGCTAATGCCTATGCAGCTGATCTTCTCATGCCTTATTTTATGTTCAAGCCGATGGTTGAGGGTCGTGAAGTGACTCTGGATACGGTTCGAGAATTCAGGGGGAAGTACCAGACAAGCCTCACGGCGACGGCAATTCGCCTAGTCCAGTTTGGTTCTTACCCATCACTGGTGGTATGTCACGATATGCATGGTCGGCGTTGGTACACTCCAAGCCGACATGTTCCGAATCATCTCAAGCCAAAACTGGAATTAAGTCATGAGACAGCGGCATTTGAGGTGTTGTATGGAGGGGCAGCGACTTCCAGGCCAGTCCTCACAAAAACGTCAGAATGGATTGGTTGCCGTAATGCCTATCGATATAGTGTGCATGAGCAATCAGTAAGGATTGCCGATGATACTGTTCTTTCACTGCTATGGTGGAAGGACAAAGCGCAGTTTGCAGAACTTGCTGGCTATTAATCTTCTACTTTACTGAGAGGGGCCTCGGCTCCCTTTCCGCCACTCCCAAGGCGCTACCCGCTGATCCTCCTGCAGTGCCCATAGCCCTCTCCCCTCCTCCCGGGCCTGGCGCTCCAGCACCAACATCTCCGGTTCCTTGCCGTACTTCCGTACAGGTAGCGCCGTCGGCCACCAGTCAGCGACACAACGCCTCACACGGCACCCCATCCTTATCCCCGTCCAGCCCGGTACGCCCGCAGCTCACCAAGTAGTAGCGGGCCTCTGCGCATGAGGCCATCTCCTTGCAGTAGCGCTTGGCACCACATTCATAGGGTGTCGATTCTGCCAGCGCAGCTGCAGGCTCTGGTCTAAGCACTTTGGGCTTGGCCACCCTTACCTCCTCGCCGGTGACCTTGGCGATCCGCCGAGTCCGCTCCTGCTCCCAGCTGTCCACGGGATCCTGCCGATCCCAAGCCTGAAACAGCCGCCTCTGCTGCTTACTGAGTCGAATGCTGTAGGTGTCGCTCATATAGAAGTAGGTCCGGGCGATATCCCCGCGAACCTCAGGCCTGGGTTCCGCCACCCTCCCCTTGAAGTCCACCTCGAAGTCACACTGTCCGTACCGGCGCCGTTCGCCCTCTATCATCCCGAAGCGATAGTTTGAGCGGTCGCCGTTGACCTCCCCTATGGCCGGCACCAGGTTGTGCAGATTGGCTTCAGCCTGGCGGAACACCGGATCGGTCTTGCGGCAGTTCTTGCGGCCACCGTTCTGCCAGCATTGGCGCTGATGGCCAAGCCACCAGGCGGGGACCACATGCTCCCACTCTACCCGCCCTGCCCTGTTGGCGTTCTTGCGCGGTGTGTAGCCGCAGCTGGCCAGGTCTGTGCGGAGCTTGCCTTTGACCTTGCGGTAGTCGCAGCCGCAGTAGAAGGTGGTTTGGTGGTCGGCGTAGATGCGGGAGGCGGCTTTTTTGGCGGCGGAGAAGGATTGGGGTGGGGCTGCTTGGGTGTAGACGGCTTGGGTTAGGAGGATGAGCAGGAGTGTGTATCGCATTACAGAGGCAGAATGTCGTGGATAAGGGATAAGATTTTTTGGCTGGTGCTGATGGCCTTATCTGGTGCCTTCTGTGCAGCTTGTATTATTTCGCTGAGTCTGTGAGCTGAGTTCATTTGTTGATCTTCTTCTTGATTTGTTCAAATACGCCGAGGCCATCCTTTTTATTTTCAGCCATGAGGAAAATTCCCTTTCCTCCACTTTTGGATTCCCATAGCTCACCAATATTGACCTTTTCAGCACTATCCGTCACCAGATGAGCGCCTTTGTACTCAAGCACCAGAACGCGATCATCATTGAGTAGTGCTATGAAGTCTGGATAGAACCAACCATTTGCGAGCGGAAATCGGAAAGAGGTTTTTGGTCGGCTGTCCAAGTTACGAACCCAGAATTTTACCTCTGGCTGCATATCAAGCGCCTGTGCACATTCAAACTCTTCACCCACATTCTTCAGATCACCGATCCGGTGGTTGCCGTAGTAGTGTTTTTTGAACTGGAAGCTACCTCTGTAGTAGCTTGTGGCTGGATATTGATCTGGGTGGAAGTCGAAGGCATAAGAAAAACTGACTTCCGGTGATGCTTCAATATCGAATAAACAGTCCTGATATCCCTTGTCTCTGGTAGTTATGCGGTGATCGTTGATTTTTCCTGTAATGGCTTTGGCAAGCCGGTACTTGCCCTGAACCAACAGACTAATACCAATGCTTTTTTTTGTTATTTGGTCGAGCACGACACGTCTGGCGAACTCAATGAGTTTAGGTTGAGGCACGTCTGGTGTTCGACAGTGTCTGTCGAGCCAGCGAGAAAGGACTCTCTCATCCCATTCTGCATTTAATCCAGCGAGGCCAGGTTGTGGTAATTTTGTATCTAGTGTCTCATATTCAACTTTGTCTTTATTTACATCGACCTTGAAGCTCTGATGGCCACTGGACGGGTCAAATTCACCAGGAGTAAGTTCTGCTGGATACTCCAAGAGATCCCAGCCAGCAAGCTGAAGAAATAAGCCGGGTTCGGCAAGTGTTAACTCTCCCTGTATGGGTAGGCACAATTGAGGGATGGAGAAAGCTGCACCTTTAGCAGCAGGAGAAGCCCTGTGTTCCGACATGTGGCGTTGGAAAGCTAGTTTTTTCTTGATCTCTTCAGTCTTATCTTCTGGATTCTCTTCCTCAGTGATGGTGATAGTTAAAGCGTTAAGTAGGATCTCTTCGTGTTCTTCGGAGAGAGGTGTCTCAATTGTAATCGTGGATCCGCCTCCTTCGTTGGTATCGACAACTACTTGGCCTTGGATGTCTCCGGGTAGCGAAGAGAGGTCTGGCTCGATTTCCAGGGTTATCTTTACTGGCTCGGGCGCAGGGGGCTCTGTTGAACCACCATGGAGGTCGAGTTCTGAGATTTTGATGTTGTCTTCTGCTTCTTCCGCCTCGAAGCCCATATTGATCAGCTGGTCCTTGAGGTGGACGGCAGCGTCTATAAAATCGGGTTCGCAGATGTGGGAGTAAGCACTATTTAGCTCTGCCTGAGAGCGTTTGTGGGCGTAGGGCATTCGCAGTACACGCCCTAACAGTTGCTCCACATCTGTTTTGGAACGGACGTTGGCGACAGAACAGAACACGTAGGCAAAGGAACAGTCCCAGCCTTCTTTCAGCGCTTGAACGGTAATGATGTGTTCAATAGGGCATTTGGGATCGAACAGGTTGATACCATCGAGCTCCCGTTGGTTCCCAGTGGCGATGGCGATTTTTTCTTCAGAGATGTTCTCCTCTTCTATAAGGTGTTTTCTCAGCGCCTCTACGGTGACTTCCTGGTCTTTATTTTGGGCCTGAAAGAGGATTAGAGGACGGATATATGGATGCTCCTTATCAGCGACCTCCGCCAGTCTGGATCGTTCTGCCATGGCACCACCGACTGCGGCTTGCCAGCTTTTATGGGCTGTGAGGACGATAGGGAGTTTTATCATCTCCTCGTCCTTAAGAACGCTGGCTGATACGCTGAAAAGAACGTTACTTCTGGGCTTTGGTGTGGCTGTGAACTCGATAATGCAGGCAGGATTAATTCGCTGTTGCATCTCATTGGTGAGGCCTGTAACTGCGTTGTGGGCCTCATCTACGATCAAGAGCGGATGATGAATATGCAGCAGGTTGGCAAAGGAGAATTTGATCTGGCCGCTGTCATCCTTCTCAAGGCCATCTGGGAATCGTGATAAGCGGCTAAAATGAGGCTCCAGTGCTTCGTGGTGACTGTAGACCTTACGGCCTTCAGTGTTCTTGACCCGGAGCGTCTGAATGGTTCCGACGATGATGCAAGCAGAACCTGATAGGTCGGTAGGTCGAATATTGGCAAATTCTGAAATATCAAAAACTCGCACTCTGCCATCAAAAGCATCGTCCAGAGCTTGGCGGTAGGGGTGTCCTGGGTTTTTCAGGGCATCTGCTGTCTGAGTGCGGATGGTATTGGATGGTACAAGCCAGAGAGCTACTGGATAGTCACGTTCCAGGTAGCTTACTCCTGCCACTTTGATGGCATAGGCACCGAGGATCGTTTTTCCACCACCAGTGGGGATACGGATGCAGGCGTATGGTACTTGCTCCATGTCCTTTAGGCTGCGGTATTTTCCCTTGTACCGTCCCAGCGATAGGTTACCGGTGGTTTCGGTAAAGCTGGCTACAGCATCGTTGGTTTCGCGGGATTTCTCCAGAAAAGTCTTGAGCGCCTTTAGGGCTTCTTTTTGGTATTGTTTTAGCTGCATGTCAGCGTGCCCGAATGTCGTAGGGGGTTTGTTTGAATGTGATTTGATGGGTTCGGAGAGTTTCCTCCGTGATTGGGCTCCATTCTCCGTAGATCACCCAGGTGCCGCTGTGGTTACCGGCCTGTTCCTTCAATAACCTGATAATGCCGTGGGTTAGGGCGTTACCACCGTTGACCTTCTTGTCGCCTAGTATGCCGTTGTAGAGCAAAGCGTAGGCGGTATCGTTGTTGATGCCGAGGAATGGTTTGTCAGGTTTTTCAGTCAGGGCAGATCCTGTCTCTGAGAACCAGACGTGAGCGGCCAGTTCTGGGAAGCGTACTTCTGGATTGATGGGGCCGTCTTCGTCAAAAACAGGCTCGCCCAGGCGGTAAAAGCGGCATCCACCGCCACCTTTCCACTCGACTGCTTCAGATATACCGCCCTGCTCGCCGCCGATGACCTTTTTCAGGCGGGGTGCGCAGTGAGTGAAGGCATGGTCGCCCATCTCAATACCGATATAACGACGTCCCATCTTGTGTGCGACGGCAGCGGTGGTGCCAGAGCCAAGGAAGGAATCGAGGACGAGGTCTCCAGGGTTTGTGGCAATGTGGAGAATACGTTGTATGAGCCGTTCTGGCTTTGGAGTATCGAAATTGCTTTCTGAGCCAAAGGCTTTAGATTCTTCGCGTGCTTCATGGTTGTGCCCGGCTTCACTATGTAGCCAAAGGGTTGGAGCTGGTGTGCCTGAAATTTTCAGTTCCTTCAGGAAAGTCTTTCGCGAAGGAGACGCTTTACCATCGGATCCAAACCAGATCTCGTCATTGTCATCCATTTGGCGAAGCGTATCGTAAGGAAATCTAGGAGTAGTTCCTTTTGGTGGTCGCCATTCAACTCCATTATTGAAGATGATCTGAAATGCCTTTTCTTTCTCGCTCGGTGCTCGCTTCGCGTATAGCGGAGTTGCTTTCCACGGTCCCTTGGGATGATTGTCAGGATTACGATAGCGCTTGTCCATTGCTTCACTGCGTGCAAGACGGTTTGGCTTCCAATTCTCCTTATTGAGTGCGAATGTGATCAAATGGTCATGATTGTCTGCTAAATATCTCGCATCATTGGCGACCGTGTACTTCTTTTGCCAAACAACATTCGCCACGAAGTTTGAACGCCCGAACACCTCATCCATCAACACTTTGAGATAGTGACTCTCATGGTCATCAATGGAAACCCATATCGAACCATCCTCAGCTAGCAAGTCTCGTAACAGCTCCAGCCGCGGATACATCATGGCCAACCAAGTCGTATGCTCAAGGCTATCGTCGTAGTGCTCGAATGCTGACTTAGTGTTGTACGGTGGGTCGATGTAGATACACTTAATCTTCCCTGCGTAGTAAGGGAGTAGTGCCTTTAGCGCCTCCAGGTTGTCCCCCTGGATCAGCATGTTCTGGGTGCTGGGTTCTCCAGCAGAATGCTCTGGCACCTCTTCCAGAAGGCGGTAAGGTGCTTTGCGAGCGGTTCTGATGTCTTCGTCTCGTGTTAACCAGTTCAGATAAGGCATAGTTCGTTGTTCTTTTGATTATCGTTGGATGTTGTTGCCAGCATGTCTTCTTGTAAAGAAAGCAGAGTTTCAGTGTGGTCGCTCACCAGTTCTCTAAGGGGGGGGCACGCGACATGCTAACACCTACAACTTTGCCACCACACCAGCCATTCGATCCTCACTAACATGCGTGTAAATCTGCGTTGTCGCTAGATTCACATGCCCTAGCAGCGCCTGAATATCCACCAGTTCAGCCCCTGCCTCCAGCAATCTGGTGGCGTAAGTATGCCTCAGCTTGTGCGGCGTCACCTGCTTGTCGATCCCCGCCTTCTCCACCAGGCGCCGCAGATAGGCCCGCACCGCCGGCGCACCCGGTGGCTTGCCACCGGGCTCCTTGGCGAAGACGAACTCATCCCCTGCCCTGCCCTGGATCCAGGCTCCGAACACCTGGCCGAAGGCCTCCGGCAGCGGCACCAGGCGCTCCTTGTCACCCTTGCCGATCACACGCACTGATCTGGCCACCTCCCCTACCTGGCGCACATCCCTGACCTTCACGCCCAGAGTCTCGGAGATCCGCAGGCCGGAGTTCTGAATTAGGCCAAACAGGAAGTCGTACCGGCGCCGCACCTCGAGGACGTGTTCGCGCTTCTTGCCGAAGATATTCTCCGGTAGGTCATCGATGTTCTTGGCCGCCTCCGTGAGGCGCTGCTGTTCGTCCTTCTCCAGCCATACGGGGATTCGCAGGGGCCGTTTGGGCTTGTCTGCCAGGTAGACGGGATCGGACTCAACCAGGTTATTTTTCATGGCCCATTTATAGAAGGAGGCAAGGCAGCTGGAGCGCCGAGCGACGATGTGGGCTTTCACTTTTCGCTCCCGCATGTGCCAGGTGACGAACTGCTCGACCTCTACATGGGAGCATTGTCGCCAGTCGTGACCGGCCTCTTTGAGCCACCTCCCCCAGATACCGAGGTCAGAGTTATAGGCGTAGCAGGTGCCTTGGCTGTACCCCTTCGTGTAGCGAAGGTGGGCCAAGAAGTCTTTTCGAGATTGCAAAAAATCGTTCTCGCTTTCCATGTCGATCATTCCTTCCGGGTTCAAAAATATGAACTGTTCTCCATGCGCCCTTTTCAAACCTGTTGCGCAGTGGGGGGCATTTTAGGCCAAAAGCCTATTTACTGAAATTACTATTTCAGTTCCTTTTAGTTGAAACCTATAAACGTAAGCTCTGGGGCACCAGTCAAAAAAAAGGCTATATAACAGACAGATAACACCACCCTATTACGTTATTTTCATACCATACGCCCTGAAACGTCTGTTTCATAGTTATGACTTAACCTAAGTCACCTTGCCTTAACTCGACTTAACTTAAGTGAAGTAACGTCAAGTAGTAAGTCCCAGTACAGCACCCGGCCTATCAGACACCCCTCTGTCTACCGGGAGACCGGACATGATACGGCTGGATAAATACCCACTTAACTTGACTTTACTTATAATAAGTAATATTAAGTTAAGTCAACTTAAGTAACTTTGACGAGGGGCGACATGATCCTATTACTCGGTGGTGAGAAAGGAGGGACCGGCAAGTCCACGATCTCCGTGAACCTGGCCGTCTGGCTGGCGAAGGAGGGAGGAGATGTGATCCTGGTCGATACCGACCGGCAGCGGACCTCGAGCCACTTTGTGGAGCGCCGCAACTCAGCCGGCAGCCTGGCCACCGTCCACTGTGCGGAGAAGTACGGCAACGTCTACGATACAGTGAAGGATCTGTCGAAGCGCTACGAGTATGTCCTGGTCGATGCCGGTGGTCGTGATTCGGAGGAGCTGAGGACGGCGATGGTTGTTGCTGACAAGCTCTATGTCCCGCTCAAGGCCTCCCAACCGGATCTGGAGACCAGCGTCCATGTGAACGAGTTGGTGAAGTTGGCCCGGGGGATGAACCCCGGTCTGCAGTCCAATCTGGTGATCTCGATGGGGCCGACACATCCGGCAGTGCATGAGGACCAAGATGCTGCGGAGATCCTGACCGAGTTGCCGGAGTTTCGTATGTCCGAGATCGTTGTCCGTGAGCGCAAGGTTTACCGGGATGCGATGGCAGAGGGTAGGGGTGTTGTAGAGATGAATAACGACAAGGCCATAGGCGAGATCGATAGCCTGGCGCGAGAGATATTTCAGATGGGAGGTGCGTGATGAACCACTTCAGCTTGCCAAAAGATGAGGATAAGAGAGTTGACCCTACCGACCTGCGAGAATTTGCCGCCGGTGCCAAGAGTCACAGGACGCACCAGGGGCCACCGCCCTGGGAGAAGCATGATCCGGAGGATGTGCCGCGCCATAACGTCTCCGTGCGGTTGAACGACTACCACCTGGAGATACTGCGCTACCTGGCCAAGGATGCGGATGTGAGCCAGCAGAAGATTCTGAAGAAGATCCTGGTGCCGGCTATTGATGAGCAGGCGGAGAACTATATTGGTTGAATGGGTTAAGTTGACTTAACTTAAGTAAGGGTGACTTAACCTTACTTAAGTTGCTTTTATGGAATAGGGAACAAAAAGGAAGAGGAATGTTGTGATTATCGTAAGGCTTGTTGTTTTTACCAGCTTGCTAATAAGTTGGAGTATATCAAGTGCATTAACTGGTAATGAGTTATTGAGTTATTGCGAGAGTGAGGATGTGTCCAACGAAGCCGCTTGCCTGTCATATATTGAAGGCGTTATTGATACGGAAGCTACTTTGTCACAGATTCATAGTAGGTTGAGTCATATGTGCATACCTGCGCGAGGGGTGACAAAGGGGCAGGTCATGAGAATAGTGGCTAAGTTTTTAAAAGATAATCCAGAAGGCCTCCACCATGCTGTGTCTACGGACGTCCTGTTGTCTCTCTCCATAGTCTTTCCCTGCGAAGTCACTCGTGATGAGAGTAACAACTAAACTCTGATAACCTGTATTTATTCCTAGCCATTTCAGGCTAGTGTTCGGCTTGTCACGCCCCTTGCAGTTCCCTCGTAATCCCCACCTGAGTGCGTGATCGGCAAGGCCCGCGCCAAGCCTCACGCCTATTCTTGATCCCCCCTGTCCCCCCGGGGGAACGCCCGTATCACCATCGATCCAGACCCAAACCCCGCCGCCTGCTCGGGCCGGCTCCGCAGGCTCGTTCCTCGCCGCTACGCCACCCTCCCAAGCGGCTCTGAACTCCGTAGCCAGGCCGTAAGCCCTTCTCCCGCCAGTGCAGCAGCACGGCGCCCAACAAGCCAAACAGCGGCTTATTGGGCTTGCGCTGCTGCACTGACTGCCTCTGGTGTAACCAGCAGACAGCCGTGCTTTTGACGGGTAGTGGAGCTGGCAGATGCACCGTCCCAGCTATCCACAATATCTGTTCCATCTTCTGTGGATAACCTGTGAGGTTTGCCTCTGACAGGCCGGTACTGCTGAATTGGCACGTCATTGTCTATTTATTGGTCAGCCCTTGAAGCAGGCTTTCCGGCTTGTTGGACTTGCTCTACTGTACCGGTTAGCCTTTGCTTGCAAGTGAATAGAGCTAAAAAGGAGAAATACGGATGGCCAAAGCATTTTCACTGGTTACCTGGAATGTGGAGCATTTCAAGGGAAAACCGGACCGCACTGCGCGGGTGATTGACTTCCTGCAGGCCCAAAAGCCCGATGTGTTCGGTCTGCTGGAGGTGGAGGGAAAGGATGTATTCGACGACCTGGTGGCACGAATGCCCGGTTATCAGTTTCACATCACCGAGGGGAGGCAGACCCAAGAGGTGCTGGTGGGCGTGAAACGGGGCATGACGGCCTTCTTCACCCAGCGCGTTGAGTTCAAGAGCGGCAATCAATATCTCCGCCCAGGTGCGCTCCTGACCCTGCATGTGGCCGGTGAGAGCTACTCCATCCTGTTCCTGCATACCAAGAGCAGTACCAAGCCCATTGGGCTGGGTATTCGGGATGATCAGTTCGAGCGCGCCTTCAAGTTCAAGCGCAAGGTGCTGGATAAGAATGCCGGTGGCCCCGGGAAGGCCAACTTCATCTTCCTGGGTGACTTCAACACGATGGGGATGAAATACCCCTATCGACAGGAGGTAGAGGTCAAATGGGAGCTGAAAAAACTCGACAGAGACGCAAAGAAGGTTGGGATGGTGCGCTTGGAGAAGAATGCGCCGGCCACTTGGTGGAATGGGCCGGGTTCAAGATATGCTCCCAGTGACCTGGATCACGTTCTCGCGTCTGAGCACCTGCGCTTCAAGCAGTTCAGCGGTGCGGCTATTGATGTTCGTGGCTGGCCTGGGCTGGCAACTGAGGATGAGCAAGATCGCTGGATCGGTGCCTATTCTGACCATGGGCTGCTGTATGTGGATGTGCAGAAGGTCGCTTCATGACAAATATCTCAGTGATCAAAGTGGTCATAAGTACACTGTCAGTAACATTCGCCACCTTGGCTGTGGCTGGGACAGTTTTCCTAAACAGCATTTTAGGTATGTTCGACTTAGCTCTAACTTCTGCGGAGTCGGTTCAAACGATTAATGAGCTTAAAAACTCTAAGCAGATAGTCGAGAGAATGAAAACAAGAAACAAGGATAGGAAGGACGCTGTACCTGGCAAATTCTTAAAGAGAACCGGGACGAAAATAGCTTCTAGCGCTGCTGCAGCAGCAACTATAGGGACAGCTGCGGTGGTAGTTACTGTGGCTGCTTTTGAAGTCGAATCTTATTGTGATGATAAAAAAGAATTGCATGAAGATGGCAATATTCTGAATAGTACTAGCGATGAATTTGACTATGAAACTTGTGCAAAGGAAGCGACAGCGGACACCAAGCGTCTTATGTCATCAGTAAAGGACTCGGTGACGGGTAGTGTGGCTGACGCATGGGAAAGTACGAAGGATTACACAGCAGAAAGCATGACCGGCGTAGAAGAATCCAGCTCTGAGACATGGGAAAAGACTAAGAAATCACTGAAATCTTGGTGGTAATTTTTTCAATAAGGCGGCCCCTCACGGTTGTCCGCTTAGGACGACCCTCTGTCACTCGGTGTTCCTGATCCCCCCTGCCCCCCCAGGGGGAACGCCCGTATTACCATCGACCTGGATCCAAACCCCGCCGCCTGCTCGGCTGGCTCCGCAGGCTCGTTCCTCACCGCTCCACCACCCTCCCAAGCGGCTCTGCACTCTGTAGCCAGGCCGTAAGCTCTTTACCCGCCAGTGCCGCAGCACGGCACCCAAAAAGCCAAACAGCGGCTTATTGGGTTTGCGCTGCGGCACTGGCTACCTCTGGTGTGTGGTGGAGTTTTGGTGGTGCGTTCTCCAGTCTCTGGCCATGTGTATGGCCGCAGGAGTAATATCCCCCAAGGTAAGGCCGGTTGAATTTAACAATGGAGAATAGAAGTGGCTAAATGGATATTCACAATAACACTGGCGGCGTTACTGACTGGCTGTGCAGAGCTTATAGGCGATCTGGGGCAGCAGTGTTTCGACGTTCACAAGCACAAGCTCCCGCCTTTAGCTTACTATTCAGCAAAGATATACAGTCACTATATCGATGAGGGTGATGTAATTGTTATCTACGCATATGGGGAGAATCATATGGGTAGTTTTGAGTGTTTGTTGACGGATGGTGCTGTGAATAGATATGGGACGTTGAGGCGAGAGTTAAAAGCAAAGTCATAACCTTTGCGTTGGTAAATATTTAAAAGGAGACCACCTCACTGTCTCCCTGAGGGTACGCTCGTATAACCATCGATCTAGTTCCAAACCCCGCCGCCTGCTCGGCTGGCTCCGCAGGCTCGTTCCTCGCCGCTACGCCACCCTCCCAAGCGGCTCTGCACTCCGTAGCTAGGCCGTAAGCCCTTCTCCCGCCAGTGCAGCAGCACGGCGCCCAACAAGCCAAACACAGGCTTATTGGGCTTGCGCCGCTGCATTGGCTCCCTCTTGTGGTACGGCTAGAACTCAACGTCCCCCAAAGTTGTATCCGCTGCAATCCGCCTGACCTCATCCCCTTGAGTGAGTCGTTTCCACTTGGGGTGATTTTTCACTACCCTGTTGTATGTCTCCTGTATGAATTTATGAACATCGGTAAATTTCTCATGTAGGAAGTCGGCAATATCTTTATTGATACTAATCGTGGTTTTCTCACCGTACTCATTCATGATTGTGTAGATGGTTTTTTGATCTGTTAAATACATAGTATGTGCTCCTTTTGGGTAACAAATTATTTTGTTATCAGGTGACCTGATAAACGACTGAAATTATACATAACATATTGATAATAAACAATATTTCGATTTCATTCGATCTTTGTTTAGGGTCCTGTATAAGGCTGTGTAAATAGCTTGATTAACGTAGCTATCCTAGCTAGAGCTAACTCTTACGTGTTTACTCGTAGCTTTAACTGCCTGTAGCTAGTCCTTGGAGTAGCTGGCAAGCTGTCATAGATATTGAAGGGTAGGGGAGATGGCAGTCATACTGATCCTACTATCCACAATATCTGTTCCCCTTTCTGTGGATAACCTGTGAGGTTTGCCTCTGACGGGCCGCTGTTGCTGGATTGTCATGCCGTTGTCTATTTATTGGTCAGTTCCTAAAGCAGGCTTTCCGGATCAGGGACTGCGCCACCCGCTCGGGCCGGTTCCGCCGTTCGTTCCTCACCGCTCCACCACCCTCCCGCGTGGCTTGTACTCCGTAGCTGACCTTGGCCCCTCCGTTCCCGCCGCCGCTCCGCCACAGCGCACGTAAAGCCTGTCGGCTTAACGTGCTTGCGGCTCCGCAGTCGGCTCGCATGGGCTCACGATTTGAGCTCCTGCCTCCGCTATGCTTACCCCATGCACCAGCTCTGGCACAAAGAGACACGCTACTACCAGGCGAGACTAGAACAGGACCTCTTCGGCTTCTGGGTGGTAACGCGTGTATGGGGCAGGCGTGGCACCAGGCGTGGTCAGATTCGCACCCTAGCGGTCAGCTCACCAGCCGAAGGCATGCAGCGGTTGGCGGATATTGCAGTCCTCCGTAGACAGCACGGCTATGTGCGTGTGCAGTGATAGCCACCACCTGTCTTACATACCCCCCCTGGCGCAAGCAGTATGTATGGCGTGGTTATCTACCCCCCCCCTCTCTCCAACTCCCCCGGGGTGGAGTAATCATCCATGAAGAGTAGAAGGGGCGGCGAAGAGCTGGAATAGGGGATGACCCGTTCGCTGCAAGACAAAAGGCCGTGCTGATACGCGGCGTTTGTGCTGTCTGAGGTGTGGCCGGCTAAGTGCCACTTAGCTTGCTCGATACCAAACCTGCCCCGATTCGCCTTTACCTAGCATCGAGAGCCGGCCACTGCCCTGTTCTGATCCCCCCCAAACCCCCTCAAGGGGGTAGCTGCACACCTCGTTTCTCGGTCAGCAGTCGGTGGCAGACTGTTTGCAAACAACGCAAACAGACTGCGACCTGTTTTTGATGCGGTCAGCTTCCGGCCGGGGTGCATAACCTTGCCGCCATATCACACCCTCCGGCAGGGTAACCCACCCGGCCGTTCTGGCAAGGTAGTAGCGCCAAGGGCTGCTAAGGCCGCAAAAAACGCGGCCAACCATCCCTAAGCGCTCTCCACCTTGCCAGAACAGCAGGGCGGGTTACTGATCCTGCCGGGTGTGATACGTCGGCATGGTTACCGGGCCACCGGTCTGCCATTCATGCCGGGTAAAAATGTTCGCTACGCGGGCCTTATTCTTGATTCCCCCTCCCGTCCCCCAAGGGGGAAGCGGGTGTTCCTCTTCAGCATGCCCCGGGTGCCGCTTTGTGGCAAATTACATCTATCTATATGTTTTATAAGTATTTTTTGGTTGTTCCACATGGAACATATACATATAATATGTATATGAGTTATGTTTCTTGGGGGGTTGTTATGGTGGGGTTTGTTTCTGGTGGTCGGTCCTGGGGTGGTGCCGTCGTTTCGCGTGTTGGGGCGGCTGGTGGGGTCTGGTCTGTTCGGGTGCCGGCTGGTGGGCGGGGTGCGGTCCCGGCGTCTCTCTGTGTTCCCTTCGGTTCCATGGCTTCGGCTGCCTGCTGGGCGCGTTCTGTGGCTGCCGGTTCCGGCTGGCCGGTGGTGGCTCGTCGGGCCAAGCGTTCCCAGGGGCCGTTTGAGGTCAAGGTTTCCATTCCCGTTGGGTTGTCAGCCTCTCAGGCGCGCCAGGCGCTGCTGGTGGTTTCATAGTCATGCCTGCCCCTGTTGTCATGGTTTGCGGCTCTCGTTCCATGCCTGGTGGCGCTGTGCCTCATGTGGGGCGGGGTGTCTCCGCCCTGTTGGGTGCGGGGGCTGTGTTGGCGGTGGGGTGTGCCGCCGGCGCAGATGCGGCGGCGGTCTCTTCTGCTGTGGCTGCCGGCGCTGCCTCCCGGCTGCGGTTGTTTGCTGTGGGTGGTGCTGGTGGTTCCGGTTTTGCCGGTTCGGCTTCCGCCTTCGGTGGCATCCAGTCTGCAGCTGCTGCGGGTGCCTCCGTCTCCTGGTGGGCTGGTGGGCCTGCAGCTGTTCCCCTTCGTGGCCGCTTGGCTCGTCGTTCCCTTGCCTGTGTTCGGTCTGTAGCTGCAGGCGGTTCGGGTTCCGGCCTGGTGGCCTTTGTTGGCCAGCTGCCGCCCCGTTCCTTTGGCTCGGGTGCCTGGCCCTCCTGCGGCTCAGGCTCCTGGTCTTCTGCGGCCGCTGCCGCTCGTCTCGGCCTTGCGGTGGTGGTGGTACCGGTTGGGCCTTTGTCTGCTGTTTCTGTTTACTCTCTGCCCGCTCTGGTGGTCGGGGGTTCGTGGGTGCCGGTTGGCCTTGGCGCTCTGGTTGGCGGTTTCCGGTGGGTACCGGCGCCGTCGTTGTTTGCGGGTGAGTCCGCCGCCTTTTTTTCCCGTTAGGTTCGGGGGCGTTAAAGATGGAAAAAACGGGTCTTTTAATTTCCCAATGGAGGGTAAGTCAATGAATGACGTATTCAGTAGCGCGGTGGTGGTCTCCACCTATACCCGCGCTCAGGCCATCGATGATGGCGTTTTAGTCGATGTGACGGCCACGGCCAAGGAAGCGGGGTTTCGCGTCCCCGTGGCGCTTACAGCCGCTGTGTGGGGTGATTGCGTGGCCTGGGATAACGACAGCGAGGAGGCCTGTCAGGATGAATCCGGCCGTCTCTGGGATGTCCTCACCATGGCGGGTACAGCTGCCCGTTGTAACAAGGGGGATAGGGTCTCGTTTTTCGTCCTGCGGATCCCCTGCCGGGGTGAACGGCCGGAGACTGTGCAGCTGGTAATGCACATAGGCCCAGGTGACCAGGCAGAGCCGGTTATCACTATTATGCAGCCGGGGGAGGACTGAAAATGGAATTTAGCGTTCATGGTGTCGCGGAGATCCGCGTTGAGGCGGACAGCTCCATTCTCACGGGTGGTCGGCCTGTCTACTGGCAAACCATGCTGTTTTTGAACGAGGAGGGCGAGGTGTTGGGGCGGGCGGTCCTGCACCTGGTTGCGCCGGCAGTGGCACTTCCGATCGGTCATCAGCCGCCCTACTGGGGTGTGGATCCCAGCAAGCCGCTGTCCCTGGTGGATGGGAATCCACCGTTCTAAAAGTGGGCGCTTGGGGATTGGTACTCCTCAAGCGCCCGGATACCTACGCACAAGCAAATGCAACATAGGAGAAACATTATGTTTCGGAAAGCAGAACGTAAACAAGCAAAACTCCGCCTGGCCCTTTGTGGCCCCTCGGGATCGGGTAAAACCTACAGCTCCCTTCTGGTCGCTCAGGGCCTGGCCCCTGGTGGCAAGGTGGCGCTGATCGACAGTGAACGCGGTAGCGGTGAGCTCTACGCCGATATGCTGGCCTACGATGTGGCGCCACTGAAGCCGCCCTATAGCCCCTCCCGCTATATCGAGCTGATCCATGGGGCGGAGCAGGGCGGTTATGACGTGCTGATTATCGACAGTCTCAGTCATGCCTGGAGCGGTGACGGTGGCGTGTTGGATATGCACGACAAGGCTGCAGCCGCCAGCCGGTCGGGTAACTCCTTCGCCGCCTGGCGGGAGGTGACTCCGGCCCATAACCAGCTGGTGGACGCCATCCTCGGCGCGGATCTTCATGTCATCATCACCATGCGTACCAAGACCGCCTATGACCTGGTGGACGACGGCCGGGGCAAGAAAAAGCCGGTCAAGATCGGTATGGCGCCGGTGCAGCGGGACGGCATGGAGTATGAGTTTACCTTGGTGATGGACCTCAGTGTGGAAGGGCATGTGGCCACAACCTCGAAAGACCGTACCCGGCTGTTTGACGGTGGCCACTTCATCCCGACTGCGGCGACTGGTGAGACCCTTCGAGAGTGGCTGGAGTCCGGCAAGGATCCGGGGGAGGTGAGCCGGAAGCTACTACGCAAGTTTAAGATGGCGGTTACCAAGGTTGAGTCTGTCCCCGCCCTGAATAACTGGTGGCGCCAACACGCGGGGGAGATCGCCCAGCTCACCAGGGCGGATGGGGAAAAGCTCAAGGCCCACTGTGCCCTGCGTAAATCAAAGCTCTTTGCCGGTGACGAACCGTCACCCAAGGGCAACGGTGCCGATCCCGCCGGTCTCGATGCGGTAGCCGGTGAACTCGAACTTGCCCATTAATCCCACCAGGGTGGCCCACCTGGTGGGCCGCCCCTACATGAGGAAACAATCATGCAAAGCACACTGAGACTCTACGAAATAGCGGATAACTACCTGACCGCACTTAACCACCTGTCCGAGCTGGACGACCTGCCGGAGGAGGTGATTGCCGATACCCTGGAAGGCCTGCAGGGTGAGTTTGAGGAGAAGGCGTTGAACGTGGCCCGCTATGTCCGCAACCTGGAGGCGGAGGCATCCGCCATTGAGGTGGCCAAGAAACGGATGGAGAGGCGGGCGAGGGCGGCCAATAACCAGGCTAAACGGCTCAAGAGCTACCTCAAGGGTGAGCTGGAGCGTACCGGGCTAAAGATCAAGGCATCGGATCTGGCGCTGCGGCTGCAGAACAACCCGCTCAGCGTGGTGGTGGTTGACGCGGAGAAGCTGCCGGAGGCGTTCAGGGAAGAGGTCACCACGGTGAAGGTGTTGAAGTCGGAGATCGGCAAGGCACTGAAAGCCGGTGAGGTGGTTGAGGGCGCCCACCTGGGGCAGACCACACGGCTGGTTATCACCTGATATTTGCGCCGTAATATGTAGCAGGGTTATATTGAATGTATATTTTCAATATAACCCTTCTTCAATTTGGTGGTATTTGTGGACATTCAAGCTTTCAGAAAATCGGTAGGGCATCGGATCAAAGTGCGCCGTGTTGAACTCGATATGAAACAGGAGGAGCTGGGTACCGTGCTGGGCCTGACCCAAGCGCAGATCAGTGAGTGGGAGATCGGCAGGCGGGCGCTGCGGATCGAACAGGCAATGGACTTGGCCAAAGGGCTGAGGACTTCGGTGGCCTATTTGGTAGGTGAGAGTGAGGTCCGTGGTTAATAGCTTACATAATAATCAGATTATTCCTACAGAGTTTATTTCCTTGTGCGGTAGAATTAAAGCCCTGTTAGCGCTTTTCTTGATGTTAATAGACACATTATCACACCCGGCTCAGGAGCTATGGGTGTGAGTAAACAGGATCAGATAAAAAAACTAAAGGAATGCTTGATGCTGGGAGTGGACGCTCTTGAACGGGGGGATATGGAAGCTTATAAAAATTATCTGCCGCCTCTATTACCTGAGAGACACCCAACTAAAGACTTCTTCGTCTGCGACATTCTGGACGCAGCTCCCAAGGATGACCTGGGCAGCATGGAGCATCCCATGTTCTCACTCTCCACCAAACCTGATCGCCGTATCCGCCACTATGAGCATAACGGCAACTCCATCACCATCGCGCCTGGCGCCCATGGTCTCGCCACCATCTGGGATAAAGATGTTTTGATCTACTGTATCAGCCAGGTGGTTGAGGCATTGAACCGCGGTCGTGAAGATGTCAGCAAAACGATATGGGTGACCGCCCATGATCTCCTGGTGGCCACCAACCGAGGGACGGACGGGCGGGGCTATCAGCAGCTGAAGGCGGCTCTGGAAAGACTGCGTGGCACCTCCATTACCACGGATATCGAATCCAATGGTCTGCGCATAAAGGAAGGGTTCGGCATGATTGACCGCTGGAAAATTGTCGAAGCAGGTAAGGATGAACGCATGATAGCGATAGAGATCACGCTCTCTGAATGGCTCTATAATGCGATAAAGGGAAAAGATGTACTCACTATTAGTCGCGACTACTTCCGTCTCCGTAAGGGGTTGGAGCGGCGTCTCTACGAGTTGGCGCGTAAACATTGTGGTCGCCAGCCAAAATGGAAAATCAGTTTAGAGCTCCTGCGTAAGAAAACAGGCAGCACGGCCCCCCTTAAAAAATTCCGTATGAACATTAAACAGATCGCCGGCAGCGATCACCTGCCGGACTACCGCCTCGTCTACGTTGAAGAGAAAGATCAAGCAATTTTCTATACCCGTGGCGTCGCAGGCCAACAAGAACAGATCCGTGAGGTACTGCAGGGCGGCCAGCAACGCCTGATTTAATGACGTGCCATCAGGAACCCATCATCATTTGTGTTATCAGGAACCCGTTTTTTCTGTTAGTTGATACGTGTTATCAGGAACCGAAGCCTGTTAGTTGATACGTGTTATCAAGAACCTGCGGCGTCTATTATGACGTGTTATCAGGAACCAATATCGGCTGTAGCCCTTGCTACCACTAGCCTTTACAATCATTAACGCGCGCGCGTTTTTTAACAAATATAAAACCTTTAACGTTTAGGCCTGTGGATAAAGTTATGCACAGTGCATTTTTCAGTGCGCCACAGCGCACTCCTACCCTTCGCCATCCATGGCTTCGCCCCGCTACGCGGCCTTAGGATGCATCCATGCATCCTTAAAAGGAGTCCTTGCCTTCGGCTTCGGACGTGTTTAGATGGCTTCTCTTCGTCAGCCGGAAGGTATAATTACCTTATCCAAGCGGCTATCGCCGTGATAGCGCAGTGTTAAACCGAATCACCGAATAGGTTAATCAATAAGAAAGATTTTTGCGGTATCGAGTAGACAGGGTTACCGCTTTTACCTCTGTGGCATATACACCCGGCTATTCCAATATGGAATACGGCATTACTTACTCAACTCCCAGAGAAAACTTACCTGCCAGCACAATTACAACTAGATTGCCTCACCCCCTCACCCCCTGTTAATCTTTCCCAAACAATAACCCCAATAAATCGGACGGAACCCACACCATGAAGCGTTTACTTGCCGGAATAACCGCCAGTCTCTTGCTGGCAGCACCTGCTTTGCAGGCCCAAGAACTGACTGAAACCCTCCCCATGGCCTATTTCAATCTGCCCTTTGGTAGCACTCATAAGGCGTCTGAGCCGGTCTATGGCCTGCGCCTCACCCAAGCGGGTGTGGACACACAGGGTGGCCTGAATATCTTTCAGAGCGAGCGGCCTGCGCTGATGGACTTCCAGATGAAAAACGGCGAAGTGAACGCCTTCACCGTCAATGGCTTGAATGCCCTAACCAAGACCGAGGTGGTTTATGCTGATGGCTCTACCGGCACCGAGACCGGTCTCTCTACCGAGGCCATTGTGCTCGGTGTGGCCGTAGGTGGCTTCATCATCTACAAGACCACAGAGGATGACGATTCGGCGACGGCAGCGGCAGCGGACAGTGAAGGCGACGGCAGCGGCAGCGAAGAGTGAAGGCAACGGCAGCGGCGGTGGTTTCTGACAATTTAGCTAATCGTTCTTTCTCCCTTAGCCAACTCCGCCAAACGCCCCAGCAATCCCTCCACCATCTCCTTGAGCTCCTGCACCTGAGTCGCCCGCTCGGTGAGCGAGGCCACCTCAACACGCAGCTCCACAGCTTCCTTCTCCGCTTTTCCCCTGGCCTTGCGCTCCAATCCCTCCGCCTTGGTGGCGTGAGTCAACTCCGCCTTGGCAAGTGCCT
>JBEVXT010000259.1:0-2708 GCA_040505955.1 Sedimenticola sp. | reverse complement strand
GTGGATAACCTGATCAGATGATGTTACAGTCGTACGCTGTCGATTCCTGCACACAGTCAGAGGCACAGATAGCAACTTCGGATACCCTCGGCGACGACCGTTCTCTATACTGCGAAAGGTGCCTAAAGTACGTAAAGGCACAAGCTGCGTCGCTCCATAACCCGGCACGACATGCGCATTTCAGGATCAGTCCCTCACTTGATGAGCGCAATAGCTGACGAACACTACACTCCACTCGGTTTTCTTTCGAAAGGTCCGACGCCAGCATCCAAGTGGTATACGGGTCAGCAGTCCACAATTTGGAATGTCACAACTTGGGTCCCTACTTCGCAATACTTCCCTCCAGGTGCGCCGCCGATTCATGGTTTATCCATACACATAATAAAACTTTAAAAAGTGTCCTCATCAGTCATCACATAAAAAGTGTCCTCATCGCACTCATCACAGATGTTTGATCACCAACTACACTGTAGTATAACTGTTCCTTGTACAATGTACCGTTATTCACCGCCAGTGACTGCCAATGCGGTAAACGATACCATTACTAACGGAAATGTTAAAATATCCAGCTCAGTTATCACCGTGTCCATCACAGTTATTCACAGATTAAAAGTGTCCTATATGTCACTATCTTTCGATTAAAACTAACGTGTTTGGCACTTCACAATTTTTGGCACAATCCGTTCTGTCATTATTCAGTTCTGGGCTTTTGGGCGTACACTTTCCATTTTACCACTATGACTTAAAACACATCTTCAAATTCCAACTGTCCCACCGATTGGATAAAAGTCACATAGCAGTCCAGACTCTGATTGTCCCATTTAGTGGATAGGATTCGGTTAATTATTCCACCCAGTGGATAGGATTCACTTAGTGATCCACCTCGGTCCCACCTAGTGGATACCATTCACATTCTATACAGCCTCCGCGCGTTCTCGGTGGTGATGGCCAGGATGTGCTGAGTGGTCGTATTCCGGCACCGAGCTACCGCCTTCGCCGTCAAGCCAATCAGCGCTGGTGTCGAGTACCTGCCCAATCCACGGAACTGGAAGTACGGCGCATCCGTCTCTATCAAGAGCCGGTCATCATCAATGGCTCTTAGGCCTTCTAACTGATCACGCCGGAAGCTGTCCACCCCACGAGTAAACCCGAAGTATGTATTCGGATACTTATCCATCCACCTGCTCACCACTGCGGCGTCACCATTAAAGCAATGGAGGTGCACCTGTTGGCCACTTCCCACAGAGCATCTTAGATGCTTCAGGAGTATGTCATAGACACGGTGGTCCTGCTCTACCGTATCATCCCGGCGACAGTGAAGGATGAGGACATGCCTGTCCTTGATATAGTGGCCCAAATCCCTGATCAGGTTTATCTGATCACTCCATTCCTGTCGCGGAGACGTGTGGTCGAGACCAACCTCCCCCATGCCTATGACCTCTGGCAATTGAAGCAGCAGCTCCATTGTCCGTAACTGGACGTTTGTAACTAAATTTGCACCCTTAGGATGCACGCCAACCGCAATGGTGAGCCCTTGCTGCACCAAGTCCCGTACTTCTGCCTCAGTTGGGTACGTCTGAGGGTCACAGAATACGGCGACAGCACCCACAAGGTCAACCGCGTCCTGGCTAGGCGGAGGAACCCTCCGTAGAACAGTCGCCAACGATGCATCTGCCCCCACACCAAGACGATTCCTGGTCCTATCCAGGTGAAAATGGCTATCGAAAGCCGCCGGCAGACGCGGATGGCGCACTGTCACTGACTGAGTCTGAGACTCACTCCTCGCCACCGCCCGAGTCTTGGACTCACTCAGCCCCCGAGTCTTAGACTCGCCCAGAACCTGAGTCTCAGACTCACTCTCCACCACCACCACAGCCGCTGCCCCGGATCCAAAGCCATCCAAGGTCACAACGAATGACGGATCTGGCACCTCAACCGCGGCTGCGGTCATACTTGTGAACTGAGCACGGAAGAGAGCCCTATAGCGTGGCTCCAGCTGGGCCACCAACAACAATAGCGCACGCCAATGAAACAAGACGGCAGGAGAATTCATAGGACACAAAGTGAATGTCCCCGGTACCTGCTCGTTCATCTCACGGCAGAGGCAACTCATGGCAGACTCCTGTGAGGCTGTCACCTCAACCTCCTCCAACAAACCCAGCGCATCAATATATCCGCAGAGGTCCCTGACCGTGGCCCGTCCTCCCAGCAACCAGACCGAGGCACTCTTGAGGGCAGATAACCTCCTCCTGGTTTCATCCTCAGGTCTCAGTTCTTCAAGGAAGCAACTGGGCAAGTGTTCTTCCAGTGCATGCTTGCGCAAGTCCACAATTGTGGACTCACATGAAGGAACAGGGCATGCCGCACAGACTGGGACCTCCACAGCAGGACACGATGCGGGGAGTGCACTTAGGTCTGCACGAACCACGAGATGTCCCTGCCGTGTGGCAATGGCCTCCCTACCCTCCTCCTCCGGCTCAACCCTAGGCCTCTTAGAGACCAACGACGACCCAGACCGCTGACTCACAGTTGAGCGATCCCTCTTCAACCGATCTGCTGAACGACGAGACGACCGACTGACTCGATCCCGAGACCCGCCGCGGTAGCTACGGCTAGACGAACGACCACGAGAGTCCCGACGCACCGACCGAGATTTACGACTCGGCGACCTAGAATCACGCCTCGACAAGCCGCGGTAGTTACGGCTC
>JBEVXT010000258.1:0-2060 GCA_040505955.1 Sedimenticola sp. | reverse complement strand
ACGATTATTTTGTAACTCAGAAACGGCGAATTTCAGGGGTGAGCTGAATAGTTACTGTGGGATTAGGTATGCAAAAGAGATATTCAGTGATCAATTTCCAGACTCATCTCGATTAGAGCCAGCGTAAGCACTTTAGACAACTTTGTTGAAAGGCTACCAAAATGGTCAGCATTGTACTGACTGGTTTCTTGTTATTGATGATTTCCCAGCGGAAGCATAATTATGTCAGTGCCAGATTGGCTTCATTAAAATCAAAACTACCCTGTTCCGCCAGTCGTACACTTGCTTTCGATTCCTTGGCAAAAACCTCCTCACTAATAGCTGCTTTTTTGCTTGGTATCTCTTTCATCAGCCACTCGTAAACAGGCTTCCACTGCCTGTGATCCATTGAGTTGTGGTAGCGCTTCTGCTCACAAATACCCAGACCGCTCTCCATCGCTATAGTGTAGTTTCTGCTGTCACGCAAAGAAGTGATCAATGGGATGTTCATTTCATCAGAGAGTTTTTCGATCGACTTGTAGGCACTGCTCTTTGATCTCACACGATTGGCGATCAGGCCGATCCTTTTACCATGGAGACGATGCTTGACCATACGTATCATCTCGTTGACAAAGCCCTGTGTTGCATGGAGATCAATCACTGACGCCATGACAGGAATGATTACGGTATCGGCTCGGTTAAAAAGGTCACCCAACTGCAAATTGGTGACACCGGCGGGTGTGTCCATAATGGTGATATCGGTTTCGCTACCGCTGTAGAGCTGAAAACTGCGCGTCAGACCCGTTTTAGGCCGAACGGCATCGATAGAAGTGATTTTCGGGTGATCGTCGGCACGAATTGAGAGCCAGTGGCCGCTGGAGTTTTGGGGGTCGTAGTCCATCAGAGAGGTGTTGTACCCTTGGCCTGCAAAATAACATGCCAGTGTCGTTGCAACGGTTGTTTTGCCGCTGCCACCCTTGGCATTGAGCACCATGATGGTGTGCATATTGCGATTCCCCAAAAAAATATTAAGAACTCTATTGCCCTGGGCCGCCCTTCCCTGAATATCCGATGTTGCCACAACCGCTGAATTCTACGATTCTTTGACCAGCATTCCGACTGAAACAGACCTCTATCCAAAGGTCTAATCCATCAGTGCCCTCATTTCTGAAGAATCCGGATAATTCCCATGGGAATTATCATCTCCAGACCAACAAAAAGCAAGCATGGAGACTAACAAAAAGTGTGGAGGACGTCCAATTGCACGTTATTTTTTTAAGCTCAACTCCGCCAAAGCACCCGGCTTGATCCAGGAGGCAGGCGTAAAACTTAGCCTCCTCAGATACGGCTGAAACCGGCAATCTCCTTTTGGATCTCCCTTAGACTCTCAAGCGGATCATCAGTCGCTGTGATGGGGCGGCCAATCACCAGCATATCCGCACCGTTATTAAGGGCATCCAAGGGCGTCATCACCCGATTTTGGTCATCAAGTGAAGCTGTGGCAGGGCGAACACCGGGTGTCACCAGAAGAAATTCAGGAGCGACCAACGGACGCACCTCACCTGCTTCACGGGGCGAACAGACAATGCCGTCCAGGCCTGCATCATCAGTTAACCTGGCCATCCGAATCACATTATCCACCGGGCTGCCGTGGAATCCGATTTCAGCGATATCCTTACCGCCCATGCTGGTCAATATAGTAACGGCGATCAGCAGCGGTCGGTGGCTCATATTTTCAAGCCTCTCTCTGGCACTCTCCATCATGCGCCGTCCACCGGAAGCATGAAGGTTGATCATCCAGACACCGAGATCGGCTGCCGCTGCGCAGGCGGCGGCCACAGTATTGGGGATATCGTGAAATTTGAGATCAAGAAAGATATCGAACCCCTTGCCGGCCAACTGCTCAACAAAGGAGGGGCCAAGGCGGGTAAACATCTCCTTGCCCACCTTTAAGCGACACAGTTTTGGATCCAGCCCTGAGACCAGATCCAGCGCCGGGGCGGCGGCGGGAAAATCGAGAGCGACGATAATACGGGGTTCTTTCTCTATAACACTCATCTTTTTGTTAACGCCTTCTTTGA
>JBEVXT010000257.1:1280-3863 GCA_040505955.1 Sedimenticola sp. | reverse complement strand
GAGGTTATAAAACTTTTTATCAATCTCAGACTCAGACTGAAGCAAGCTGATTGGTTGATACTGAGCGTAATCTCAGTATCAACCAATCAACATGTCTGAGATTTGAGCAAATTTTTATAATCTCGGGCCCTGGTGTCAGGCGAGTAGATTTAGACAACCGCTAGTCCTACACGGCGAGTAAAAAAAATATGTAGAAAAAAATGTAAACAAATAATTAGAGTCATTTAGAAATCAATATTGATCTCAGTTTACTTTAAGCCAATGATTATGCTATGATACCTGAGGTACCAGTATTCCGATCGCATAAAATGTTCAAAATGTTAGGTAATAGCTAGGAAGTAATGCTAGTGTTTTGTCTCGATTATCAGTTCGCAAAAGGTCAGTTCGTCCTGGATCGTTTCGGCCTGATCTTAATGGTGTGTTGGATATGGTTAAAATAATGTTTAATAAGCGCCCACATCCAGACTTTTTCTTAGCGCCCTGGGCAGTTAAAGGGGAGAATACGGTATACATTTATTTTTTTTACCCGCCGTTCACGGTTGACGATAGTCCAGGGGTATTATGTTTTGCACCTGTCTGTCTATGACCAAGGTCATCTGATAGAAATGTTCACTTCACATCTCACTATTGTATTGGCAAGGCTGCCACAGGTCGGCATCAGCTGTGCATCAGACACATTTCTTCTACTTATTTCATATTTCAGTTATTTATACTTTGGTTCATGTTTGGTTTTCTTTTGTTTTATTTCAATAGCAGCAGATCACAGACCGAGCCAGATACAGACGACCTATTTTAATGTAAGTATGACAATTGTACATTACAGATATGGATCCAGCACCAGAATCCGATCTCAATAACGATGATGTTATAGATTTAATCAACGCGACTGGTACAAGATCAACAGCCACATTTCTGATTAATAAATACAAAATTAAAAGCCCAACCAACACACTACTTAAAAACTTAGACAAACTGCACAAAACATATCAAAGACTCAATAAAGACAGTCATCGTGCGGCGGGTAGTGAAAAATTACATAAATTTCTGTACCACACCCCGTACAAATGTCCTGCGTCGCCTTCAGCTGTTTCTGTCAAAAGTACCACAACCCCATCACCTTCATCTTCATTTGAAAAGAGTGTTGCTAGCCAGCTAGCGAAAGAAGTGAATCAGTGTCATGAAAAGATTGAAAAATTACAGAACATAAATGAAAAAAATGTGAACCTTGAATTAACAATTGGTGTAGAAAATGAGCAAAATGAGAAACGTAAGGCAGACTTGAAAAGAACAAAGGGTAGGGAAGAGTATTGGAGACAAAAATGTCAAAAAATAGACAATGACGAGTTACATTACACTGAAGAATATGTTAATATGTTGAAGAGTAAAAATAAGGAATTAGAAGAAAACAATACAACTCTCTTAAACAAAATAAAAACACTAAATAAATATATTTCCGAGTTGGAAGTTGACAATTTATCGGCAAACACAAATAATGACTGTGATATGGTTAACATATTTGATGATGTGACAAAGAAGTATGAACTCCCTGTACATTTATGTGTATATTCCTTATTAGATAATCATGTTTCATCTGAGCATGTAGGTCCAGTAATTGAATCTGTTTTGAAACTTGTGAACAAAAAACCGAACAAATTACCTTGCGCTAGTACTGTGGACAGCTGGTCTGTTGAGAGAGGTATACTTTCGAAAAAACATTTATCAGAAAATTCAGAAAAGGTAAATACAACATTACATACCGATGAGGCCTCAAAGTATGGGTGTAAATGGGGGGCGTTTGCGACGAGGGACGAGAAAGGAAATTATTCAGTTCTAGGATTAAGAGACATGGCTACTAAATCATCGCATGACACTCTAGAAACTTTTAAGGACATTTTAGATGACATTGAAAATATATCTGAAAATTCAAAAAATAATGGTAAAAAAATACTTACCAACATAAAAAACACAATGAGCGATAGAGCAGCGACAGAAACAAAATTTAATCAGCTATTAGAAACCTACCGCAATGAAATTTTACCAGATGTGATAGTTGACTATGATACTTTAGATGCCGAAGAGAAATTAGTGATAAGTCATATGAACAACTTCTTTTGTGGGCTGCATACGTTAGTGCACATGGCAGATGCTGCCCAGAAAAGTATATATGAAACTGAACATTCACATTTTGAAGGACACATACCAATTCAAAATCCAGCATTTATTCGATCAGGTCAATCCGGCACTGCCAGATTAATATTTACGGCTTGCAAAGCATTCGCCCGTCGAGGGGACCAGAAGAGCGGATGTCACGGGAGTTTTAAAGTATTTATTAAACAATTTCTGAAAGACAATGATTTACGTGCCTTGCCTCTTGAGCCCCTTCGCGGAAACCGATTTAACATTCTCTTTTCCAACGCTGGTCACGTATATTTCTTGAAAGATCAAATGAAAGATTTCTTAACCAAAACTGGGAGTATGAACGGTCTATTAAGTTCAGTGCTAAAAGACTTACAAGAGCCATATTTTATTGGGGGGTGCAAGGCACTAGGATTGATTTCAAAACTTATTACAACACCTCTGTGG
>JBEVXT010000257.1:0-1270 GCA_040505955.1 Sedimenticola sp. | reverse complement strand
CTGTGGCGTGTCATAGAAAACAAGGATATTAATATCTCAGATATGAGTGTGAGGTATGAACGATTACTAACATTTTTAAACGAGGCAGCGACCGATACACCATCTTTCATGAATGGCAATATAATATTATATGAAGATGTACCAGTAAAAAAAAACAAAATCTATGACTCTCTCTTACAAACAACTGAAGAATTTGATGTACATGCATGTGTCTTGCTGTCTGTTATATTGCCAGCATTAGCACAACTTATAAAAAAACAATACGGAGACCATTTATCCGGTGGCATACATGCTAATGTAAATCCTGAACAAACTAAAAGTGTCGACAAGCACAACAAGTTTCCGGAACGAATATTTTCATATGTTGATCACATATTAGCGGCAAAGCCGAACATAAAAACATTGGCCCTCGAATCCCACATTACATTTGCTTTAAACAAAACTGGAGACTGGCTGTCTAACAGGGAAGATGTTTTGGACTTGATTTTAGAAAGTAGAGGTGAAGTAATGAAAGAACCAAATTCAAAAAAAGGGAAATAGAAATTCAGGAAAAGAGAATGGAAAAACAAATGGATGAATTTAGAAAAAAGGTGGAAATAGAGAGAAAGAGAGTGGAAAAAATGGAAAAAGAGACAACAGACATGTGTTTTTATGGTTTGTGGCAGAGTAGCGAGCAAGTCGAAAGTGAATTAATAATACTGAAATCAAAAAAAGAAAAGGAAGAGGCATTAAAAGCCCAACTACGATTCAGAAAAAATGTATTTAAACAGAAACCACCAAGTGCATCAACTTATAATTTTAGTCATTTATTAAATGGGAAAAGAATAAATTTAACTGTGGATCAATTAACTGAAAATGTAAAAAAACTTATCCAAAAATCATTTGAAAATCCGTCATCAGATAGTGCAAGTGAAAATGAAACAATTTTAATAGGAAAAACTGTGAAACACAAGTATATTGAGAGAGATGGACAGGACAAATGGTACATTGGAAAAGTTATTTCACAGGTACTTTGAAGAGACATAATTATGTTCAAATAGTTTTCCATACATTATTGAAGTGCTCGACTTAGTTACCCTTGGCATATTTAACACATTTCTCCTTATGTTCTTGCTCTTTGCAATCTAATTAATTCTGTGGATTAACTATTGTCCAAAGAAAGAATAAATGTTCACAAATGTGACGTGTCGTGAGAAAATGTGCCCAAATTCGGATGCGATCAGTGTAGCCCCAGATGAGCATGGGCCTCCGTGCAGTCTGATCAGGATCT
>JBEVXT010000256.1:0-8015 GCA_040505955.1 Sedimenticola sp. | reverse complement strand
TAGCAACAGGTTTCTCAATGCCCGGTTCTCTGTTAATCTGATGACTACAAGAAATATCATTCTCTAGTGAGATGCTGAGCTCCTTACATTTTTCCTGAGTGATATATTCGAAAAACAAACTGAAACAGGAGATTTGGTGGCTTATGTCAGCGGGCGTGCCGTCGGGTTATGTCAGAAAACGTGCCAGCAATATAATCGGCTGTTATGCATAAAAAAGGAACTAGAATTAGAATGAGAACATTATTAATTTTGTTGGGTACTACATTGCTTTTTGGCTGTGCTGACAGTCACAAATTAATGAGAACGGGAAATGCATCAGTAAAATTAGATCAATCAAAGAGCATTTATATCTCAATTCCAAAGGATGGAAGGTACGGAAATATAAATTATCAGGGATCCGGGGTAAATGCTTCACAGATCATTTTATTAGCTTTTTCTGAATATAGTAATAAAGTAGAAACTGGTTATAAATATCAATCATTTGATGATGCAATGACACACGCAAAAGAAAATAACTATGGTTATTTGGTGTTTCCAACAATACTTGAGTGGGAAGATAGAGCTACTGAATGGTCAGGAATTCCTGATAAGTCATCAATAAAAATTTCTGTAATAAACGCAGAAACAAGTAGAACATTAAGCTCAGCAATCATTAAAGGTAAAAGTGGTGTTTTTACATTTGGTGGAGATCATCCACAAGACCTTTTGCTAAAACCAGTTCAGGAATATGCAAAAACATTGTTTTAGGTAACAATATGCATAGCAAATCAACCTGACCAATTTTTCGTTCGCGCTGCTCACGAAAAAGGGTCAGTTTATTTGTAACGTTAAGCGAGAAAACAATGGGTACGTCATCCTTAGCAGCCTTCCAAGAGCGTGTATTTGATGTGTGGCTACCAAGCTTCTGTGATGCACCGCACCGATGTTATTCAAAGGCCGGATTTAAGAGAGAATCAATATCAAATTTAGAAGAGCTAGATGCGTATTGGTTTTTAGAGGCAGTTGACCTAGGTCTTGTATATGAAGAGAAAGGATGCTTTGTTGCACCACTTAGCAAGGCTAAGGAGCAAATATTTTGGGAGGGGTCAAAAAAGATTGAGCCAAGGCCGATAACGCTTTGGATAGAGCCTGTGATAACAATAGGAGCATTGGCGAAACTATATAAAAGGCATGGATGGCCCAAGGATAAGCTAGGTGCCCAATCAAAAACATGGGCTTTCGATCTGGTCGGTTATGGAGAAAGTTCAGAGGATGAATTACTGGCATGCGAAGTTAAAAAGAGCGCTAAAGAGATTGATTCCCTTATCGAACTGATGAAAGTATATGGAAATGACGGTTCTATAGAAGAGCCAGACAGCGGAAAAGAACGGAATGCATATAAGAAAGTGGCAGGTATCATACGGTCATGGCCATCTATATTCTTTGCTTTAGGCCCCAGTGACTATAGCAAGATATTTACGATAATGCGGAAAGGCAAGATTGAGTTTATTTTAATCGAGCAGGATGCCTCAATATTGAATTATGATTCGCTTAACAAGAAAATCCAGCCGACGCAAAAAACGCGTGGCTGATTTTGGCGTTAGCATAAAATAATTTTGAGTTTTTTGTAATTATGTGAGGTAGATGCGGCTTTATGAGAATTTTCCTTGTAGGAGTAAGCTGTGTTGGTAAAACAGCTATTGGTGCAGAGTTGGCAAATTTACTGGATTATCATTTTTTTGATTTTGATGAAGAGGTAGAAAGATTCTTTGGAATACCAATTGAGCATTTACAGGAAAGATTTGAGCATATGGAATTATTTCGTCAGGAAGCATCTAAAGCTTTGCTGCATGTTCTCACCCGCAAAGAAAGCAAAAATTCTGTAATAGCGTTACCACCAAGCGGGCTGATGAATTCTTATTGGAAAGTAGTAAGTGAATCTACTGGAACAATAATTGCCCTACAAGATGATGCGCTTAATGTGCTGAAACGAGCAGAGTTTTTTGATAGAGACTCGAATTTGATAACTAGAATACTATCTAATGAAGAACAAGAATACTACTTATCAGAAATTAAAAAGGATATTAATTATTACAATCACTCGTATGAAAGGGCAAATATTTCTGTGTCTATTGATGGTCTAAAAGTAAAGCAAGCTGCAATAAAGGTAAAAGAGCAGCTTCAAGTATATTCTGCTAAATAATATGCTAACAAGCGGATCCAGCCAGCCTTGTGAAAAAAAACAGCACAAGGCCGCTGGCCCTTGTCGTGATGTTCTGTGTTCAAAATAGGCCTTGATGTTCCGTACGTTTTTTCGTACGCTAAGTCAGGGAGATATTTATCATGACTATATTGAATGCAACAGAAGCTCGCTCTAGGCTCTATAGCCTTATTGATGAGGCAGCAGACACTCATCAACCAATTGTAATTACAGGAAAAAGAGGTAATGCTGTCCTTGTTTCCGAGGACGATTGGAATGCGATTGCTGAAACGCTACATTTGTTGTCAGTCCCTGGAATGCGGGAATCAATTAAAGACGGTATGAGTCAAAATATATCAGAATGCTCTAAGGAGCTTAATTGGTGAGCTGGGAATTAGTGTATACAAAACAGGCAAACAAAGATGCTAAGAAAATTTCTGCATCTGGGTTGAAACAGAAGGCTAAGTCGTTGCTGGAATTGCTAGAAGAGAACCCTTACAAAAAACTGCCACCCTATGAAACGTTAATTGGTGACTTGTCTGGTGCATATTCACGAAGAATAAATATTCAACATCGATTGGTCTATCAAGTTTACGAAGAAGAGCGTGTTATTAAAATTATTCGAATGTGGATACACTACGGATAGAGCTGAACTTAACAATGCCAAAAACACGGACGTCAAAAAGATGTGTCGCTCGTACCTTGCTACGCATCTTTTTCCCTCCGGGTACGGCTGGCGTTAGTTTTCAATGGTGAATATGCGTGCCTTATTTGAAAAAATATTTCTTTTCATTTCTTCTGTTAAAATACATTTAAAGATGCTGAGGGAATATAAATGACTATTGCTGAAATATCAAAAATGAGTGTGCATGAGCGTCTGCAAGCAATGGAAGCATTATGGGACTCTCTAATTCATGAATCTGTTGAAATCAAATCACCAAAATGGCATGAGGAAATACTTCTTGAAAGGAAAGAAAAAATTAAAAATGGCAAAGCAAATTTTATATCGATAGGTGAATTAAAGTCAAAGAACAATAAATGAATATTAAACATATTCAAATCTTATCAGAGGCGGAAATTGAGCTTGAGGATGGGAAGTCATTCTATGAAATACAAGAACGAGGTGTTGGTGAATATTTTTGGGACTCTTTGATATCTGATATAGAGTCTTTGATTATTTATGCTGAAGTTCATATTAAAGAATATGGTTATTACCGAATGCCTTCAAAGAGGTTCCCGTACTCAATTTATTATTATATAAATGGTAATGCAGTATATGTTGTTGCTATGTTGCCAGAGCGAAGAAATCCAATTTGGATTCGTAGCAAACTGAATATAAAAGGCTAACAATGCAATTCTACGCAGACGGTAAAAAATATCATTTGTTCCTCACTATACTTTTTGCCGCTGGTGAGTTACGGCGTTATAAAGGTTAGAGGAAAGTATGCCCCAAATATCAACAGGTAAGTTTTTCGAAGAAGAAAAACAAAGAAAACATAATGGTAACTATCCAGTACCCCCCCTAAGAGGGTCTTTTCACCAGGGGTTGGAGTCGATTGTGTTGGAAATGGTAGGGAAGTTTACAGTTTTTTGTCGCAATCGGCTCCGGCCCCGAACTATATTGGCGGCAACTGAATAGTTACGCATAATGAATATTAAAGGGATCAAGCTGAATTAATCTTATCATTCCGAAGGCACTCTGCAGAGTGGGCAGGGGCTCATCAGTAACAATGCACTTCACACTTGGGTGCGCTTCGAAAACGGTGAGCCGCAACGCCTGCTCTATCGAGCGCGCTACTTTGATGCCATTAGTGGCATCTCATCATAAAGAAACCTCTGAACAACTCATGAAACTATTGATACGTAATCTTACCCGCAACACTACAGAGACTGAACTCCGCACCCTATTCGAGGCCCAAGGCACAGTGCAGTCCTGCACGCTGGTAACGGATAAAGTGACCGGCAACTCAAAGGGGTTTGGTTTTGTCGAGATGCCTAAGCCTGGAGAGGCCAAGGCGGCAGTAAAAATCCTCAACGGCAAGGAGGTGGCAGGTAACAAGATCCGAGTCAAAAAGGCTGAGCCGAAAAAAGAGGCTGACAGTCGCGCTGGTGAATAATCCGACGGGTAGCACAACCAGCCAGGATCCACTGCATGGTGTAACACTCAAGCTGGTAGTGACCCGGCTGGTGGAGAATTACGGCTGGGTAGAGCTCGGTCGCCGCATCAGGATCAACTGCTTTACCACTGATCCAAGCATCACCTCCAGCCTCAAATTCTTGCGCAAAACACCCTGGGCACGGCAGAAGGTTGAAGCGCTTTATCATGCAACCAAGTGGCCAACCAGTAACGTCTGGTCATTACGAAAGAATTAGTCGTGAATAAAAGGAGCCAGGCTCGAATTAATCAGAATCAATCTGCTATTCTTTCAATTATGCCCCGTCGCCCTCGCATCCATCCTCCAGGGATTCTGTTGCACATTGTGCAGCGTGGTCGTAACCGTGATGCTTGTTTCTTTGCTGGCAAAGGCAATTGTCTTTGGAAATGCGTAAAAAGTGAGCTTGGCCCCTTTATGGTTTTTATTTGAGAAAACGTGCCGGTGATATAATCGGCTGTTATTAGTAAAAAATGAATGAAACTCTAAAAAAATCAATAGCCGAAAATTTTAGAAATACACCAATGGGTTTTTTGAGAATAAAAAGAAATCTTGATATCATTCACTTTTCAGATACTGAAACAGAGGCATATTTAAAGAATACAATTTTATCAACGCCTCTTGAAGAAATTGAAACAAAAGGAAAAAATTATTATTTCAAACACTTTAAAAGCAATGCTATTTTGACCGTGAATTCTAATACTTTCACTATTATTACAGCAAAACAAATTAAGATGAAGTGAACTTGAATCCTTGTAATAAATAGATGAAGATTAAATTCATAACAAGGCATTATCAGTCGAATATTTTACTCTGCTGCACGCCGTAGAATTCCGCTACAAAGCGACGTTAGCTGGATAAATCACTATAAACATAGGGAGATATTGTGCCTGACTATTCAAATGGATCGGCCTTTATTGATGAGGAATTTGTTCCAATATCAGAGGCGAAGATATCGCTCCTTGATTGGGGCTTTCTTCACTCAGATGCCACATACGATGTGGTTCATGTCCGAGGTGGCAAATTCTTTCGACTCAATGATCACCTTGATCGTTTCTTTTCAGGGATGAAGATGCTACGAATGTCTATTCCTTACAATCGTAAAGAGCTTGCCACCATCTTAAGCGGCTGTGTCAGTAAGAGTGGATTGCAGGACGCCTATGTTGAGATGATCGCAACCAGAGGGCTCCCAGAGCCTGGATCGCGAGATCCGAGAACGTGTAGGAATCGCTTTTTTGCTTTTGCGATCCCTTTCGTTTGGATTACAACACCCGGCAAAGGGTTAGAGCTCATCGTGAGCCAAAGGCAACGAATACCTCCACAGTCAGTTAATCCGACTGTGAAAAACTATCATTGGCTTGATTTGGTAATGGGGCAATTTGAAGCTTACGACAAAGGTGGTGAAACCGTTGTTGTTGTTAATGGAAAAGGAAATATTGCCGAAGGACCAGGTTTTAATATATTTGCTGTGAAAAATGAAATCCTCACAACTCCGGCAGAAGGTGTTCTTGAAGGTATCACTCGCAAGACGGCAATAAAGCTAGCTAGTGCGCTTGGTTACACTGTCATACAGGGTGAACTTAGCCCGGAAGCGGCTCGTTCTGCCGACGAATTGTTTGCCACAAGCACTGCTGGAGGCATAATGGCGATTACAAAAATTGATTGTCAGACAGTTTCAACTGGAGATGTTGGCCCGATTACTCTGGAGTTGCAAGATAGATATTGGGCGTTACACAATGATCCACGCTATGCTTATGAAATTCAATACTAGCATCGTTCAGTTGTTTCATTCGCAACCAGCTAGCAAGATAATCAATTTGACCGCTTTATGCTGTGCTCAAACGGAAAATATTATGGCATTAGCAGTATCAAAAGCAGGCATTTAACCACAACTGTAAAATTTAGCATAACCAGCACTTAAAGGTAAAAAATGTTTATAAAAGTCTGCGGTTTAAAAACAAAAGAGCAAATCGATAAGGCAATTGAGTATGGATATGACGCAATAGGTGTAGTCACTTACGCAAAGAGCAAACGATATTGCGAACATAAAGATGCAATTGAATTGGCTAAGTATGCAAAAGGTAAAATCAAAACATTTGTTGTAGGTCTTACGTATAGTGATGTTGAGAGTGTGGCAAATGCCTTTGATTACACGCAAATTTATGAAGAAAAGCAGATTCCAAACTTGGCTATAGCATCAAAGAAGTTTCCACCATCAACCTTAGACTACGAATACTATTTTTACGATGCAAGCATTGGTAGTGGGGTTTTTAACGAGTTTCCTGGCTGGGTTAAAGAGAAGGCAGATAAAATCATAGTAGCAGGTGGTTTAAACGCAGAAAACGTGTGCTCGGTTATAAAAGAAATCAAACCATTTGGCATCGATGTTTCAAGCGGAGTTGAAACCAATGGAGTAAAAGATATAAACCTGATGAAGGAGTTTATTGAGGCAGCAAGAAACTGCTAACAATCACATGCACTCGGACATCAAAAATGGCCCTCGTTCCCCGCTCTGTTTTTTGCTGCCGGTGATGTGAGGTATTATGTTTCTAATCAGCAGTGAAAAGTAAGGATCAATAAGCAGCGGTGAACCTGACACGGTGGTGTTTCGGCTGTTCCGCTTCATCGAGCAGAACAACAGCCAGATCTTCCATAGAGATTTGAGAGACACCCTCCTTGTTATCGACAAGCTCGTTAGTGCCTAACCGGTAGTTTCCTGTCCGTTCCAAACACTGTAATTTTCATTTTCGTCTCCTGATTTTATCAATTGCAATTTATTATTGATGGTTGAAAAATTCTAACTGGAATTGCCAGGAATTTTTTCGGGTTAGCGAGGGGCAGATTGGCAAGCTGGCTTAACCAAAGACTGATAAATATGGTAATTACAGCCGCAAGTTGCATTGAATTAAGGTTTTGTTTGAGGAACAGCCAGCCAATAATCACGGCTGTTATTGGGCTGAGAAAGCCCAATGTGGATACGGGTGAAGGGTCAAGTCGAGATAAACCTCTGAACCAGAGTACGTAAGTCAGCCCTGCTCCGATAAGGCCTAGATAAATAAGCCCCAGGATATTGGCGTTAGTTAAGACAGGTAAAGGGGGTTCAAGCCACATAGCTACAGGCAACAGTAATAGGCCACCTGCTACGAGTTGCCAGCTAGTAAAGGTTAACAGTGATACCTTTGGCTGCCACCGGCGAGTAAGCACCGTTCCAAAAGCCATGGAAATGGCTCCTACAGTACCTGCGGCCAGACCAACTGGATCAAGGGACGCCTCTGGAGTAATAGCTAAAACAGCGACTCCACCAAGCCCTACAATTGCCGACACTATAGCCAGTTGACGCATGGGGGAGCCCAACAGTAAGCGGGCGAGAAAAATAACGATTATTGGCTGGATAGCACCCACAGTAGCCGCGATACCTCCGGGCAGACGATAGGCAGAAACAAATAACATCCACCAGAATATCGAAAAATTGAGCGCACCAAGTAACAGGATTTTAACCCACCAACCTCCTGAGGGTAACTGACGAACTACTAGTAAGAGCAGGAGCCCCACAGGCAAAGAGCGTAGCATGGCAACAGTTAGCGGATAGCTGGCAGGTAAATATTCTGTGGTTATAAAATAGGTACTACCCCAGATAATGGGGGCAATTGCGGTGAGTATAAGGTCAGTATTGCGTGTCATTG
>JBEVXT010000255.1:0-25884 GCA_040505955.1 Sedimenticola sp. | reverse complement strand
GTGCCCCCTCCAGAATAAGGAACTCGAACAGCGTCCTGTCGTCCCGGCAGGGCAGCCCCCACTCCTGATCGTGGTAGCGTTGATACAGTGGGTCATCGCCAGCCCAACTGCAACGGTTAAGGGCAGTGTTACACATCAGTTTCTCCAGTTTTAGAGTTTCGTGACTACACTAACTGAATAACTCAGTATTAGCATCCTGTACCAAGTAAAATACTAATGAATAACCATAGATAGAGGTTTCCATGAAAATCACGATTATCAGTGGCAGTCACCGCGAATCTTCCCAAAGCATGAAGGTGGCGGGACATATCCAAAAAACACTGCTGGAGAAGTCACTCTGCGATGATGCCGAGATTTTCTCTCTAACGGGCAATCCTCTGCCGTTGTGGGATCAGGGTGTATGGGAGGGGGAAACGCGCTGGAAAGAGATCCTGCAGCCGATGAGCACCATGCTGAAGGCCAGCGATGCCTTTGTGGTGATTGCGCCCGAGTGGCATGGTCAGGTTCCTGCCGGATTGAAAAACTTCTTCCTCCTCTGCAACCGCTATGAAGTGGGTCACAAACCGGCTTTGATCGTGACGGTCTCTTCCGCTGACGGTGGCGCCTATCCGGTAGCTGAATTGCGCATGAGCAGCTACAAGAACAACCGCATCTGCTATATCCCGGAGCAGGTGATTGTACGCAACGTTGAGAGCGTGCTGAACGAAGAGAGTGCAGATAACAACCCCGATACAGATCGCTATTTCAGAGAGCGAATTGAGTGGAGCCTGGGGATATTGCAGCAGTACGCGGTGGCCCTCCGGCTGGTTCGGGAAAGTGGTGCAACCGATACGGATAAGTTCGGTAATGGAATGTAGGATGCTCTCACTGAAAGGCAGGTAGGGGAAGTGGTTCCTTAAGGTGCCTTCCCATGGCCTTTCAGCGGCTGTATCAGATACTCCAGCCCGTTGACCTTGATCTCCAGGGTAAGCTTCATCAACATACCCAACTGACCATTCGGAAATCCCTTTTTCTCAAACCAGAGCAGATAGGGCTCAGGGAGCTCTATCAGCAAGCGCCCCTTGTATTTGCCGAACGGCATCGCCATGGTCGCCAGTTTGACCAGATCCTCTTTTTCAAACATTTTCCTGGTTACCCTCAATACTCAGCCAGTGACACTGCGGGAACTGTTGATTTTGGCCGCACATAAACGCGCATGAATGCAAATATTGAAATACTCCCCATAGTGCGAAGCATCTAAGTATACCAGAGCCCGCTGGGGTAAAATTTCGTCAACATTATCATTCAACCGAGACTACCATCCCAGTGAATCACCACGACGTAATCATCATCGGTGCTGGCGCCTCCGGGCTGATGTGCGCCATCACTGCCGGGCAGCGTGGCCGGCGTGTGCTGATACTTGAACATGCCGCCAAGGTGGGTGGAAAGATTCTAATCTCCGGCGGCGGGCGCTGTAATTTCACCAACCTCAATGTCGAGGCGGAGAATTACCTGTCGGCCAATCCCCACTTCTGCAAGTCAGCATTGAAGCGCTTTACCCAGCGGGACTTTATCGCCTTGGTGGAGAAGCACTCCATTGCCTACCATGAGCGTGATCATGGGCAGCTGTTTTGCGACAACTCGGCAAGGGATATTCTCGATATGCTGCTGTCCGAGTGCCGGGAAGCTGCGGTAACGGTAAAGACGGGTTGTGAGGTGACGGCAATCACCCATCAGGAGCAGTTTCTTCTTCAGGCTGGAGGTGATGAGTACTCCGCAGACTCTCTTGTGGTTGCCTGTGGCGGGCTCTCTATTCCAACCATGGGGGCTTCAGACTTTGGCTTTCAGGTGGCGCGGCAGTTTGGCCATGAGCTGTTGCCGCCGCGGGCGGGGTTGGTGCCGTTTATGTTCAGTGACCGTAATAAGGCGCTCTCTGAGCGCCTTTCGGGGGTTTCCCTGGAGGCGGCTCTTACCTGTGGTGCTCACACCTTTACTGAAAATATCCTCTTTACCCACCGCGGTCTGAGTGGGCCGGCAGTGCTGCAGATATCCAACTATTGGCAGCCTGGGGATACCCTCTCAGTCAACCTGTTGCCGGGACAGGAGGCTGAATCGCTCCTTCTGGGGATAAAGGCGCGGCAGCCGAAGAGTCTGCTGCGAAATTCTCTTGCCGCCTATCTGCCCAAGCGGCTGCTGCAGGCGCTTGAACAGATACTCTGGCCCGCCTTTGTCGCCAGACCGGTGGGTGATTTTAGCGATAAACTCCTGCAGGAGATTGCCACCGGCCTGAGTGACTGGCAGCTGAAGCCATCGACTACGGAAGGCTATCGCACGGCGGAAGTGACCCTCGGCGGGGTGGATACCGCCTGGCTCTCTTCAAAAACCATGGAGAGCCGCTGTTGTCCCGGGCTCTTTTTTATCGGTGAGGTAGTGGATGTGACCGGACACCTTGGGGGCTATAATTTTCAATGGGCCTGGTCTTCGGGGCATGCGGCGGGTGAGTTTGTCTGAAGGTAACAATTCAGCCGGTGCATGGGGTCGGAGTCGATTGCGGCAAGTGACGGTTAATTTCTCTACTATCTTTAGCGCAATCGACTCCGACCCCTGACTTTTATCGGCGGGGGTGCGTCATATCTGCGCAGGGGGTAACCAGTGCAACGGAGCGCTGAATCCTGGGTTCCCGCCTGCGCGGGAACGACGGGGAGGTTGTCATACCCGCGCAGGCGGGTATCCAGAGCTACGGAGTGCCGCCCTCTGGGCACCCGCCTGTGCGAGAATGAAGCTGAGAATACCTCTCTGTGCGCTTACAGCAGCATATTGCTGAGTAGTTATGTTCACCATCTGTCTTGTAATCTCCCCTAGGGTCGAAAAACGTCTGCAGGTTGAGAGTAGGGGCGCTATTCTTTAACCTATCGGATAAATTCCCAATCCCGGATATGAGATGTCGATAATCAGCAATCAGTCAACTGGAGCGATCAGCGGGCAGCAGCAGATGCTGTTGTTCAGTCTGTGGAAAGGACATATCTACGGTATCAACGTCCTGAAGATAAGGGAGGTGATCCCCTATCAGGCACTGGATCGCGTTCCGGGTTCGCATCCGGCGGTGGTCGGTTTGGCCAATCTGCGTGGCAGTACGCTGCCGGTGATCGATCTCTCAGCCGCTATCGGACTCTCACCCGCCAGGGATAATGATCTGTCACAGAGTTCTATCATTATCTCCGAGTTTAACCGTTCACTTCAGGGTTTCCTGGTCAGTAAGGTGGATAGAATTGTAACTATCGGTTGGAATGCCATCAATCCGGTGCCAAAGTCCGCCGGGGTTAACAACTACATCACCGGAGTGGTGCAGCTCGATGAGGTGCTGATGGAGGTGCTGGATGTTGAGCGTGTGCTCAATGAAGTGGCACCGCCTGCTGATAGCACCGGCCACGGCGTCAGTCTCAACGAAGCGCAACTGCTGGCCCTGAGTAAGAAGCTGGTGCTGGTGGTGGATGACTCCAGCATGGCGCAAAATCAGACTTCAAGCACCCTGGGTATGATCGGTATCGACAATCTGTCGGCACTTGACGGTATTGAGGCGCTGGAGATGATGGAGAAGCTCTACCGGGAGGGGCGCCATGTGGATATGGTGATCTCCGATATCGAGATGCCGCGAATGGACGGTTTCACTCTTACCCGGGAGATACGAAAAAATCCTGATTTCTGCAACGCCTATGTACTACTTCACTCCTCCCTGGCCGGGGAGGTGAGCAAGGAGAATGCAGTAGCCAGTGGTGCTGATGCGCTGCTGACCAAGTTTGTCACCGAAGATCTGGCCAATGCGGTACTCAAGGGGCTTCTCAAGGGCCGCTGATGAGGGTGCTACAGCGCGGTGAGCGAATCCGGGTGCGGGGGCTGGTGCAAGGGGTTGGCTTTCGCCCCACGGTCTGGCGTCTAGCCACCGCCTGCGCTCTGAATGGCGAGGTGTGGAACGATACAAAGGGTGTATTGATCCACGTTTGGGGAGAGGAAGAGGCGCTGGAGCGTTTTATCGATGCTCTGGAGAGGGAGGCGCCACCGCTCTCCCGCATCGATGCCATTGAGTGTTCTCCCCTCGATTCTGCACCGGCTGATAGCGGTTTTACCATTGTTCCCAGCCGTAGCGGGAGGGTGCAGACCGGTGTGGTGCCTGATGCCGCCACCTGTAAAGCCTGCCTGCAGGAGGTGATGAATCCTGACAATCGCCGCTTCCGCTACCCCTTTACCAACTGTACCCACTGTGGGCCTCGCCTCTCTATCATCCGTTCCATCCCTTATGACCGCGCCACCACTAGCATGGCGCCCTTTATCCAGTGCCCCTCCTGTCTCTCGGAGTATGAGAATCCAGCGGATCGCCGCTTCCACGCCCAGCCTAACGCCTGTGGCGATTGCGGGCCCCGGGTTTGGCTGGAAAAGGTGGATGGCACCCTAGTGAAGCTCTTGCCGGGTGAGGATGATATAGCAGCAACGGTGAGACTGCTCAGACAAGGGAAGATTCTGGCGATCAAGGGAATTGGCGGCATCCACCTGGCGTGTGATGCGACCAATAGGGAGGCTGTAACACGACTGAGAGAACGGAAACATCGCTACCACAAGGCGTTTGCCCTGATGACGCGGGATCTGGAGATGGTCAGGCGGTTTGCCTCGGTCAATGAGGCGGAGTCGGAACTGCTGGAAAGCCCGGCAGCCCCCATCGTTATACTGGAGAGTAGAGGACTCAAGGTGGCCGATGAGGTGGCACCGGGGCAGAATACACTCGGCTTTATGCTCCCCTACACCCCGCTGCACCATCTGATTATGCAGGCGTTGGAACAGCCGATTGTACTCACCTCCGGCAACAGCTCCGATGAGCCTCAGGTGATCAGCAACCAGGGTGCCCGCAGTCACCTGGGACAAATAGCGGACTATCTGCTCCTTCACGATCGCGATATTGTCAACCGCTTGGATGACTCAGTGGTGCGTCTAATGGATCGTCAGCCGAGGCTGCTGCGTCGGGCTCGCGGCTATGCGCCGGCCCCTATCACTCTACCCGCCGGTTTTGAGGCCGCGCCACAGATCCTTGCCATGGGCGGGGAGCTGAAAAACAGTTTCTGCCTGCTGCGGGAGGGTGAGGCGGTCGTCTCCCAGCATATGGGTGATCTGGAGGATGGCGCTACCCACCGGGACTACCGCCATAACCTGGCGCTCTACCGGCAGCTTTATGATCACCAACCGGAGGTCATCGCCATAGACCGGCATCCCGATTACCTCTCCAGTCAGTGGGGGCGGCGGTTGGTTGAGGAGCAGACGCTGCAGTTGGAGGAGGTGCAACACCACCACGCCCATATTGCCTCCTGCATGGCCGAAAAGGGGCTAAGCCTGGATACCCCCCCGCTTCTTGGCATTGCCCTGGATGGTCTCGGTTATGGTGATGACGACACACTCTGGGGCGGTGAGTTTTTACTTACCGATTACAGACGGATCACCCGGCTTGCCGGTTTCCAGCCGGTGGCTATGGTCGGTGGCGCCAAAGCGATGATGGAGCCTTGGCGGAACACCTATGCCTATCTGGCGCAGCTATTTGGTTGGGAAAAAACGGTTGCTGAATATGGCGAACTGGAACTGGTTCAGTGTCTGCGGAAGAAACCGACAGCGAACCTCAATCAGATGCTCGCCCGTGGACTCAACTCACCCACCGCCTCCTCCTGTGGACGGCTCTTTGATGCCGTGGCGGCGGCACTCGGGATCTGCCGTGAGTCGGTTAGCCATGAGGGGCAGGCGGCAATCGAACTGGAGGCGGTCTCTTCCGCCGTGGATGATGACGAGTCTGCCGGTTATTGCGCCGACCGGCTGATCGTAGAGGGCGGATTGCAGCTCTCCTGGCGGCCTCTATGGTTAGCTCTGCTGAGTGATCTCCAGGCCGGTGTACCGGTGGCTGCTATTTCGGCCCGTTTTCACGACGGTGTGGCGGCCACAGTGGCTTCTCTGGCTATCGACCTGTGTCGTGAGCGGGAGTTGCAGACGGTGGTACTTTCTGGCGGTGTATTTCAGAACAAGCGTCTGCTGGAAGAGGTGAGCGGGCGACTGCGTGAAGCGGGTCTTACAGTCCTCAGTCCGGGGTTATTTCCCGCCAATGATGGCGGCATTTCCCTGGGGCAGGCGGCGGTGGCAGCCGCCCGGGCATTGTCTTGACCCCTAGCAGCTTTCGACGCCAGTCTATCAGTGGGGGCTAGTGGAAAGGAGAGCTATAGCTACAGCACCAGTGATCCGATGGCTATGCCAGTCAGAAATTTCAACTTTACTCATGCAGTCCATTGTGGTTTTGGTACTGCTTAGCAACACATTGTGTGGGTCATGGTCATTAAGTTAATAGATGCTGTAGCCTGGGCTGAGCGAAGCGAAACCCGGGTAGTTATTGCGCTATTTCCCCCGGGTTTCGCTCCACTCAGCCCAGGCTACGAAGAGACCCTGATTGAAATTAGGTGGGTTTCTTTATACGCCCTTATAGGGCGCAATCAAAACCATGTTCTTAGAGCATGGTTTTTTATTCCTTCCGGAATTTGAAAGCTTTGGATAATTTAATCCAGTATTGCTGAGTTAGATTATGTACTTATGCCTGCGCGCCTAAAACCTCTTTGACAGAGGCAATCGCTGCAAATCGATCTGCAAGTCCTGCTAATTCAGCTGCGTGAAGATCCGCCGCAGAAATCATGCCACCGCCAATTTGTGGTAAATCGCGTGTTGCGCAGGCATCCGCAGCGATGGTTGCAGGATATCCGAGATCCAGCGCTGCGCGCACTGTTGAAGAAACACACATATGTGTCATGAAGCCAGCTACCAGTATCGACTGGCCCGGTTCGCCAAGTTTAGCGGCAAGATCTGTATCAGCAAATGCGTTTGGTTTCGTCTTCTCAATGACTGCCTCGCCACCTTTTGGTTTTAAGTCGTCAATGATCGCGCCACGATGATCTGTCAGGTCAAACAATCCGCCTGGAGCACCACGGTGGACAATATGGATTACTTTACCGTTAGCTCCGCGCACGGCGGCAAGAAGGTTTTTCACCTTGGCGATTGTGGTGGCAACATCCGGAAGTTGGACCGGGCCGCTAACATATTCGTTCTGGGCATCGATTATGACCAGAACCGTATCAGAAAATTGGGCGATAGGCGGTTCAAATCCGGCGAGGTTCAAAAGTGTCTTGGGTTCATTCATTTTGTGTTCTCCTGTTTCATTTGGATTATGGAGGATAGTGTATATTGCAGGCAATCTGCGATTTTATGACTTGCATCTGCATAAATGCAGGGTTTAAATATCAGTATGACAACTTGGAGTGACATCGAACTTCTCAACACGATAATGGAATCTGGCACATTATCAGGTGCTGGTCGTTTGTTGCAGATCGATCAGACCACGGCGTCCCGACGACTTTCACGTCTTGAAAAGATATTGGGTGGAGCTTTGTTTGACCGTCATGAAGGAAGGTTGGTACCGACGCCTCAACTTTTACAGGCAGAGCAAGCCATACTGAGCATGGCGGATGCATCGAGAGCCACCAAAGCTATTCTTTCTAGGGCTCGTGTCGAGCTCGCAGGCCGCGTAACGATTTCGTGCTTAGGATTTTATGCAACCAACGTGCTTGCGCCTCATCTCAATGAGCTCTTAGAGCTTCACCCCAAAATCGTTGTAGATATTGCTAGCGAGGATCGCCTTGTGAATTTTGAACAGCGCGAAGCTGACATTGCTGTCCGCTTTGCCTGGCCAGAAGAGTCCATTGCCGTCATGCGGCGCTTGGCATCGATTGAGTTCCGCCGTTACCGCGCGAAAACTGCTGCGCCGCATAATGCACCAATTGTGCAATATACCGAGTCGCTAGAGCATCTACCAGAGATGCAACTATTATCAGACTTGCGTCCGGATATGGCCCCGTTTCTGCGAGCAGACCGCCTTGACCTGCTTGCTAACGCTGCCGCAAGCATTGGTGGCGAAGTTATGTTGCCAGAATGGATCGGCGATAATGACAAGAGGTTTGTGAGGATGGATGATGATACCGTGTTTGCAGAAAGGCCTATAATCTTGCTTATCCACCCAGAGCGCAAGAAAGCGCCATCTGTGGCGGCGGTCAAAGACTGGTTGATTAGATTACATAGCGAGGGATAGGAATTTGCTTTTTCTAAGCGAAGAGAACGAAGCCACATCGCCCCTTGCCAGCCTCTGAATCCGTGTTATTTTTCTTCTCCTTCACCGCTTCTATAAGAATATTACTCTCTCCAAGCGACGAGTTCTTTTTCAATCTTATTCTTAAGCGCCGCTATTTTTTGCTCATTCAGTTTTTCGCTATTGTATAAGGACAAGAATTGAAGTTTGCTTTTTTTAGTGCAGGCACCTAGCAATGCCAATTTCATTATTCGCTTCACTGGTTGCCACATTACTAGATGGTCTACCCACCAAGGAGAACCTAGTGTTGTTACCACTAGGACTTTCCTTAGATTCTCCAACCGAGGCTTGATTGGCCCAAAATCACTTGCGTGGTCATAGGCGATTCCCGGCCCCCAGACTCGGTCGAACCACCCCTTGAGCATGGCCGGAAAACCAAACCACCAGGTTGGAAACAACAGAATCAGTGCCTCCGCTTCCTTAAGCCTGCTTACTTGTGCAGCGATATTTGATGATTCGTAACTATCACCATAATAAGACTCTCTTTCTGCGGCTGTTAATGCGGGTTCAAATTTCTCAGCATAGAGATCTTCGATAGTCACCTCATGGCCCATGTGGTTCAGCTTATTCTCGACGTGCTTAGCCAACAGTTTGCAGAGACTGTCATTTAGTGGGTGTGTTGTAACAATAAGGCACTTCATCGGTTCTTCTTGTTTCGGTCTTTGGATAGGTCAGGGTCTCACGGCCCTTTCCCTCTTCAGAACCGCATGTATACGGCTCAAGCATGACAAACGCCCCGAAGGACGCGACGGTTTCATTTTACTATCTGGCCTCATTGTAATATATCTGTTGGTGGTAGCTAGGGTGATAGTACACCAGATTGGCAAGCTTGAAGTTTCGTTGCTTGCCATCCCGATGATGCAGTACAAGTTCCTCTTCATACTGGATCACCTGCGCACAAACAGGACAGATTCCATCCTGCATACTATATATCTTTGCCCTGAGTACGGTACTTACAGCCAGAACCTGCTTTTTTTATCGTGGTCCTCGAAGTATGCATCCCACACCGGATCGAACGGATTGGCCGTAGCACAGCAGCGGGGTCAGCTCTAACATTCCAATATTACACCCTTTCTGCTGCCTTCTTTACCGCCCGGCTCACCGTCATGTAATGCGCACTAAAATACCGCCCTATCTTCGCCATCACTAACCGGGTCAGGTTTCGCATGGTCGCAACAAGCTCTTTCGATTATTGGCCGAGGGGATGGAACGCTTCCTGGCGGTGATTGATGAGGTACCGGTAATCGAGCAGATACTTCGTTATGTCGGTGTCTGGGATCCACGGCGGCCACTTCGGGCACTGCCGACAGAGGATGATTGGCCGCAGAATGGCCAGATACCACTGACTTATGGGCCGTTGCAGGATATTGTCTGAAGAGGTGAGGGGGGGCTGTTTGTGTCTCGGGTGGTGAAATTACACTGTTTTGCTGGAAATGCGTGCTGATTGTTGACAGTGTTGATGTTTGAAGGTGAGTATAGAACCATAATTCTTATGGAAGCGGTGAAGGAGAGGAAAAATGACGCAGATTCAGAGGTTGGCGGGGGGCGATGCGGCTTCGTTCTCTTCGCTTAGCAAAAGCAAAAGCAAAAGCAAAAGCAAATTCCTATCCCTTCCATGACACCTCGTGTACAAATTTACTATTTCTCTTTATGGGCAGAATCACTGTTACAGGCTTCAGTGTATCTGGAAAAACTCCCAAGCTTAGATATCAAACCGCTTGTCGCAGATCCCACAGACAAGGCTCTGTTGCAACTGGCACAGCTCGATTGTGATTGGGATGGAGAGAATTTGCGATGTTACTCACAACTGTCTCATCCCGAACTCCAGTTTGAACCGGCAAAGATCGTAGGGATTTTAGGGTTACAGGAACTCGTAGAGGAAGAGGTGGAGCCTGACGTCACACCCTGGCTGGTCATGATTTCTCAGCACCCTCATAAGATCGAGCCTGTCATCGACAGAATACTCACACTGTTCACCCGCAAGGGGGGCAAAGTATTCTACTGGGCATATGACGAGGCGAGCAGGTACATGCCCTCCTTTGCCAGGGTGGCAAAATATCTGAATATCCTGGTTCACGATGAAATGCCACTGGATCAGGCTGCTTCAGCCTCTTTGAACCCGACATGCATCACTCTGCACAGCAGTCCGCTGGCAAATATGATTCCCTACGCTCATCCATTTATTGAAGAGGTAAACAAGCAGATTGTTTTTTTATGTTCATCAATGGGCCTCACCGGACACAGAAAAAAACAGGTAGATCATCTTCAAAAGCACTTTAAAGACAGGTTTCTGGCAATATATGACCACTCTATTCCCATGAACCAAAGGGGTGGGCTGGCAAAGTACAAAGCACACCTATGCCCTGAGGGAAGAACCTTTACCACCCCGGCAATGCGCTACACCCATACCGACAGGCCATTCTGGAGCGGTTGCCTGGGGCAGATACCTGTCATTGAAGATTCCTGGCAGGGAGGAAGGCTCCAGGAACTTGTTGAAGCGGAGTTGGTGCTGCGCTATTCACATGGTGACCTGGCTTCTATGACCGAAGCGTGCGAACAGGCCCTTGAAGCCACTCCTCAGCAGAGGAGAAGAGTTTATGAACACTTCAATACCCATGGGTATATCGGAGCGGTTGTTGCTCAGATGATAGCAGCCGAAACCTTTGCCAGGAGTTGATTGCCATCCTCCAGCTTACTCACAAGATGCCTGTTTAAGGCTGTATCGTGATACAAATTAAGGATCAATTTCTACTGTATGCATTATTTGCAGCATCAAGATCAGATAACCAAGAGTCAAGTAGAATGTTTTCGCTTTCAGGGAAAAATCCTTTTTTTATTAATTCGTTGTAACAACAACGTAGATTTCTAGCAACTGCTTCCTCGTCTCTTTCAAGTACTAGGTCTGACAGGATACTACATATTTCACGATTGCCTTCATATCCCGGTATTTCACTCCGAAAATCATTCATTAGATCATGAGGATTCCGCTCCTGTATTACTTCAGGAGCATGAAATGCAACACCAAAACCTAGCTCCCATAGACAACGCTGAGCAACAAAGCTTTTCCATATATCACACATTCTGAATGAGCAGTAGCTTGGAATATAGAGTAGTGGATAGACGAGTGGCCACCACCAAGTACTCTGTGTATTGAAAGGTACCCAGTTGCCAGGCTCAAGATAGAGGCTCTCTCCTCTATCAAAGGAGAAAGATCGATCCATTACAAGCCTCCATATGGCGTCCACATCTGGAGACCCATTCACGAGCCCCTGCTGGATAGGTGCGCGCCGAGGCTCCTGCGCCATTTGCGTATCTGGTATGGATTTTGATATTTCATCCAATGGAAGACCGCGCGGCCAGATTGTATCGGAAGAAAAATAGCGATATACATTTATCCACCGGGAATCATGTTCAGGTACCACTCTCGCTCTTGCAAGAAATTCCGAACGGGGCTGCCACTGATCCATGGGGGCATTGTCATCATCTGTCTCATATATACACAATGCACCACATGCTATCGCTTTTAGATAAGCAATATTCTTACGTGCGTAGTGATTTTCAGGAAGATTCTTTGCTAGTTTGAATATGCTGGACTGCTGAGACGAGAGAGATAGGAACTCAACTGGCCATGGCCTATCTATTGGTGCGGTGTAGGATTGAGGCCCTTTTGAATCACCAGCAACAATAAGTTTTCCATTTACCTCAGAAAGACGGTTAACAAGCACGTGAACGGAAGCCGTTGGCTCCTGGATCGTTGTGATAACGGCATGTATTTCAAACTTGTTTTTCATGATAGCCAACCGATTATCCTAGAATCCACAATTCACCCCGTCCAACTGCGGATTCTAGGTTAAACCGGCTCTGTAGCAAAATCCAGAAAACCACAGTTATGGTGGAACAGAGGTGTTGTAGGAGCGAACTTGTTCGCGATGGACTACGAAACACGCTCTTTGCGAACAAGTTCGCTCCTACGCCTGAGTTCCTGATTACCGCTGAATAGTTACGTTTCTTGTTACTCTGCGCGGAGTCCAATGCCCTGCAGGTCAGCGAAAAGCGCCTGGGCGGCACCGGTCAATGCAGGGTAAGGGGTATTGATCAGGTAGCAGGGGACCTGCTTGAGGTATTCAGTAAAACGGCCATGCCGCTCGAAGCGCTCCCGAAACGGTGAGTTGAGGAAAAAATCACCAAGCTTTGGTGGAATTCCACCCCCAATATAGATGCCGCCCTGGGCACCGAGGGTGAGTGCGAGGTTACCGGCAACAGTGCCCAGCGCAGCACAGAAAAAGGTCAGGCTGTCGCGGCAGATTGGGCATTGATCCGCCATTCCCAGGCGACTGATCTCACTGGCAGGCAGTGTGCTGGCTGGTTTGCCATTAATCTCAGACAGTGCCTGATGAATGTTCACCAACCCCTGGCCTGAGATGACTCTTTCAGCAGAGACGTGGCCGAACCGCTGCTGCAGCCTATCGATGACAGCCACCTCGTTGGCAGCGATTGGCGCGTAGGTGACATGCCCCCCTTCTCCCTGCAGTGGCAGCCATCGCCCATCTCCGGTGGCGATCAAGCCGGATACACCAAGGCCTGTTCCCGGACCGATAATACCTTTTACACCCAGGGGCGCGGGGTCACCACCCCCCATTTTCAGCTGCTCATCCGCGCTAAGGTAGGGTAGTGACATTGCCAGAGCGGTGAAGTCATTGAGTATCAACAGCTGTTCAAGTTCAAGCCGTCGGCGCAGGGATTTGGCGGAGAAGGACCAGGGGCCGTTAGTCAGACTGATCTGGTCGCCATCAAGGGTGGCGGCCAACGCCATGGCTGCCCGTGTGGGGGTGGCTATGTTGTTGCTGGCAAGGTACTGCTCAATGGCATCGCCAATGTCGCCGAATGCCTCGCAGCTGACTATATCTACCGCCATCGGTCGGCATTCGGTAGGGTCCCACATAGCAAAGCGGGCGTTGGTGCCGCCAATATCGGCAATCAGGGTAGGCATTTTGTTATCCAGGGTTGCCATCAATGCTCCTTCTCCAGCGGCGCTGTGGGGTTCGATTTGCCCCAGTAGTAGAGCCATGCACCGTACTCAGCCATGAGTTGGCGAATCTGTCTGCCGCTGTGCCACCAATGATCAGGGTCGAAGGGGTCTTTGTCAGCAGCGGCCATCTGGATTGTGAATTGTGCTTGATACTGTTGTTGCCAGATATAGCGCGCCCGTCGAGTGTGAAATTTACTGGTGGTGACAATGATCGACTTAATGGCGTGTTGGGGCAGCTGGCTACCTGTGATTGCCGCCTCTGAGATGGTGTCATAGGCCCGCTCTGCGTTGATGACTATCACCTTCTCTTTTGGCACACCGAAGAACTCAAGCATGGCCACCGGGTTTTCATACCAGGGGGAGGATGCGGTAAAACCTTGGGCTTCTAACTGGCGGATAAAGTCGGTCTTACGATTGCCATTGATCACTACACGATCCACCAGCCCCTTATTATATATCTCAGCCGCCTGTAGAAGTCGTGGTGAGTAGCCGATGCCGGTGCTGAGGACGACAGCGGCATCGGCTCTCTTCAGCACGGTGTCATGCCTGATAAGTGCCTGTCCAAGCGCACGCAGTATCGTTGGAGCAACAAGCAGCAGAATAAGCAGGCCGCTAGTGAGCAGTAGGGTCTTTTTATAGCGACAGAAGAGTGTCATAACAGGTTACAACCGCTACTATGCTGTCAGGCGTATTAAGCCGGGTGCATGTTCATGGCCGAGCAGTTGCTGCTCCTTGAGTGCATCATAAACCACCCTCAGCAGGTTTTGGCTCTGATCAATGTTGCGGGAGAAGTTGCTCATCACCTGTATCAGGGTCTTATCTATCGCTTCGCTGCTGCCCAGGCTGGATAGTGTTGGGTGTAGTAGCAGTAGAAAGCGAAGAAAGGCGACACGTATTAGCAGGAGCTGTAGATACTCATGGATGCTTGGCATGATGATGAAATATTCACGATAGAGACAGTTGATGACATATCGGCTGATACAGCGATCAATACGCTGCAGGAGGCTTTTGTCCAGCGATGCCTGCCTTTTGATAATCTCCTGCCTGAAGTACTCTGCATCAAGAATCCCCTCTACCATGGCGGCAGGGTGTTGCTCTTCGATGGCTTTGATCAGCTGGCTGATTTCCAGCCCGGCATCATGCTGTTGCAGTAGTTGGATGATAGGTATCACCAAGGATACCGCCAGCGGCTCACTCACATAATAACTGTTTATCGTCTCGGCACAGCGGTGACACTCATCTTGGGTAAGACTTTTGCCCAGGGTGGTGGAGAGTAGTATCTGGTCAAGAGGTGGGCAGCGCCTGAAATAGAAGCCGGAGAGCTGGTTGGCGAGGGTGGCAAGGTGAAAGAGCCGCGCCTCCAGAGCCTCCTCTTCATCTCCCATGATCAGCATAAGTGCATCCCTTACCCGTGAAAAATTGGTTAGATAAGGGTCTTGTTCAGTGCCATCGATTTCCCGGTGGAGTGGGAAACCTTCCGGTCTCGGGAGGTTGGAGAGTGGGTAGTCCACCGTTTTTAGAGGAGTCTCATCTTCCAGGCAGAGGCGGGCGACTTCGGGGCAGGAGAGGGCGCCTGCCAGCTCGTAGTGGTCGATGTTTTTTGATACCACCCGAGGGTACATAGTGCAGACATTCCACAGTTTATCTATGCCGTAGCTGCCATGAATCAGACAAAGGCCATCATCTTTCAGCAGTGGGCAGTAGCCATCGTCACGCATGGTTACTTGGGCATACTGTTGATTACTGGGTGAGTTATTGACCACTACATGGCGTTTAAAAAGAGCGGCGTTTCCCGGGGTATCGGTCATGCTCTTGCGCACCCCATCATAGTGCTCCCGGTCGATGACGATATCCCACGCCTGACAGCAGGTGTTGGGGCACTCGGGGCCAGTGCAGACAAATTTTGCAAAGTAGGCAGGTGTGCGGCAGGAGTCTTTCATTAGTATCTGATAGCAGCTAACAGGTTGTCGCTACTATATATAAAAAAGGGCTGTCACCAAAAGAGCTTTTTTGAACAGGGTCAATTTCCTCTAATCCGAGGCATCAGGCTTCACCGGCATTAGCTGCGAGAATGAGCTGCCACCCAAAGAGTGGATGAAGTCTGTAGTACAGTTAGTAGCCTGGGTTGAGCTTGTGAAATCCAAGGTGTAAGCCGCATAACTGCGATGACAACACTGGCGGAGCTGGGTGATATCACTCGCTTTGATTCTCTGCGGGAGTGGATGGCATTTCCTCGCTACGGTTCCTATTCTCGGACAGGCTCCAAGGGATTCTCCAGCCAGAGGTGGGTCGTGGTCAAGGTGGGAGTGCTCCTCCACGTTGGATTACGGGTCATAGATCGTACCCTCAGGGAGCAATGTCCCGATGCCCCACCTGTGGTCGGATACGGCGGAGTTTCTTGGTCGGATTGCCCTCCTGATGCCACCGCCCCGGTGGCACAGTATCATCCTCACCGGCATCCGTGGGGTTGGTACAGGATACCCCGCTGGGTATCTGAAAATTTGGGTAGTGGCTCAGTTTGAATTTAGCTCGGCATAGAATTTGCAATTATAATATTTCATAATGTCGACAACAACCAAATTGATATAAATCAATCCATGAACGATGCTTAATAGACTATACAGTATGGTTAGAGGCCAAGAATGAATGTCCTGCATCAAAGAATATTCCTAGTCAGCTGCTACACTTTAATGATATATAGTCACCTCTTAGCATTTGAGGTCGCTGGCCTTCAGTAGGTCATACGTCTGATGTACCGGCACAAGGAGGAAAATATGGCGCGCAAAGTAAAAGAAACCCCAATACTAAAAGGTGAAGATGCCAGAGCTTTCAGTCAGGCTATTGAAGCCAATAAGACTGAAAATAAAAAAGTACCATCCTCGGACTACAAAAGAGCAAAAGAGAATTTCAGGCGCATCAGCTTGGTTGTAAGTTAGTTCAGTTACAGTGGGTATGGATGCTCTCTCCCTCCGTCGCTTAGACCCAGAACACGCTCGTCCTGCCTTTGATTGTGGCGACAGTGATCTAAATGAGTTTTTCCGCACAGATTCCATAGCCAGTGGCAAGGAATTGGTAGCAGTGACTTACACTCTGGAGCAGAATGCTGAAACTATTGGCTTTATTAGTGTCTCGAATGATTCTCTAAAAGAAGAGTATTTAACTAAGTCACGCTGGAAGAAGATACTAAAGGGCATCCCGCGCGCTAAACGCTACAGAAGTATGCCTGCTGTAAAAATAGGAAGATTGGCGATATCCGAGAATAGTGCTGGAGTGGGTATTGGCACTGCACTTCTTGATTTTGTGAAAGTCTGGTTCACAGAGGGCAACAAAACTGGCTGCCGGTTTATCATCGTTGATGCTTACAATAAAGAAAGAACTATTAGCTTTTATCAGAAGAACGGTTTTGATTTCCTAATTACTGATGATGGTACAGATGAAACGCGGCTAATGTATTTTGACCTGCTCACTTTTCGTGAGTGATGGTCTTTTTCTTCTTATAAGTCCCACGTTTCTTAGGTTGTTCATCTGGGATTAGCCCTGCAATCTCTTCCAAAGTCCAAAGATGGTCAGTTACACCAGCTTCCATAGCTGGGCTGACCTGCAAGCTTTTATGAATCCGGCTAAAGTTATAGTACATATAGTGCAGTGAGATAGCATGCATATGATTTTCAAGCTTCTTGCTGAAAGCATTGGTTAGCCTGGAGAACCGACGCATGCTCATTCTCATGGTGAGGTTCTGGCGCTCAATGTAGCTAGTAGAGATATGTTTTTTTTCTGGGTTACCATTGATTCTTTCCTTCTTGGCTCCTTCATATGCCGCAGGGCTATAACGCTTCTCTTGGCTCTTATCACCACCATATAACTTGACCAGCATGGCATAGTCGATATCGCCAGCAAAAGCGCCCTCTACAGCATCCACATAGACCTTATGGCCGTCAGTGGTGAGTTGAACTCTGTTGGCAAGACGATTTGCTAGATCGTTAATAAAACTCTTAGCAGCAGCCGCGCCACGGTTATCTACATGCCAGCAAGGTACTATCTTTGTATCGGCGCACATGGCAACCCATGTCCATACATCACCAATACCGAAATGATCTTCTAACTCTTTCGGTATGTTCTTCTGCTTGGAATAAACAAAGCTCCAGATTTCATCACATTGGATGCGCTTACAAGGCAGGTTCCGCAAATGCTCATCTTGATAGGCCAAACAAGCAGCTCCAACATCACGAAGTAGCTTATCAACAGTGTTTCGGCTTACATCCGCCATCCTTGCCGTAGCTCTTAGAGAATTCCCCTCTACAAGCATGTGGATAATTTGGGCGCGCTGTTTAGTGCTTAATTTGTTCATACTGAAATTATATGCTTAATAACCTATTTGTCAAGCATGTTTGTTCAGTTTGAGTATTTGCCCATGTTTCCGTTGCTTCGTCTCATGGACTGGAATATAATCAGCCCATGGAAACAGAATACAGCACTCCAGGCCAATTAATTGCTGACTTACTTGAGGAAAGAGGCTGGTCGCAGCGTACCTTGGCTATAGTGTTGGAGAAAGATGAAAGCACAATAAATAAGATTGTGGCAGGGAAAGGCAAAGTAACAACTGAAACAGCATTAGCCCTAGAAGATGTGTTCGATATTGAAGCGGATCGATTTCTAGCATTACAGCGTCAATATGATTTAGCCGTAGCCAGAATATCCTCTCGGCCCGACAAAGGGCGGGCTACTCGAGCAACATTGTTTGGAGATTTGCCTATTGCCGCAATGATAAAACGTGGCTGGATAGCAGCCAGCGATGTGCACGATTTAAAGGCCGTGGAATCTGGCCTCGTTAAATTTTTCGGTGTTTCTAAGTCTGACGAAATAGAAATACTCCCTCATGCTGCTCGTAAAACTATGGTGAATACTGATCCTACTCCATCACAATTAGCTTGGTTATACCGAGTGAAGTCTATTGCAGATGAGCTATTGGTTAAACCATATTCAAAAAAAGCACTAGAGCAAGCGTTACCAAAACTACATAAGCTTACTGTTGCGCCAGAAGAGGCAAGGCATGTTCCTAGAATATTATCTGAATGTGGAATCCGGTTTGTAATTGTCGAAGCCCTACCAAAGTCTCAAATTGATGGTGTTTGTTTTTGGCTGGACGATATTTCTCCTGTTGTAGGATTGTCGACGAGACATGATCGTATTGATAATTTTTGGTTCGTGTTGAGGCATGAGTTGGAGCACGTTCGCCTAGAGCATGGGCGTTCAGCCATGATGCTAGATGCCGAACTGGAAGGAGAAAATGCGGGAACAGGCTCAGGTATCCCAGAAGAAGAAAGATTAGCGAATAGTGCAGCTCAAGAATACTGCGTACCAAAGCAAAAAATGGATAGTTTTGTTTTACGTAAAGCACCTTTCTTCTCTGAACGTGACTTGATTGGATTTTCAAAAATACTTGGAGTTCATCCGGGTATTGTTGCTGGACAGCTTCAATATAGAACAGGTAGGTATGACAGGTTTAGGCAGCACCTAGCTCATATTAGAGATAATGTGATTACTGGGACTGCGGTTGATGGGTGGGGAAATGTGTACCCGATTGATGAATAGGAGGACTAATGTCTAAGGTCAATGATCGCCAGCGATTTATCCGCTACTGGATGGATAAAACTGGCAATACAGAAGTCGATATGCACGAAGTAGCAAAAATGGCTATCGATATGGGGTGGGAGGCACCACCACCAATCACTGAAGAAGAAAGGCTTGCAAAGCAATTCAAGGACGCGGCTCGTCAAGATATAAGATATGACAAGAAAACAGGTAACCCGTATCGTGGTTATCACGCTGTTCCTAAGTCTTCAGCTGGTGGGCAACTCTCCTTCCTGTATTTAGATATTGACGACCCAAAAGCTAAACCAAAAAGTTTTCGTAAGGCTTGTGTAATGCGTCGGGAGCAGTCGATTGACGACCAAGTACAACTAAGGTTAGATCAATTGCATTGGAATGATGAGAGGTCACCAGAACAGCAAGTGGAAATTCTTCCAGCTGATATGGAGTTTGATGTTGAATTGAGGCTTGCAACAATGGGCGAAACGGAAGACGCTGCTTAACCTCTTTTCCAGCGCGCATTTGCTGCAGCGCGTGCGATTTCCTTTTTCTGTTCGTCAGTGAGTGCTTTTGCCCTTGCCTTACCGCCATGATGACCAGATTTAGCTTTGCCTGTAAGCGGCTTTTCTTCCTCAGCATCACCAGTCGTCAGGTCTACGATAGACTTGGCAAGCTGGTTTGCATCTCGTGGCCGTTTTGGTCGCTTAGTAGTCATGCCCCAAGTGTAGCATGACCGCTCAAGCATAGGGAAAAGGCAAAATTCAAACTGAGCCGCTACCAAAATTTGTTGATTTTAGGGGTTGAAATACCTATCCTTTGCTCATGAAAAAAGCACTCATTACTGGAATTACCGGACAAGACGGCTCGTACCTTGCAGAACTGTTACTCGATAAAGGGTACGAAGTGCATGGAATTGTTCGCCGGTCCAGTTCATTCAATACCGATCGAATCGATCATCTCTATAAAGATCGGCATGAAACCGGGGTGAAGATGTTTCTTCATTACGGCGATCTGACCGACTCCAGTAATCTCAACCGGTTGATCGAAAAAATCCATCCGTCGGAAATATACAATCTCGGTGCGCAGTCGCACGTTCAGGTTTCATTCGAGGTGCCGGAATATACGGCCGAAGTCGTTGGACTTGGAACGCTACGCTTGCTCGATGCTATTCGGGAGACCGGGGTGGACTGTCGTTTTTATCAGGCCTCTACATCTGAGCTGTACGGAAAGGTTCGGGAGATTCCACAGACCGAAACAACGCCGTTTTATCCGCGATCGCCATATGGTATTGCCAAACAATATGCTTACTGGATGGTTAAAAACTACCGCGAGGCCTATGGTCTGCACGCCAGTAACGGGATTTTATTCAACCATGAATCTCCACGGCGCGGCGAAACCTTTGTGACCCGAAAAATTACGATGGCAGTCGCCCGCATTGCACGCGGAGTTCAGAACGGCCTTTACATGGGGAACATCAATACCTTTCGTGACTGGGGATATGCACCCGACTATGTCGAAATGATGTGGATGATGCTTCAGCAGGATACGCCCGATGATTATGTGGTTGCCACCCACGAAATGCACACCGTCCGCGAGTTTATCGAAAAATCGTTTGGCCATGTTGGTATTAAGGTTGAATGGGAGGGCGAGGGTGTGGATGAGGTGGGTCAAAACAGAGCGACCGGTGAAATTATTATTCGAATTGACCCATGTTATTACCGGCCCACCGAAATCGATCAACTGCTCGGCAATCCGGCCAAAGCCAAAAGTCAGCTTGGCTGGGAACCGACGGTCAAGTTCGAGGAACTCGTTAAAATTATGACCGAGGGCGATCTCAAAATCTTGGATGGGGCCCCATACTCGATAGGGTTTTGAGAAAAGTTTGGAGTATGAGGTTGGGCGTATACTTCAGAAATGCGCCAGTTTCGGTGTTTCAAGTTCAACCGATAAGCCGCCGAGTGATAACTGTTAAGCTCTCCAACAACTAGGAGCCTGTCCGAGAATAGGCACCGTAGCGAGGGAAGTCCATTTTGAGTCATTTTTTCGGTCATTTGAGGCGAATAGTTACTCTTATTCAACGAAAATGAGTGAGAAAAAAGGGCCAGAATGGGGTTTTCGCACGCCTACATGGATGTAGGTAGTTAGAGCAATGCAGGAGCAATTGCCGAGTAGGTATCCTATTCTCGGACAGGCTCCTAGGGACAACACATTCAAGGTAACAATCTTCTTAATCACCATGATCCCAACAACGAACAACGAACAACGAACAATTTCAGGCGCAACGCGCCTGCCGCGCAACGCGCGGATCTACATCGCCGGCCATTTAGGTCTCGTCGGTGGTGGCATTTGGCGCGCCTTTGAGCGGTACGGATACAGCAATCTGCTCGGGCGTTCTTTCAATGAACTCGATCTAATCAATCAGCAGGCGGTTGAGGAATTTTTTGCTGTAGAGAGGCCCGAGGTTGTCGTGCTGGTTGCGGCAAAAGTCGGGGGTATTCAGGCCAATAATATCTATCGCGGAGAGTTCATCTACGAAAATATCATGATCGAGATGAATGTGATCCATGCGGCATACAAATATGGCGTCAAAAAACTTCTTTTCCTCGGATCGAGCTGCATCTATCCGAAGCTGGCCCCTCAGCCTATCCAGGAAGAAGCGTTGCTGACGGGTCCGCTTGAGTCGACCAACGAACCATACGCCATTGCCAAGATTGCCGGCATCCGTCTTTGCGATGCGTACAACCGTCAGTACGGCACCAACTTTATCTCCGCGATGCCGACCAATATGTATGGGCCTGGTGATAACTATCACCCTGAAAACTCCCATGTCCTCCCCGCCATGATCCGCAAAATGCATTTGGCGCATGCTCTTGAAACGGGTCAGTGGGAAAAATTGGCCCACATTTACAAGAGCGAGTTAGCGGTTGACAGTTATCAGTTGGTAGAGGGGGACCCTTCAAATATCAAACCACAAACCTCAAACCAAGATCTTCTCGACTGGCTCGCAAAGACCGGAATCTCCCTATCTCAGACCTCCAACTCCAAACCCCAAACGTCCCTCTCCCTCTGGGGTTCGGGAACCCCACAGAGAGAATTCCTCTACAGTGATGATTTGGCTGAAGCGTGCGTTTTCTTGATCGAAAACATTGATTATAAAGATATGGCCTTCACAGACGATTCCGGCACGGTGCAGTCGCACATCAACGTGGGTTCGGGTCAGGAGGTCACCATTAAAGAGCTGGCCGAGACGGTCAAAGAGGTGGTCGGCTTCGACGGCGAAATGGAATGGGATACCTCCAAACCTGACGGCACCCCGCGCAAGCTTATGGACTCCTCGCGCATTAATGCCCTCGGTTGGCAGGCGCAGATTGATCTACGCGAGGGCATTCGCCGTGCATACCAGGATTTTCTAAACCGTTTTTAATGATAAATCTTATCCTGCCTCACAATCGAACACAGCGGTGCAATTCCACAGGCACGACGTCCATTGATGGGAAACCGAATCTGTGGCTGTGACGACTGCCTGATGGCCTGCCCCTGGAACCGCTTTGCCACCCCCACTACCGAAGTGGACTTCCAACCCCGTAACAACCTCGATTCGGCATAACTGGTGGAGCTGTTTCAGTGGAGTGAGCCCAAGTTTCTCAAACGTTTCGAAGGCTCCCCTATTCGCCGTATCGGCCATATCCGCTGGCTGCGAAACATCTCCATAGCATTAGTGAATTCTCCAGTTAATCATAGTGTTATAAGCTCTTTACAAAGCCAACACTCAACTCATCTATAATTGCCAGAGAGCATGTACAGTGGGCCTTATCCCGCCAATGTGATGCTAAGTGGCACTTTTCTGCTATTCTTTATAGTAGGTGTGTAAAAATTAATTGTATGGAAATTATATCCGCAACCATTCAACCCTTCTCCGGCGCCACTCACAGTAGCGCTGCTAAGGATACCAGAGCCCCAAGCCACTCTCTCGGTGCCGAGCCCTCATCAGGCAGTGAAGAGAAAGGCTTAGGGGTAGAGCGTCTTACTTCCCAGGAGAGGGCCCAGGTAAGAAAGCTGGAGACTCGGGATCGCGAAGTACGGGCACATGAACAAGCCCATATGGCGGCCGGTAGCGGTGTTGTAAGAGGTGGTGCCTCTTATCAGTTCCAAAAGGGGCCGGATGGTCAACTTTATGCCGTGGGTGGTGAGGTAAGGATTGACACCGGGGGTGTCCAAGGTAACCCACAGGCAACCGTACAGAAGGCGGAAACCATCAGGCGAGCAGCTTTAGCACCGGCCAATCCATCAGGCCAGGATCTCCAGGTGGCCGCATCAGCTACCCAGATGGCAGCGACGGCACGTGGTCAGATACTGGCTGAAATCAGGGAAGAGCAGGTAGAGGCTGCCGAAAAAAGCAGTGAAGTCCGTTCCAGCAACGACAAGCTTCAACTGAAACTGATCGGAAGCGGCGCTATAGAGAGTGAGGAGAAAACCGCTTCAGTGGATACCTTCGTGTAATTGGCCAAAACTACAGTAGCTACTCACAATCATCCTCACCGGCCACATCACTCTCTTCACCCACTTCGCTATCAATGTCATTAACTTAAGCTTAATACCATGGTCATCCCTGCATAGGTTGGAACCCAGTGGTCGAACTTCCCTCTTTTCCGTCATACCAGCGCAGGCGGGTATCCAGCGCTACGGAGCGCTGGCCCCTGGATTCCATCCTTAGGTCCGTAAACGGTGCATCCCTGCACCACTACTCCCGCCTACGCGGGAATGACGAGCCTAAAGTTTACGGGGAATTTTCCACCTAAGTTAATGGCATTCACTTCGCTATCAGTCGAGATACTCAGCCTCATTTCAATATTAACCACAACATTACACCGGCAACTGAAATCCTTTTTTTCACTACAAGTTAGCTGACCATTTTGTATTATGAATAAACCGCATGCGGAAATAAAACTACGTGATTTCTTCCTTCTTTCTTCGCCTGATACAAGGCCTTGTCTGCACGCTGAATAATTGAATCTGTGGATATAGCGGTGTGGTCAAAATCAGTTACGCCAAAACTCATTTTAACGGTTCCAACACGTTCAATGATTTTTTCAGATACCAGCAGGCGGATTTTCTCCGCCAGTATGATTGCATTCTCTGCGTTTGTTTCTGGCAAAAAAATGACAAATTCCTCTCCACCCCAACGGGCAATAAAATCAGTTTCTCTAACAGTAGATTGCATTATCAAAGAAACTTCCTGTAACACATGATCTCCTGCCTGATGCCCATATGTGTCATTGACAAGCTTAAAAAAATCAATATCTGCAATAATGAGACTTGCTGCATATTTGTAGCGTTGTAATCGTTTCAGTTCATCGGAGAACCTCTCATCAAAATATCTTCTATTATATAATCCTGTTAGCTGGTCAGTAATCGAAAGTTTCCTGAGATTCTCTGCATGAGATTCTTCTCGTTTTCTAGCCAGGATCAGTTTTTCATCTGCACGCATGAATGCAACTTCTGACAGACATCCCATGCCAGCAAAAAACAAGGACGATATCAGAAACCTTTCAAAAGAAATGAGGTTCCAGTTTCCATGGTTCCATTCACCAATGCCCAAATATGAAATCGGCATAATGAGTAGGTAAAATACAAAGACTGCAACGATTCCCTTCCGAGCGCCCAACATAGGCATGATATAGACTGGAAAAGCATAGGTCCAAACCAGACCAAAACTTTCATTTTTATGCGTATAGGTAAAATAAATTAGAAATATAAATAATATTGCAGAGCAGGAGTAAGCCGCCATATTTATATTTTTGTGTATAAAAAGAGCGTACGTAGGGAATAGCATAAAAATAAACATGCCCACATCAATAACGGCGAGCATCTTATTTCCATTATTTATATTGATGAAAAAAAAGACAGGAAAAACGATCAATGTAACGATCAAAAGGGTTGATGTCAGCGTAACGCGCCGGTGAAGGGCAACATCTCCACCTATATGGAAGTCAGCTGATAACAGTCTGTTTATCGCGACACTGAGTGACAAAATACTCCCCCGCTTCTCATAAGGTTCCAGACTCATATCTTGTTTTGTGCATTTTCTTCCCTTCCGTCCTATTTAGGGGGTTTCAAGTTCCAATGGCACAATACTTAATTTCCCCTCTAGCTCCTCGCCTAACAGTGAGGGTAATCTACAAACAGGCGTTTCACAACGAATAGAGAAACAAAAAATTCCCTATTTCTGCAGAGGAATTTGATATGGTGAAACTTTGAAGCGTTACTCTAGCTGATCGAGATTACGAACTGCACTTTTGGCTTCCATCGTTGCACGACGGGTAGCCAGTTCATCATCCGTGTATAACAGCGTCTAAAACCAGAGCGCACGGCAACCTATCAGGTGGTGCAGCATCACCTCGAAACATGGTTGGACAACAGGCGAGAGGCCAGCCGGATTATGATCCCATCCCCCAACATGTAGAACGGGATCTGCGAAAGTTCCTGGAGTGCGGAATACATGCATACGGCTGTGCCTACATGGATGTAGGTACTTAGCGTGAGCATGCCTACAGGGATGTAGGTAGTAGAGTAACGCAGGAGCAGTTACCGAGGAGCGGAAGCTGTGCCTACATGGATGTAGGTACTTAGCGTGAGCAGGAGCGGAAGCTGTGCCAGAGCCTGTTGCGATGGGTGCAGAGAAGATTATCTGATCGCTTATTCATGCAAGGGGAGGGGTATCTGTCTCGCCTGTAACAGCAAACGGATGGTGGAAACCGTCGCCCACCTGCCCGTGGCCCACTGAAACTCTATCTGGAGCTGGATCAGCGTCAAATATTTGATGTTGATGCAGTAGATCCGGAAGCGGAATTCGAGTATGACCAGACGGTGAGCTGGTAGCTGATCTCAACCACCATCTGTAGGCAAAATCTGCAGGTGTCTTTGATGCATGCATTGGATCTTCTTGTGCTTATTACCCTGGCCGATGGGCTATTGGGATAAATAAGGGCATCCTTCATATAAAGCCAAAGTAGTTTACACTTTTTGCATCTACAAGACATTCAGACGGCAAGACTCCTATCATATTGTATGATAT
>JBEVXT010000254.1:3148-17854 GCA_040505955.1 Sedimenticola sp. | reverse complement strand
CCCAAGCAGAAGCAGAGGCCCAAGCAGAAGCAGAGGCCCAAGCAGAAGCAGAGGCCCAAGCAGCAGCAGAGGCCCAAGCAGCAGCAGAGGCCCAAGCAGCAGCAGAGGCCCAAGCAGCAGCAGAGGCCCAAGCAGCAGTAGAATTCTCCAGTGACACTGACTTGCTGGCAGAGCCGACGACAGGTGATTTGGTAGAGCTCGACGTTGATGCAGAGATGTCAGAAATCTTCCTGGAAGAAGGGTTAGAGCTGCTGGAAGAGATGGAGCAGGGTCTTCAGCAGTGGCGTAACGCACCCACCGGCACCGAGTCGATAGCTGACCTGCAACGGACTCTGCATACCCTGAAAGGGGGTGCGCGTTTGGTTGGCGCGACACCTATCGGCGACCTCAGTCACGCCCTGGAGTCTCTGTTGGAGCCTCTCTCGCATGGTGTGACTAGCGCAACCGTGGACGACATGTCACTGGCCCAGAGGGTGGCAGATCGCCTTGCTGAGCAGGTTGATAACCTCTCCAAGGGTTCCCTGGTGCGCAGCGCTGATGATCTGGTGGCACAGCTTGAAGGGCTGCAGCTCAAGCACCGCTCAAGCACCGCAGAAGGGCAGAGTGCGCTGGACGAGGTGGAAGCAGAAGCCGAGGCTCAGACAGCAGTAGAATTCTCCAGTGACACTGACTTGCCGGTAGAGCCGACGACAGGTGATTTGGTAGAGCTCGACGTTGATGCAGAGATGTCAGAAATCTTCCTGGAAGAAGGGTTAGAACTGCTGGAAGAGATGGAGCAGGGCCTTCAGCAGTGGCGTAACGCACCCACCGGCACCGAGCCGATAGCTGACCTGCAACGGGCTCTACATACCCTGAAAGGGGGTGCGCGTTTGGTTGGTGTGACACCTATCGGCAACCTCAGTCACGCCCTGGAGTCTCTGTTGGAGCCTCTCTCGCATGGTGTGACTAGCGCAACCGTGGACGACATATCACTGGCCCAGAGGGTGGCGGATCGCCTTGCCGAGCAGGTTGATGACCTCTCCAAGGGTTCCCTGGTGCGCAGCGCTGATGATCTGGTGGCACAGCTTGAAGGGCTGCAGCTCAAACATCGCTCAAGCTCTGCAGAAGGGCAGAGTGCGCTGGATGCGGTGGAAGCAGAAACCGAGGTCGAAGCAGAAGCTGAGCACGAAGCGGTTCTGACGGAGGAAGCTACCGCCGAATTTGCCGCAGCCCACCAGGCAGCAGTCAATGAATCCGTGGCGGATCAGCCTTCCGCCCCGTCAAGGCGGGAGCAGGTGAGAGTTCAGTCTGAACTACTTGACCGCCTGGTAAATAACGCAGGTGAGGTGAGTATCTATCGCTCCCGCCTTGAACAACAAAATGTTGCGCTCAGGTTTAACCTGTCGGAGTTGGAGCAGACGGTGGATCGACTGCGTAATCAGTTGCGCCAGCTTGAGATTGAGACAGAGGCACAAATCCATTTCCGCTTTGAGCGGGAGCAGGAGAACAGCAACACCGCAATAAAAGTGTTCGATCCATTGGAGTTAGATCGTTTTTCCACGATGCAGCAGGTCTCACGAAGTCTGCTTGAGACAGTAAACGATCTTGACAGCATCAATGATTTTCTTAATGAGCAGCAGGGTGAATCAGAAACGCTGCTGTTACAGCAGTCGCGCCTGGCCACAGACCTGCAGGATGGTCTGATGCGGACGCGCATGGTGCCGTTCTCGCAGATCGTGCCGCGCATGCGACGCCTGGTTCGTCAGACTTCCGGACAGGTGGGAAAGCAGTGCGAGTTGACTACCCGAGGTGTAGAGGGCGAAATTGATCGCACCATCCTTAACCGCATGCAGCCTCCCCTTGAGCACTTGTTGCGTAATGCCGTCTCTCACGGCATTGAGCTGCCGGAGCAGCGCCGGCAACTGGGCAAGAGCGAGACCGGCGTTGTTGTTCTTGCGCTCTCCCGTGAAGGGAACGATGTACTGATCACCGTCAGTGATGACGGCGCAGGTATGCAAATTGACGCTATTCGCAAAAAAGCGATCGCGCGAGGGATGCTTGATGCGGCTGCCGATATGCAGGACAGCGATCTTTTACAGTTTGTCCTTGAGCACGGCTTCAGTACGGTCGATGAGGTGACCCAGATTGCCGGTCGCGGCCTCGGCCTCGATGTTGTAGCCAGTGAGATCAAACAGCTGGGTGGATCGTTGGATATACAGTCCACAGCAGGTGAGGGGGCAAGCTTCATCATTCGTCTGCCACTCACTTTGGCGATCTCAGTTGCGCTACTAGTTGAGTTGTCAGATGAAGTTTTTGCCATCCCTCATGTTGGTATCGAAGGTGTGGTGAGGGTCTCACGGGAAGAATTGCAGGGGTTTTATGACGACAGTGACTCCAGATACAGCTATGCCGGGATGGAGTATCAGGTGCGGTATTTGGGCACACTGCTGCAAGAACGTCAGCCCAAGCTGACGGATCAGCGTAAGTGGTACTCACTGCTGCTGGTGAAGGCGGGTGATCACCGGGTGGCGCTGCAGGTGGATAATCTCCTCGGCAATCGTCAGATTGTGATCAAGCCGGTAGGCCCACAGATAGGTTCTGTTGTGTGGATTTCCGGTGGCACTATCCTCGGAGACGGCCGGGTGGCGCTGATTCTTGATCTGACGGCACTCGTGCGCACGGGTCTTGCTCATGCCTCATTTGACGCTGCAGCGGCGGCGAAAGCGTCACAAGCGGCTGCCACCAAACAACGCATCGTTCTGGTGGTGGATGACTCGATCACTGTACGCAAAGTGACAGAGCGTTTGCTGGAGCGGCATCAGATGAGTGTGATCACCGCAAAGGATGGTATTGATGCTCTGGCGGTACTACAGGACAATCGACCGGATGTGATGTTGTTGGATATTGAAATGCCGAGAATGGACGGATTCGAACTGGCTCGACATATGCGCAACTCAGAACAGCTGAAACATATTCCGATCATTATGGTGACGTCGAGAACGGGCGACAAGCACCGTCAGCATGCGATGGAGCTGGGTGTCAAACGTTACCTTGGTAAGCCTTTCCAGGAGATGGATTTGCTTGAGAATATAGACTCCGTACTGGCGGGGGGTGAGTAATGGCGGAAATCAGTAGTCAAACCGAGGTTCGCAGCGTACTCCTGCCACTTTGCACAGGAAAGCTCCTCCTGCCCAACGCTTCTGTTATGGAAGTGGTGAGTTACCTGCAGCCGGAACCGCTCGAGGGTGAGAAACCCGCGTGGCTACTGGGCAGTATATCCTGGCGTGAGCAGCAGGTGCCGATGGTCTGTTTTGATCGCCTGACCGGAGCGTCGGAGGTGGAGGTGGGTCATCGTGCCCGCATTGCCATCAGCAACACGCTCAATGGAAATCCGGATCGACCGTTTATCGCTATTCTTCTCCACTCGGTTCCCCATCTGGTGCGTATTACTGAGACTGCTCTTACCCCTATTGATGTACCGCGTGATTTGGGTGAGGTGGTGCAGCAGCAAGTGATTATCGATGGTGAAGAGGCGTGGATCCCCAACCTTGATACCCTTGAGCGGTTGGTATCAGAGCAGCTTTGATATCTAACTATTCAGGTGATTGATGCGGTTCGCAAGCTCACCACATCCTACATCCACACATAGGTAGAGAAAGGATTGTAGCATGTGGTGAGGTACGAACCGCATCATTCAAATAGCAACTAACCATCCTGTAAATCGCTGGAGAGCAGATACCTGAATAGTTACCTCAGTATCAGCGAAAGTCACCCCACAGCATCTGCATAGCGGAAATTGCCGCCAGTGGCGCCGTTTCTGTTCTCAGAATCCGGGGGCCCAGGCGTACTCCCTGAAAACCGCACTCCAGCGCCGTCTCTCTCTCTGTAGCCGAAAGCCCACCTTCCGGGCCGACAAGCAGGCGTACTCCATCACCCGCAGGCGGTGGCGGCAGGTCGCTTAGTCTGTTTTCGGAGCGGTGGTCGAGGAGTATCCTTGTATCGGTGGCATTCTCACCCAGCCACTCATCCAGTTGTTGCGCTGCTGCCAATCCGGGTAGACGGCGGCGGCCGGACTGCTCGCATGCGGCAATCAGTGTGTTGTGCCAGTGAGTAAACTTTTTCTCCATCCGCTCCGGCGACAACCGAACCACACAGCGCCTGGTGATGAGGGGTGTGATGGTGGCAACGCCTAGCTCCACCGCTTTCTGAATGGCAAAATCCATCCGTTCCCCTTTGGATATACCAATACCGAGCTCGATCTGCAGTGCGGGTGGCGCCTCCACCCTTTCCCTGTCACCGATCCCGGCAACCACAAGACGGCGCTCGACCTTTATCAGCCGGGCTGGATAGTCATGACCGTCGCCGTTGAAGAGGGTGACCTCCGCCCCTTGTTTCAACCGCAATACATGAATCAGGTGGTGGCTGGGGCTCTTCTCAAGAGTGACTTCACCCCCTGCAGAGAGAGCAATCTCAGTATAAATGCGGTGTCGGTGCATGGCTGTTTTCGGCGGGATTAGTTGGAGATGCCGAGATTATCCCAGATCTTCAGGATGGGAACCGACTGGTTCATACTGTAGAAGTGGAGACCCGGAGCGCCTTGCTCCAGCAACCGTTCACACATGGCAGTTATTACATCGGTGCCAAAAGCGCGGATACTATCAATATCGTCACCAAATCCTTCCAGTCGCTTTCTCATCCAGCGCGGCAGCTCCGCACCGCAGGAGTCCGAGAAACGGGCCAGCTGGGCGAAGTTGGTGATGGGCATAATACCCGGCGTAATCGGAATATCCACGCCGAGTTTTTCACAACTTTCGATAAATCGGAAATAGGCATCAGCACTAAAAAAGTACTGAGTGATGGCGGCGTCAGCTCCGGCATCCACCTTGCGTTTGAAATTTTTCAGGTCGGTATCGGCATTGGGTGCCTGGGGGTGAAACTCCGGGTAGGCGGCCACCTCGATATGGAAGTGATCACCAAACTCTTCACGGATCAGTGACACCAGCTCATTAGCATGGGCGAGTTCGCCCAAGCCTCCAAACCCGGCACCGGAAGGGAGGTCACCACGCAGGGCGACGATACGTTTGATTCCCTGGTTTTTATATTGACTGACAATGTCGATGATCTCACTGCGGCTGCTGCCGATGCATGAGAGGTGGGGGGCGGCTGGGATATTCTTCGACACCAGCCAGTCGACACTGTCAAAGGTGCGCTGTTGTGTAGAGCCGCCGGCACCATAGGTGACAGAGCAGTACATGGGGTTGATTCTGACCAGTTCGAGGACACTCTGTTGTAGTTTTTCCATTCCCGCTTCGGTCTTTGGCGGAAACAGCTCAAGACTGTAATTTTTAGGATACTGTTTTTGGGATTTCATCATTATCATAACTTCAGGTAAGAGATAATCCGGGAGTAACTATTCAGTTCACCCCTAAGATCCGCCATTTCTGTGTTACAAAAGGGTCATTTACAGATGTAAATTCATATTTTGTGTCTTGAACTGACGGATTTTAGGGGCAATCTGAACAGTTACGGCATAGTGCTGAATAATTATATCCCGGATAAGGCCAGACTTTTGGATAACCAGCCGCGAATATACGCGAATTACACGGTTGCTCAAAAGAGGGTGTCTGAATAGCTACAGCTACAGACAGAACCCTGTGGAAATGAGCTTTGGTAATACGCGTTATTCACGACTGAATAATCTGCCACCGCCATCAGTAGCGATAGTGATCCGCTTTGTAGGGGCCATCCAGGGAGACACCGATGTAGCCAGCCTGTTCCTCTGTCAGACGGGTCAGTTTAGCCCCGATCTTCTGCAAGTGCAGACGGGCCACCTCTTCATCCAGTGATTTGGGGAGAGTGTATACCTCTTTCCCGTACTGATCGCTGTTGCCCCATAGCTCCATCTGCGCCAGTACCTGATTGGTAAAGGAGTTGGACATAACAAAACTGGGGTGGCCAGTGGCACAGCCGAGATTGACCAGTCGTCCCTGTGCCAGCAGGATGATGCGTTTGCCGTCGGGGAAGATGATGTGATCCACCTGGGGCTTGATCTCCTCCCACTGATACTGCTCCAGGGAGGCAACATCGATCTCGTTGTCGAAGTGGCCAATGTTGCAAACGATGGACTGATCTTTCATCTGCGCCATATGATCATGGTTGATAACGTGGAAGTTGCCGGTGGTGGTAACAAAGATATCCGCCTCTTTGCAGGCGTCATCCATTTTGACTACCCGGTATCCCTCCATTGCCGCCTGCAGGGCGCAGATCGGATCGATCTCTGTGACACACACCGTAGCACCAAGTCCGCGCAGAGATTGGGCGCAACCTTTGCCGACATCTCCGTATCCCAGTACCAGAGCGATCTTGCCTGCGATCATGACATCGGTGGCACGCTTGATTCCGTCAACCAGGGATTCACGGCAGCCGTAGAGGTTGTCGAACTTGGACTTGGTTACAGAGTCATTGACGTTGATGGCGGGGAAGGCAAGTTCGCCTTTCTCCGCCATTTGATAGAGTCGATGGACACCAGTGGTGGTCTCTTCAGTAACTCCCTTGATACCCGCCAGTCGTTTGGAGTACCAGCCGGGCTGATCAGCAACTCGTGCCCTGATTGCTGCGTAGAGGATGGTCTCCTCTTCACTGGTGGGATTATCGAGAACAGTGATGTCCTGCTCCGCCCGGGTGCCCAGGTGCAGCAGCAAGGTGGCATCGCCGCCATCGTCCAGAATCATATTGGGTATGCCGCCATCGGCCCACTCCATGATTCGGTGGGTGTAGTCCCAGTAGTCGGTAAGTGTCTCGCCCTTGACTGCATAGACTGGAATGTTCTGGTCGGCTATGGCCGCTGCGGCATGATCCTGGGTGGAGAAGATGTTACAGGATGCCCAGCGCACCTCAGCGCCAAGTTTTTCCAGGGTCTCGATCAGCACTGCGGTCTGGATCGTCATGTGCAGGCTACCGGCAATACGGGCACCCGTGAGGGGCTTCTCATCACCGTACTTCTTTTGTAGCGCCATCAGCCCGGGCATCTCGGTTTCGGCAATAGCTATCTCTTTATGGCCCCACCCGGCGAGAGTGGTGTCTGCGACTATATAGTCACTAAAATCGGCATTCATTGGTTCAGTCTCCGAAAAAACTGAGCGACGTTTCTAAAAAATACGTCTCTCCAAGCCTGGCCCCGCTACTAAATCCAGACAAGCTGGATTTAGTAGCGGGGTTGCACCGCTCCTCGGAGAGAGGGGTTTGGTTTGTAACTGTTCAGTTCACCCCTAAAATTCGCCATTTCTGCGTTACAAAATGATCATTTACAGTTGTAAACTCATATTTTGCGCCTTGAACTGACGAATTTTAGGGGCAATCTGAACAGTTACAGCATAGTGTTGAATAGTTACTTTGGTTTAAATCTGTATATCAGCTGGCAGGCCATAAGCCTGGATGGCCATGCACAATATTCCGGGAATTGTGAGGAACAGGTTCGTTCCTGGTAATGGACTCTTCCTGTCAGGAGAGTTTGCTGGATTATTGTGCATCGGCCCCAGCGGGCACAAAATGTGTGCCCGCCCGGTTTTTCTCTGTGGCTTAAAGCCCGGCAGCCTCCCTCAGTGCTTCCGCCCGGTCTGTTCGCTCCCAGCTGAACTCCGGTTCCTCACGGCCGAAGTGGCCGAAGGCAGCGGTGCTGCGGTAGATCGGCTTGATCAGATCAAGCATCTGCATGATGCCGTAGGGGCGCAGGTCGAAGTGTTCGCGCACCAGTTCGGCAATCCGCTCCTCGGCAATATGCGCGGTGCCGAAGGTATCAATGGAAATGGAGGTCGGCGCGGCCACACCAATGGCGTAAGAGATCTGGATCTCACAGCGATCGGCCAGTCCGGCGGCAACGATATTCTTGGCTACATAGCGCCCGGCGTAAGCGGCAGAGCGATCTACTTTTGATGGATCCTTGCCGGAGAAGGCACCACCGCCGTGACGGGCAGCCCCTCCATAGGTATCGACGATAATCTTGCGGCCGGTGAGGCCGCAATCGCCCACCGGGCCGCCAATGACAAAGGCGCCGGTAGGGTTAATATGAATCTTCTCCTGGGGGCAGTTGTCGAGCCACTCTTTGGGCAGCACCGGCTGGATGATGTTCTCCATCACTGCCTCTTTCAAGTGGCTGTACTCAATATCGGGGTTGTGCTGGGTGGAGACCACCACCGCATCGATACCCGTGACCTTGCCATCCTGATAACGGAAGCTGACTTGGCTCTTGGCATCAGGGCGCAGCCAGGGAAGTATGTTTTCCCTGCGCATCTCTGACTGACGCTGTACCAGGCGGTGGGCATAGGTGATGGGGGCGGGCATCAGTACATCGGTTTCGTTAGTGGCATAGCCGAACATCAGGCCCTGGTCTCCTGCGCCCTGATCTTCAGGGGCGCTGCGGTTGACACCCTGGGCAATATCCGAGGACTGCTTGCCGATCAGCGACATGACGGCGCAGGTGTTGCCATCAAAACCGACGTCGGAGCTGGTGTAACCGATATCACAGATCACTTTACGCACCAGCTCATCCAGATCAACCCATGCGTTGGTGCTGACCTCACCACCAACAATGACCACACCGGTTTTGATCATGGTCTCGCAGGCTACACGGGCCTGCTCCGGGTTAGGGTCCTTTTTAAGGATTTCATCCAGCACCGCGTCCGAGATCTGATCCGCCATCTTGTCGGGATGGCCTTCGGAGACCGATTCTGAAGTGAAGATGTAGTCGCTCATGTGGTTGTGTCCTTATTGTCGTCAATAAAAAAACCCGCCTGGCGGGAGCTAAGGCGGGTTTCCAGATACCATCCGGTGGTGCTCGCTTTAGCCGCATTTATTAGGCGCCCGCAATCTGATCTCAAATCGGCGCATTACTGGAATTATCCTCATACCTCCTGGTTTGTCAACTCCATGGTTACTGTGGTTTACTTTTATGGAAACTATCAACGAATAATTGTAACTATTCAGGTATCTGTTCACCACCGATACACAGGAGAGTTAATTGCTATTCGAATGATGCGGTTCGTACCTCACCACATCCTACAATCCTTTCTCTGCCTATGCTTGCATGTAGGATGTGGTGAGCTTGCGAACCGCATCAATCACCTGAATAGTTACGAATAAATTTTATCTTATGGATCTAATCAGTAGTACTAATCGTCGGAAGGGTTCTTGGATCTTCTGTTGAGTGGTATAGTCAACCGTTTGGTGGTGGACACTTGTAGTGGCTCCACTTTACACCGTCCACCTGAATGAAAGACGCGCCTAATGATAGGAGCTGGCCATGGTTTCGCTGGAAACGCCGGTTTGTGATTTCGCATTACCGGCAATCGATTTCTCCCTTCCGGGTGTTGACGGCAACCTATGGGATCTGACGCGTTGTCGTGGGCAGAATGGACTGCTGGTCATGTTTATCTGCAACCACTGTCCCTATGTGAAATCAGTTCGTGACCGGATCGTACGCGATACCCGGGAGCTTAAGCTTCTTGGAATCAACTCGGTTGCGATTATGTCAAATGATGCATCACTCTACGAAGAGGATTCGTTCGAGAATATGCGCAAGGTGGCGGAGTCATTTGCTTTCCCTTTTCCCTACCTGCTGGATGAGACCCAGGAGACGGCTAAAGCCTACGACGCCGTCTGTACCCCCGATTTTTTTGGCTATAACGGTGCGCTGGAGCTTCAGTACCGCGGACGGTTGGACGAGAGCCGCAAAGAGGCTGCTCCAATAGAGGTGCGTCGTGATCTTTTTGAGGCGATGAAGCAGGTGGCGGAGACGGGTAACGGGCCTGCTGAGCAGATACCCAGTATGGGCTGTTCGATTAAATGGCGGGAGTAGGACGGTTGTGCGGTGCACAAAATCCTGTTTTTGTGATTTATATCAAATATCTTTTTATTTCGGATAGTTAGTTCTTCTTCCGGGGGTTATTTTTTACCCCCATAAAGTTAGCTGGCTTGTTCTCTATTTAACGATAGGGTAAGAATAGCCCCCTTACAGCATTTTAGCGATTACTGATTTACTGAAATTCGGTCGGGTAATTGGATATGAACCAAGAGGTGGCGATGCCACAAAGATCCGACTTGTTTACTGAACGGTAATATTTAATCAATTTTTACAATCACTTAATTTTAGGAGGGATGTATGTCCTCACGCAGAAACCTAGCTAATGCCATCCGCGCTCTCAGCATGGATGCGGTGCAGAAAGCCAACTCAGGACATCCTGGCGCCCCAATGGGAATGGCCGATATCGCTGAGGTTCTGTGGAATGGCCACATGAAGCACAACCCGGCCAATCCAAACTGGGCTGATCGTGATCGTTTTGTCCTCTCCAATGGTCATGGCTCCATGCTGATCTACTCTCTGCTGCACCTTACGGGTTATGAGCTAAGCATGGATGACCTCAAGAGTTTCCGTCAGCTCCATGCCAAGACCCCCGGTCACCCTGAGTACGGCTACGCCCCCGGTGTTGAGACCACCACCGGCCCTCTGGGTCAGGGCATCACCAACGGTGTCGGTATGGCGCTGGCCGAGAAGACTCTGGCGGCCCAGTTCAACCGCGATGGTCACGAGGTTGTTGATCACAACACCTACGTATTCCTAGGTGACGGTTGCATGATGGAGGGTATCTCCCACGAAGCCTGCTCACTGGCCGGTACGCTGGGGCTTGGAAAACTGGTCGCTTTCTGGGATGACAACGGCATAAGCATCGACGGTCACGTCGAGGGCTGGTTTACCGACGATACCCCCAAGCGTTTTGAATCCTACGGTTGGCATGTTGTCTCCGATGTCGATGGACATGATGCGGATGCACTGCATGCCGCCACCGAGGCTGCTAAGGCGGTTACTGACAAGCCGACACTGATCTGCTGCAAGACCACCATTGGTTTCGGTTCTCCCAATCTGGCCGGTACCCACGATTGTCACGGCGCTCCTCTGGGGAACGATGAGATCCAGTTGACTCGTGAACAGTTGGGTTGGGAGCATGCACCATTCGAAATTCCTGCAGATGTCTATGCCGGTTGGGATGCCAAAGAGGCGGGTGCTGCTGCCGAAGATCTCTGGGATGAGAAATTTGCTGCTTACAAGGCTGCTTATCCTGAGTTGGCTGCGGAGTTTGTACGCCGCATGGCGGGCGATCTTCCCGCCAACTGGGAAGAGGATGCATCCAAGTTTATCGCCGAGGTCAATGCCAAGGCCGACTCTCCCGCAACTCGCAAGGCCTCACAGAACGCCCTTAACGGCTTTGGTCCGCTGCTGCCTGAGTTCCTTGGCGGCTCTGCCGACCTGACACCTTCCAACCTTACCTCCTGGTCAGGTTCCAAAGCGATCACAGAAGGTCACGCTGACGGCAACTATATCTCTTACGGTGTACGTGAATTCGGTATGTCCGCCATTATGAATGGTGCGTCACTGCACGGTGGTTTTGTACCTTATGGTGCCACCTTCCTGATGTTCTCCGAGTATGCCCGCAACGCTCTGCGTATGGCAGCGCTGATGAAGATTCAGTCGATCTTTGTCTATACCCATGACTCTATAGGTCTGGGCGAGGATGGTCCCACCCATCAGCCGATAGAGCAGATTCCCACTTTGCGCATGATCCCCAATATGGAGACTTGGCGCCCTGCCGATGCGGTTGAGACGGCTGTTGCCTGGAAGTGCGCTGTCGAGAAGAAAGATGGCCCCAGCACCTTGATCTTCTCTCGTCAGAATCTGCAGCACCAGACACGAAGTGATGAGCAGATTGCAGGTATTACCAAGGGCGGTTATGTGCTGGTTGACTGTGACGGTACTCCTGATGCGATCGTTATCGCCACGGGCTCTGAAGTTGAGTTGGCAGTCAAGGCGGCAGTGGAGTCGAGCAAGAAGGTGCGTGTCGTCTCCATGCCTAGCACTAACGTATTCGACGCTCAGGATGCAGCTTACAAAGAGTCTGTACTGCCTGCTGCTGTTACCGCCCGCGTGGCAGTGGAAGCCGCTGTTAGTGACGGTTGGTACAAGTATGTTGGTCTCAACGGCAAGGTAATCGGTATGGATCGTTTCGGCGAATCCGCCCCTGCCGGTCAACTGTTTGAAGAGTTCGGCTTTACCGTGGCGAATGTTGTTAGCGCCATCGATGCAGTTACCGCCTGAGCCTGTCAAAGATTGGGGCGCCGGCCGGCGCCCCGTGAGGTTTATTTATTAAGACAAACGTTTAACGGAGCAAAAACATGACTACAAAAGTTGGTATTAACGGTTTTGGCCGTATCGGTCGTATGGCATTCCGCGCTATCGCAAAAGAGTTCTCTGATATCGAAGTTGTTGCTGTCAACGACCTGCTCGGTGCCGACTACCTCGCATACATGCTGAAGTACGACTCTGTTCATGGCCGTTTCGATGGTGATGTGGCTGTTGAAGGCAGCAACCTGATCGTCAATGGCAAGACAATCCGTCTCACTGCCGAGCGTGATCCCGCCGACCTGAAGTGGAACGAAGTGGAGGCCGACCTGGTTATCGACTGCACCGGCTTCTTCCTTACCGAAGAGAGCTGTCAGAAGCACATCGATGCAGGCGCCAAGAAAGTTGTTCAGAGTGCACCTTCCAAAGATGGCACCCCGATGTTCGTCTACGGTGTTAACCATGAGACCTATGCTGGCCAAGCTATCGTCTCTGCTGCTTCCTGTACCACCAACTGTCTGGCGCCTGTTGCCAAGGTTCTGAATGACAAGTGGGGCATCAAGCGTGGTCTGATGACCACCGTTCACGCAGCAACCGCTACCCAGAAGACCGTTGACGGTCCTTCCATGAAGGATTGGCGTGGTGGTCGCGGTATCCTGGAGAACATCATTCCTTCTTCAACCGGTGCCGCCAAGGCCGTCGGTGTTGTACTGCCTGAGCTGAACGGCAAACTGACCGGTATGGCTTTCCGCGTACCGACCTCAGACGTGTCAGTTGTTGACCTGACCATTGAGCTGAACAACGAAGCTGACTACAGCGATATCTGTGCTGCTATGAAAGAGGCTTCTGAAGGTTCTATGGCTGGCGTGCTGGGTTACACCGAAGAGAAGGTAGTCTCCACTGATTTCCGTGGCGACTCTGCACCTTCCACCTTTGATGCCGGTGCCGGTATCGCCCTGGACAGTACATTCGTCAAGGTGGTTACCTGGTATGACAACGAGTACGGCTACACCTGCAACATGCTGCGCCTGGTTCAGTACGTTGCTGCGAACTGATAGGTTTTTATAACCCACAGTAGGTTTGCAGGGTGGGCGACTACTCGTCCACCCTGCTTCCCCTCCGATCATATGAAATGATCATGAGAGGTATTAGCTGAAAATTACAGTTTTTATCTAATATTTTTTTAAATCGTAGATATTCAACATAATGCTGTAACTGTTCAGATTGCCCCTGAAATTCGTCAGTTCAAGGCGCAAAATGTGAGTTTACAACTGTAAATGATCATTTTGTAACGCAGAAATGGCGGATTTCAGGGGTGAGCTGAATAGTTACTTCAAATCAAGAATATTTGCTTACATAGGGAGTCTCTCCATGTCCTTCATCAAGCTTACCGATCTCGACCTCTCCGGAAAACGTGTACTGATTCGTGCCGATCTCAATGTACCTGTAAAAGACGGCAAGGTAACCTCCGATGCCCGTATCACAGCATCCATGCCTACCATTGAGCACTGTGTACAAGCAGGCGCCAAAGTACAGGTGATGTCACATCGTGGCCGCCCGGAAGAGGGTGTTGCGGATGAGGCCAACTCCATGCAGCCGATAGCCGACGATATGTCTGCCAAGTTGGGTGTCACTGTACGCCTGATTGGAGACTACCTGGAGAGTGCCCCGGAGGTTGCTGATGGTGACGTCGTGCTGTTTGAGAACGTACGTTTCAATGCCGGCGAGAAGAAGGATAACGAAGAGTTGGCGAAGAAATATGCTGCACTCTGCGACATTTTTGTGATGGATGCCTTCGGTACTGCTCACCGTGCCCAGGCTTCCACACACGGTGCCGGAAAATTTGCCCCCACCGCTTGTGCCGGCCTGTTGCTGGCGAGTGAACTCGATAACCTGGCAAAAGCGCTGGCCAATCCGGCACGGCCGATGGTGGCTATTGTTGGCGGCTCTAAAGTCTCCACCAAGTTGACCGTACTTGAGGCGCTCTCCGAAAAAGTTGATCAACTGGTGGTTGGTGGTGGTATCGCCAACACCTTCCTCAAGGCCATGGGCAACAACGTAGGCAAGTCTCTATGTGAAGATGGCCTGGTGGATACCGCCAAGGCGCTGGTAGAGAAGATGAAAGAGCGTGGTGCGAACATCCCTATCGCTAGCGATGTGGTTTGCGGCAAGGAGTTTGCCGAAGATGCTGAGGCGACTCTGAAAGCCGCCGGAGATGTGGTCGACGATGACATGATCTTCGATATCGGCCCTGATTCTGCACAGGAGCTGGCCGAGATTATCGCCAATGCGGGCACCGTGGTCTGGAACGGCCCGGTCGGTGTATTCGAGTTTGATCAGTTTGGTGCAGGCACCAAGACCGTCTCCATGGCGATCGCCGATTCCGACTGCTTCTCCCTGGCGGGAGGAGGCGACACCATCGCGGCCATCCAGAAGTATGGCATCTACGACAAGGTGACCTACATCTCTACCGCCGGTGGTGCATTCCTGGAGTACCTGGAAGGCAAAACACTACCCGCAGTGGCCATGCTGGAAGCGCGCGCTGCTGAATAAACACC
>JBEVXT010000254.1:0-3048 GCA_040505955.1 Sedimenticola sp. | reverse complement strand
CTGGGGCTCGGAGATTACATGCTTAGAAGAACCAAAATTCTGGCCACTCTGGGGCCTGCAACCGATGACCCCAAGGTACTTGACGCGATAATCGACGCCGGTGTTGATGCAATACGCCTCAACCTCTCTCACGGTTGTCACGATGATCACCGCAAGCGCGTGGAGAGTGTGCGTGATCGTGCCCGCGCCAGTGGTCGTCAGATCGGTATTCTCGTGGATCTGCAGGGGCCGAAAATCCGCATCGGCCGTTTTGAAAACGGTTCAGTTAAATTGGTCGAAGGTGAAAGGTTTATCCTTGATGCCGCCTGCCGTCTGGATAAAGGCGACAGCAGACATGTCGGAATGACATTTCCCCGACTGGTAGATGATGTGCAGTGTGGCGACACCCTGGTGCTGGCGGATGGCGCCATCGAGCTTTGGGTTGATGAAATTGAGGGCATGGAGGTACGCTGCAAAGTCGTGATCGGCGGAGTGCTCTCCGACAGCAAGGGAATCAACAAGAAGGGCGGTGGTCTCTCCGCACCGACACTCACCGACAAAGACAAAGAAGATATTGCTTTTGCAGCCACTATCGAGGCAGACTACCTGGCAGTCTCTTTTGTGCGCAGCGCCGACGATATCTATGAGGCCCGTCGACTGCTTCATGAAGCGGGAGGGAAGGCCGGAATCGTAGCAAAGATCGAGAGGGCGGAGGCGCTGGAGGTGATCGACGAGATCATCAAGGCATCGGAGGTGATCATGGTTGCCCGCGGTGACCTGGGTGTCGAAATTGGTGATGCCAAGCTACCCGCCGTGCAAAAACGACTGATTAAGCGTGCCCGCTCCCTGAATAAGGTAATCATCACTGCAACGCAGATGATGGAGTCGATGATCGAACATCCGATACCGACCCGAGCCGAGGTGTTTGATGTTGCCAATGCGGTGCTTGATGGCACCGATGCGGTAATGCTCTCGGCAGAGACCGCCGCTGGCAAATTTCCGGTCAAGGCGATTGAAGCGATGGGGCGTGTCTGCCTGGAAGCTGAAAAACAGAGTAAGGTTCGGCAGTCACACCATCGGCTCAATTCAGTATTTGGCCGCATTGATGAGTCGATTGCCATGGCGACCATGTATACAGCGAACCACCTGGGCGTGGCGGCCATTGCCGCCCTGACCGAGTCCGGTTCAACGCCCTTGTGGATGTCTCGTATCAGTTCGAGCATCCCCATCTACGCACTGACGGAGCATGTGGCGACACGGCGCAAGGTAACGCTGCTACGAGGGGTTTATCCCATCAGTTTCAGCTATCAGAAAACTGAAGGCAACTGTTGTGACAGCCGACAGGCAAACCAGGAACTGATTGAAGAGCTGTTGCGTCGGGGCGAAGTGCGTAGTGGCGATCTGCTGATCATTACCAAGGGGGATCTCAATGGTGTTGAAGGCGGCACCAACGTGATGAAGATCCTGCGTGTTGGTGAGCACCAACTGCTGGATGCCCCGACTGAATAAATTGCAGGTAGGCGCCAGCAACGGGTTCTTACCATTAACTATCTGAAATTAAATCAAAAAGGAGAATATCATGGCCCTTATTTCCCTGCGGCAGCTTCTGGATCATGCCGCCGAGCATGGCTATGGCCTGCCAGCGTTTAACGTTAACAATATGGAGCAGGTCAAGGCGATCATGATGGCCGCCGACGCCACCAACAGCCCGGTAATCCTGCAGGGCTCCGCCGGTGCACGCTCCTATGCGGGCGAATCCTTTCTGCGCCACCTGATTGAGGCCGCGATTGAGAGCTATCCTCATATCCCGGTTTGTATGCATCAGGATCACGGTTCTTCACCGGCAATCTGCCTGCGCTCTATCCAGTCTGGTTTCAGCTCCGTTATGATGGATGGCTCTCTGGAGGCCGACTGCAAGACACCATCTTCTTTTGAGTACAATGTTGATGTGAGTCGTGCCGTTGTTGAGATGGCGCACGCCGGCGGTGTATCTGTTGAGGGTGAGCTGGGTTGTCTGGGTTCTCTGGAAACAGGAGAAATGGGTGAGGAAGACGGCCATGGCGCCGAAGGCAAGCTGGATATGGATCAGCTGCTGACCGATCCCAACGAGGCTGCTGAGTTCGTCAAGGCCACCGGTGTGGACGCACTGGCTATCGCCATCGGCACCTCTCACGGTGCCTACAAGTTTACCCAGGAGCCCACCGGCAAGGTGCTGCGTATTGATCGTGTGAAAGAGATCCACGAGCGTATCCCCAGTGTTCACCTGGTAATGCATGGCTCCTCCTCTGTACCCCAGGACTGGCTGAAGATCATAAACGACTTCGGTGGCGATATGGCTCAGACCTATGGTGTGCCAGTCGATGAGGTTGTCGAAGGCATCAAGTCTGGTGTGCGCAAGGTCAATATCGATACCGACCTGCGTATGGCATCCACCGGATCGATACGCCGTCACCTTGACCAGAACAAGAGCAACTTCGATCCCCGCAAGTATCTCAAAGAGGCTACCAACGCAATGTCTGAGATCTGCAAAAACCGCTACGAAGCGTTCGGCGCGGCAGGTCAGGCAGACAAAATCAAAGCGATCTCGCTGGAAGAGATGCAGGATCGCTACGCCTCCGGCGAGTTGGATCCCACAGTCAACTGATTCAACAGTTGAGTAGAAAAGGGGCGTCTCAACGCCCCTCTTCTGCAACTACGAAAACCCTGAACGGAATAGAGGGTGGCGCAGAGGCAAAGGGTCAATTTTTTCGTTGACTCAATAGCGTTGACTGCGTATTATTCCGGCCTCTTTGCTGAAAGGCGAAGACCCATACACGGGGTATGGCGCAGTCTGGTAGCGCGCCTGCTTTGGGAGCAGGATGTCGGGAGTTCGAATCTCTCTACCCCGACCAATTTAGCGATTATGCGCCCGTAGCTCATTTGGATAGAGCATCGGCCTTTGGGGTGTACTTTGAAAGTACACAAATAGGAGCCTTTACGGGGAAACAGAACCTGTAAAGTGGACCGCACTGTATCGGGGAAACCTTAACAGGTCATGCTGATGGCAATCCCGAGGAAACCTTTGGTTGA
>JBEVXT010000253.1:0-12643 GCA_040505955.1 Sedimenticola sp. | reverse complement strand
GAAGGATTAACCTTTTTTGTTTTCCATCATCTGTTCAATGATCGGTTGCAGAATGATCTCCATTGCAAAGCCCATCTTTCCACCGGGTACGACGATGACATTGCAGCGCGACATGAATGAGCCATCGATCATGGAGAGCAGGTAGGGGAAGTTGGTATTGAACTTGTTGGCATCCTTGAAACGGATCACCACAAAGCTCTCGTCCGGTGTCGGGATATCGCGGGCAATGAACGGATTGGAGGTGTCCACCGTCGGCACCCGCTGGAAGTTGATATCGGTTCGTGAGAACTGCGGGGTAATGTGGTTGATGTAGTCAGGCATGCGCCGCATGATGGTATCCACAATCGCCTCCTGGCTGTAACCACGCTCGGCATTGTCACGGAAAATCTTCTGAATCCACTCCAGATTGACGATCGGCACAACGCCCACGCCGAGATCAACGTGCTGTGCCACGTTATCTTCACCAGCGACGGCGAGACCGTGAAGCCCCTCGTAGAAGAGCAGGTCGGTGCCGTTCTCGATCTCTTCCCAGGGGGTGAACTCACCCGGTTTTTTGTCGGTGCCCAGCCGTCCGTTGTGCTCGTTGGCTTCATCCTGGCTGTGCAGGTAGTAGCGCTTATTGCCCCTGCCGCTCTCGGCATAGGTTTTGAACAGCTCTTCAATTTTGTCGAAGCGGTTGGCTTCGGGGCCAAAATGACTCATACCCCCATTCACCATCTCGCGCATTTCGACGCGGTCATACCGGTGGAAGCTGTCACCTTCAATAACGGCGGGGGTGAAGCCGTCACGATAGAAAATATGCTCAAAGGCACGCTTTACAGTGGTGGTGCCTGCGCCGGAGGAGCCGGTGACCGCAACTATAGGATGTTTTTTGGACATGTAATTCTCCTTAAGCTTAATTCAAGTGAACTCTTGGCTGGAGAGCCTTAGGTTAATATTGCAAATAATTGAAAAAGGAAGGAAAAAACCATCTTTTTCAATTGGTTGCGTATATCAGTAAATGATTAATAAGCAATTCGTGGCTGAATATACCACGAACCGACGAAAACGGAATGGCATCTGTTTTGATAGATGGCATAAGCTTTTATTTATGACTTGTCTGTTATTCATCATTCAGTCAACCCATTCGATTGGTTCTGAGTGGTTTCTTTGGTCATGGTTAGCGGAAGAAATAGAGCGGGGTTATTGGTGGATTAGCTTTGCTCAGTATGCAAGAGAATTATTTTGATCTATTCTAATATGCTTAATAATTTCACCATACAGCTATTCAGCGCGGCTCTTTGGGCTGAGAGGGTGCTGAATATCAGCACTTTAGTACTCTCGACACCTTCTCCGGGAGCAGCTATGGCTTGGGGGAGCAGGCCTGTCCGGCGCTGGATGCAATAGGTCTCTCCCGTCCACGCACATAATGTACCGGCAATATTCGGGGAAAAAGAAATAAACGCCACAATGCCTTATCTTACGCTGCTGCTACTGCTGCCCATTTCCGGTGCAGTGGTTATTGCTCTGCTGCCCGGAAGTAAGCCTAAGCTGATTCGCCGTGCTGCGCTGCTGTTCTCGGCTGCCGCCCTGGTCTGGGCCTGGGGTTTGCTGGTGCTGTTCGACAGCAGTCTGGCGGGGATGCAGCTTGTCGAAGTGGTGTCGTGGAATCCCCGCCTGGGCACCTCATATGCGGTTGGCATCGATGGCATCTCCTACCCGATGGTGCTGCTGGCAACACTACTCTGTCTGATTGCTGTGATCGCTTCGGTGAGTATCAAGGAACGGGTCAAGGGCTACTATTTGCTGTTGCTGCTGCTGGAGTCCTCCATGCTCGGGGTTTTTATGGCCCAGGACTGGTCGCTCTTCTACCTCTTTTGGGAACTGACCCTGATTCCGCTCTTCTTCCTGATTGACCGCTGGGGGGGCGCGGGGCGCCACACCGCTTCTCTCAATTTTGTACTCTATACCATGGGAGGCTCGGTATTTCTGCTTCTCAGCCTGCTGGTTGTATTTGACGCCACACCCGGCCACTCCTTCTCTATGGCGAGCATGTCTGTCGGGGCTGCGGGACTCTCCGATGATATGCAGGTACTTATTTTTCTTGGTTTTCTGGTGGGCTTCGGTGTCAAGATGCCGATCTTTCCACTGCACGGTTGGCTTCCTCTGGCCCATGTTCAGGCACCCAGTCCGGTGAGTATCCTGCTCTCCGGTATTCTGTTGAAGATGGGCTCCTACGGCCTTATCCGCGTTTCCGGTATGCTACCCGGTGCGGTAGTGATACTACAGGGCGTGCTGGCAGCCATTGCTCTTTTCAGCCTGGTCTATGGCGGGCTGCTGGCATGGCGACAGAGTGACCTGAAGGCGATGATCGCCTACTCGTCGATCAGCCACATGGGAGTGGTTCTGCTGGGTATCGCCGCTCTCAATAGTGCCGGTTTGACCGGTGCTGTGATGCAGATGGTGGCCCATGGCCTGGTTGCTGGAGGCCTCTTCCTCTTGATCGGGCTGCTCTATGAGCGCACCGGCACCCGTGATATCAACCACTACAGCTCTCTGGTGCAGGTGACTCCTCGCTTCGCTTTTTTTACCACCTTTGCTTTTATGGCGGCGGTGAGCCTGCCCGGTACCGCCGGTTTTATTGCTGAATTACACACCCTTATCGGCGGCTTTGACCGCTGGGGTGGGCCTGCCATACTGCTGACTCTGGGGGTGCTGATCAGCGCTGCTTACGCCATACGTACGGTCGGCAAACTCTTTACCGGGCCGGTACGCAGCGAGATGCGCACTGTTGAGGATCTGCGTCCTGGTGAAATGGCTGCAGCCGGGGTGCTTGCCGCCGCCGTCCTTCTGCTGGGTATTGTTCCGGCCCCCGCCCTTGAACTGATGTCCGCCTCGGTGGATCTGTTCGCTGGCCAGTTCAGCGGCAGGTTTTGAGGCGTGGGTAGCATGAGTGAAGCCACCGCGCCTGTGACCGATATCCGCCGGATACTGCGCGACGCTATTGCTCATTTCGAGCATCTTTTGCCGGGACAGGCGCCAATCCGGGACTTTGTACACCATAATACTCTCCACGGTTACCAGCATCTTCACTTCGCCGAGGCGCTGCATGTAGCCGAGGAGCTGACCGGTGCCAGTGGTTTTCTGCCCCAGGCGCAGTTTCGTGAGTTCTTTCGCCAGGGGCGGATTACGCGAGAGGATCTGGAGCTGGTTCTCGATCAGGAGCCGGGCCTTGATGCAGCAGAGGTTGTCGCCACCACAGCTCAGGGTGAAATTACCCGTCGGGATCTCTATCTGGCGGCACTGCTTGCACCGATAAAGAGGATCAGTACCTGTCAGCTTAAATGGCAGGTTGAGGAGATGGATGCGCTTAACAGCTTTCAGGTAGACGTGCCGGTGAGCGCCAAACGCGCTCTTCTGGATGCGGCCCATAGTAGTGAGAGTGATGCAGTCTCCGATCTCTGGGCGGCTTGCCTCGAATCCCTTGGTCTTGAGCTGTTTGCCGATCATCCTGAGCAGTTGCTTGATCTCTCGCCGGAGCTGGCGGAGGAGATGCTGCAGTCTATGGCGAAGGGTGAAGAGGAGTCAGTCGGAGTACAGCAGGTGATCTCCCGGGAGGTGGCTCAACAGCTCGATCAGCTGCTTGACCGGGTGGGGAAGGATATCACTCTGCGCGGCCTGTTGCTGACACTGACGGGGGAGGATCTGCTGGAGCAGATACAACCCACGCTGGTTCGTCTCCTCGCCAGTCACCTTGATCAGGGTCTCTCCTCCTGGCACGCCGGGGAGCGGGAGCTGGGGTTCTACCATAACTGGCGCAAGACGGCGGTAGAGGATCTTGCCTGGCTGTTCGATGATCTACCGGACTGGAACGACAACCTGGAGTTCCTTCCAGATGATCCTTTGGAAGCCGTGGTCACCGAGATGCACCTTTTGGGTCTGCCCCAGGGGCGGTGGGTGAGCTATCTTGAACGCCTTGCTCTGGAGCTGCCGGGTTGGTCCGGCATGTTCCTCTGGCGTCACCTCCATCCCGGCTACGACGGTGAGACGGCCGCTGTCGATATGATGGACTACCTGGCGGTTCGAATGGTGCTTGAACGTATCTATGCCCAGCGTCTGGCACGCAACCAGTGGCAGATCGAACCCAGTCTTGATGGCATTCGTTGGCACTTCCGTCACCATCGTTCAGAGTTTCTGGTGCGCAACGCTCTTTTCAACAGCCACCTTCCGGAGTATCTGGTCAATTTGTCAGAGCGGCTGATGGATCTTCCTACCCAGGTACGTCTGACGGAGGATGATAGCTGGGAGCGGGTGGCGCATCTGGTCTGGACCTGGCAGCAGGGACCCACTGCGGAGCGCTCTGATGGTTGTACCGTTTTTGACGGTGCCTGGCGGCTGTTTCGTCTCTCCCAGCAGATGGGACTCTGTGGTGATACGCTGCGGGAGTTATCCAAAGAGCAGCAGGAAACCATTTTTGGCTCCCTTCTTCGTCTCGATAAGGTGAAGAGTGGCATGGTCTGGCTGCAGGCCTACGAAAACCACTATCTTGATCAGTTGCTCAACGCGCTTACCGACGGCTATGGTCGCGAGACTGAAGGCGATCAGCCCCCCAGTGCGCAGCTGGTCTTCTGCATGGACGACCGCGAAGAGGGGCTTCGCCGCCATCTGGAAGAGATTGACCCCAGCGTCCGGACCTTTGGTGCAGCCGCCCACTTTTCCGTGCCTCATCGGTGGTGGGGTGATGGTGATGACAAGGTGTCGCTGCTCACCCCGGTGGTGTTCAACCCGGTGCATGAAGTACGGGAGCAGGTACTGCCGGAACAGGCGGAGTTGGGGCGGCGGCGTCTTGAGCGCTCCGCCAATCTTACCCGTATCATCGATACCATACATCAGGAGAGCAGGCGCAACCTCCTCTCCACTCTGCCGTTGATCGCTGCGGCTACACCCATCGCTCTTGTCACCCTCCTGGGCAAAGTGTTCGCCCCCCTCGGATTTGACCGCTGGGTTGAGAGTCTGCGCATCCGCTACGAGGGGGAGGTGGATACCGCTATCGATTTCTGCTGTGAAGAGAGCGGGGAGGCTCCCACCCCGGAGCGGCCCCAGCAGGGATTTACTGTCAGTGAGCAGCTCGATAGGGTGGAGGGGCTGTTGCGAAATATCGGCCTGGTGGCGAATTTTGCTCCTCTGGTAGTGATCATGGCTCACGGCTCCAGCAGCCAGAACAACCCCCATCTGGCGGCCTACGACTGCGGTGCCTGCAGTGGTCGTCACAGCGGCCCCAATGCCCGTATTGTCTGTGCCATGGCTAACCACCCGGAGGTTAGGGCAGGGTTGGTTGGGCGTGGTATCGCCATTCCTGAGAGCACCTGGTTTCTGGCGGGAGAGCACAACACCTGCACCGAAGGGATCGAGTGGTATGACCTCAATCTGCTGCCGAAGGTGCTCGAAGATGACCTTGGGCGGCTGCAGCACTCCCTCGGTCAGGCCCGCGAACGCCATGCCCATGAGCGTTGCCGCCGTCTCGCCTCAGCTCCCGCCGCCCCGACCAACGCTCAGGCGCTGAAACATATTATCGCCCGCGCCAGTGACTTCAGCCAGGCGCGCCCTGAGTTGGGTCATGCCACCAATGCCGCCGCTTTTATCGGCCGCCGCAGCATGAGCCGCGGCACCTTCTACGACCGGCGGGTATTCCTGATCTCTTATGACTACACCACCGACCCTACAGGCAGGGTGCTGGAGGGGCTGCTGCTGGCAAATGGCCCGGTGGGAGTCGGAATCAATATGGAGTACTACTTTTCCACGGTCGACAACGACAACTATGGCAGTGGCTCCAAGGTCACCCACAATATCACCGGCCTGTTCGGCGTAATGGATGGTGCCGGCAGCGATCTGCGCACCGGCCTGCCAAAACAGATGATCGAGATCCATGAGGCGATGCGGTTGCAGGTGGTGGTGGAGGCGTCAGTTGAGATGCTGACCGAGATCTACACCCGCCAACCGCCGCTGCAGGAGCTGATTGGTAATGGCTGGCTGCTGCTATCGGCAATGGATCCAGAGAGCGGCGAGATCACCCTGTTCAAGCCGGATCAGGGATTTGCTCCCTGGCGGGGCCGAGTGTCGGCGCTGCCCCGGGTGGGGGCCTCCCGTGACTGGTACAGCGGCCACAGCGAGCCTCTGCCACCGGCTCACATCGAAATGGAGGGGTCTCATGGTTGAGTCGATTGTCTGGTTGATCCCGCTGCCACCGCTTGTGGCAGCGCTGCTTATTATTATTGGCTACATCCAGGGTTCAAATCGCGGTGAGGCGGGCGAGAGAGTGACCAGCTGGCTCTCCGTCGGCGCCGCCTCCCTCTCCCTGTTGCTGGTGTTGCTGCTGGACCTCTGGGCGGTTGTGACGGTAGCTACTCCCGGTCAGGTTGACCTGGGGCGCTGGTTTGCCAGTGGTGACTATCAGCTGCGAATCAGCTTCTACCTCGATCTCTTTGGTCTGGTAATGATCTCCCTGGTGACGTTGATCTCTCTGTTGATGCTGCGCTTCTCGGTCAACTATATGCACCGTGAAGCGGGTTTTCAGCGCTTCTTTATGGTGATGAATCTGTTTGTCGGCGGCATGCTGCTGATTGTTATGGCTGGCAGTGCGACGCTTCTTTTTGTCGGCTGGGAACTGGCGGGGGTCAGCTCCTATCTGTTGATCGCCTACGCTTTCGACCGCCCTACTGCGACTGCCAACGCCACCCGCGCTTTTGTTACCAACCGCATTGGTGACGCCGCCCTGATCTGTGCCATCTTTCTCTCCCTCAGCTGGCTGGGCAGTGTCGAGTGGGATGCACTCTTCAGTGGCAGTGCCAAGCTCTCCACGCTGCAGGTCGACATACTGGCCGGGGGCTTTCTGGTGGCGGCGCTTGCCAAGTCGGCACAGCTGCCGTTCTCTCCATGGATCGCCCGGGCACTGGAGGGGCCGACCCCTTCAAGCGCGATCTTCTACGGCTCACTGATGAGTCACGCCGGTATTTTTCTGGTGATTCGTCTGCAGCCTCTGTTTGAAGGAGCGCCGGGATTGATGCTGCTGATGCTGCTGTTGGGTCTGTTGACTGCGCTCTACGGTTTCCTCGGCTCGCTGGTGCAGACCGACGTCAAGAGCGCGCTGATCTTCTCCAGTACCGGTCAGGTGGGGCTGATGTTTTTCGCCTGTGGTCTCGGCTGGTTTGAGCTTGCGGCCTGGCATCTGGTGATTCATGCCATCTGGCGCGCTTACCAGTTTCTTCATGCACCGGCGCTGCTGCAGTTGGTGCACCGGTCGGCGCGGCCGGCGCCTGCCTGGCTGCGCAGTCGCAAGCGTCTCTATATCGCTGTTGTACAGCGCTTCTGGCTAGACCACCTGGTTGACCGGCTACTGGTGACTCCAACCCGGTCGCTCTCCCGGGATGTCGATAACTTTGATGAACGGGTGGTTACCCGCTTACTCGGCATGCCCACCCAGGGTGATGTGGTCTCAACTCTCCGTGAGTGGGAGCAGCGCCGCCGTCAGGCGGGCAGCGGGGAGAGCTTCGTTGGCCAGGGGCGTGGTGTTGCCGGGGTGGTGATGGAACGGATCGCCTCGGCCCTGCAATGGTTTGAAGAGCAGTTTATCCTAAAGGGCGGTGGCGATGGGCTGATAAAACTGCTGAGTGTTGTTGGCGGCTATCTGCTGTTGATCGATCAACTGCTGAGCCGGCCGCGCTATCTGCTGCTACTGATTATGGCTACCATTGTGGTGATTCTCTGATGGTGGGCATACACGAGATTGAGTGGAGCGCCAATCAGGCGCTACCGTTACTGGGGTTGCTGCAACTGCTGCCCCTGGTGGGGGTGGTGGTGGTGGCGCTGCTGCGTCACCGTCAGTCACTGCTTACTCATGTAGGCGTTACATTTACGCTGGCCGAGTTGCTATTGGTCTCATTTATATACCAACAGTACGACAGTACACTGCCTGCTCTGCAATTTGCCGAGCAGCTGCACCTGCTCCCGATCCTCAACTACCATGTGGCGGTGGATGGCATCAGCATTCTCTTCCTGCTGCTCAACTCGCTGCTCGCTCTTATGCTAGTGCTCTATGGCGCCGCCTGCAAGATCGGTTACAAGTGGCGCTTTCTGATGCTGCTGCTGGTCACAGAGTCGGCCCTGGCGGGGATGTTTGTCACCCAGGATATCTTCTGGTTCATGATGCTGTCGATGGTCGAGGTGCTGCTTGCCGGTTACATGCTATGGCAGTGGTCTAGCGCTCCCGACAGGGATCTCGCCCTTGCCCGCTATCTGCAGTTTATGGGCACCGGCCTGCTGTTGTTGCTGATCGGTGTGCTGATGCTCGGCTGGAATCATCTTGATGCCACCGGTGGGCGCTGGAGCTTTGATCTGCTGATGCTGATCCAGACACCGGTCAATCCAGCCATCGGTTCACTGGTCTTCTTTCTCCTGTTCTACGGTTTTGGTATCCGTATCCCCATATTCCCACTGCATGGCTGGCTGCCGGTGGTAGCGGAGCATGGCAGTGTGGCGCTGGCCCCGGTGTTGCTGATTGGCCTGAAGGTAGGGGTTTACGGAATGCTGCGCTTTGTCTTTCCACTGATGCCGGAGGTGGTGATGCAGTGGCACCAGTATGTGGTGGTCTTTGCCGGTGCCGGAATCTTCTATGCTGCTGTGCTGGCGCTGCAACAGGTCAATCTGCGCCGGCTGCTCGCCTACGCGGTGGTAAGTCACACCGGCGTGATGGTGATCGGTCTCTATTCCCTCAATCTGCTCGGCCTTCAGGGTGGCGTGATGCTCTCGATCAACTTTGGTCTGGCGGGAGCCGGGCTGCTGTTGATGAGTGGTTTTGTCTACCATCGCACCCATACCATGCTGTTGGCGCGCCTTGGCGGGCTGTTTGACCGCATTCCTTTCATTGGTATTACCTTTCTGGTGGCCGGTCTCTCTATTGTTGGTATGCCCGGCACCCCTGGCTTTGATGCGGTACACCTGATGCTGGAAGCCTCTATTGAGGAGTTTGGTGCTCTGGTCACCGTGGTTGCTGCGCTCGGTAATGTGATCGCCGCCGGTTTTTTGCTGTGGGCTTTTCAGCGCGCGTTTCTCACTCCGCGCCCAGCGGGAGAGGGGGGCGGCCGCGCCATTCCCCACACCACCGGCATTGAACGGTTGGTGGCCGGTATGCTGCTTTTGGTTTTGCTGCTCACCGGCTTCTTCTCAGAACCCTGGCTGGAGTTGATTGAGACTCCGGTACAGTTATTGGAGGGCCGGTTTGAGCATGCAGGCCTCGCTACTGGAGATTTACATCGTGGTTGATGCAAGCGTGATTCTCTCCTCCGGGCCTCCATTGGTGACGCTGCTGATCTTCCTGCCGCCCGCCATGGGGTTGCTGATCTGGCTATGGCCTGATGAGAGCCAGGTGCGCTGGCTTGCGCTGGTTGCCGCGCTGGCGACCCTGCTACTGAGTATTCTTGTTGTTGGTGCTTTCGATTCAAGCCGTAGTGGGTTTCAATTGGTCGATCGGGCTGAGTGGATCCCCTCTTTGGGTGTCAGTTATCTGGTGGGCGTAGATGGTGTGTCACTGCTCTTCCTGCCTCTTACAGCGCTGCTGTTTTTCGGTGTCATCGTTGCTTCATGGACCCGTATCGACAAGATGCCGCAGTTTTACTACTGCATGATTCTGCTGCTGGAGAGTACCACTCTTGGTATTTTCTCCGCTCTCGATATGGTGCTCTTCTTTCTCTTCTGGGAGATGACACTGTTGCCCCTCTATTTTCTTCTCAGCCTCTGGGGGGTTGGTCCCAACCGCCGCTATGCCGCGGTGAAGTACACCCTGATGATGCTGACCGGTGGTGTGCCGCTGTTGATAGGTATTCTGCTGCTCGCCTTCAACCACGCCGAAAGTGCAGGGCTCTCTATAGCGGAGGGTCTGGCGTTCGACTATCCGACCCTGCTTACCACCACTGTTTCACCGGAGTTGCAGATGGTGGTGTTTCTTCTGCTGCTGGTCGGTTTTGCCATCAAGACACCGGTCTTTCCGTTCCACACCTGGCTGCCGGCTCTGGCGATGGAAGGTTCAGTGGCGGTGGCGGCAGTTGTAACCGGCATCAAGCTCGGCGCTTTTGGGCTGTTACGCTTTGCCATTCCACTTGCTCCTCAGGCGGCTCAGGAGCTGCACTGGCTTCTTGCCGGTCTTGGTGTGGTGGGTATCCTCTATGGTGCCATAGTGGCTTTGGCCCAGACCAATCTGCGGCGTATGCTCGCCTTCTCCAGTATCAGCCATGTCGGCCTGGTGTTGCTGGGTATCGCCTCCTTTAATATCCAGGGCATACAGGGGGCGATCTTTCAGCTGCTCAACTTCGCCCTCATCTCCGGTGGTATTTTTATCATCAGCGGCTTCCTTCTTCACCGCATGGGTTCCACCGATCTAATCAATCTGGGAGGGGTTGCCCGCTCAATGCCGCTGCTCGCCTCCTTCTTCTTTTTCTTCGGGCTGGCGGGCATGGGCATGCCTGGAACCAGTGGTTTTCCCGCAGAGCTGCTGATTCTGATCAGCGCTCTGGAGACCCACACCGGCGCCGGTCTCGCGGCCCTGTTCGGGGTTGTTCTCGGTGCCGGTTACCTGCTGGTGATCTATCGCAAGGCTTTCCTCGGACCCCTGACCAGGGATGCCGTGGCGGATGGGATGGATCTTCTTCCCCGGGAGCTGGCTCTGCTGCTGCTCTTTACGCTGGTTATCCTGGTTGCAGGACTCTTTCCCAGCCTGGTGTTGGATCTGATTCGGCCCGCCTCCGAAGCGTGGGTGTCGGGATTGGGGAGTCCACCCCCTCTCCATTGAGTCGCCTTCTGTTTCAGGTGATCGATTCAGGGAAAGAGATTCTTGACAGACGGGGTGCCCGAGTTTAATCTGTCAGTACTACACAAATCCAGGGACGTAGATGGACAAAAGGGTCAGTAATCAACTCAGTTTGGATGAGCATGCAGGGATGCCGTCACTTGATGAATACACCCGGCAGGAGCGGGCGCGGGTGCTCTTTGGTGCCGCGCTGCCATCCACTGTGGCGGTGGTGCTTGCCGGGTTGGTACTGGTTGCCATTCTCTGGCCTGAGGTGGAGCGCGGTTATCTGCTGAGTTGGGCTGTTCCCTTCTTATCCGCTGTTCTTTTGCGCATGACCATTGTCTGGCTACACTCCAGGAGAGAGTCGGCAGGCGATCCGCAATCCTGGATCAACGCCTATACCTTTACCTGTGCCCTCATGGGACTCAGTTGGGCATCTCTGGTGTGGATCTTTTTCCCCCTCCTCGGGCCGACACATCCTGCCCTGCTTTACACCGTGTTGCTGGTTACCGGTGTTATTTCAGCGGGTATCCATGTGTTATCAATTCACCGCCCAGCCGCCATCCTCTACCTCTCTCCACTGCTGTTCGCGGTCACTTGGCAACTGCTGGAGATGCAGTCGGAGAAGAGCACCCCACTGGCTGTCGCCATCGTTCTTATCTATTCGATCTTCATCATCGGTGTGGTTATACGCCAGCACCGTACTGTGATGGCTACGCTGGTGTTGAAGTATGAGAATGATCTGTTGATTGCGGATCTTACCCGGGCAAAAGAGGTGGCGGAAAAGGCCAGCCAGGCAAAGTCCTCCTTCCTTGCCACCATGAGTCATGAAATAAGAACACCGATGAATGGCATCATCGGCATGACCGGTCTGCTGCTGCACTCGGGTATGAGTGAACAGCAGAAGCGGTTCGCCGGTATAATTGAACGTTCCGCCGGTGCTCTTCTCGGAATCATCAACGATCTGTTGGATGTTTCCAAGATAGAGGCTGGCAGGCTGGACATCGAGACACGGCTGTTTAATCCATCAGAACTGCTCCATCAAACCGCCGATCTGCTGACCGGTCAGGCCAGGGAGAAGGGGCTGAGCTTGCAGGTATTCAGCCACCCTGATCTGCCACCGCTACTGCGGGGGGATGAGCATCGTCTTCGTCAGGTACTGATAAATCTGCTTGATAATGCGGTGAAATTCACCTCAAAAGGGGGGGTGATCCTGCGGGCGGCACTGGTTTCATCTACCGAGGAAGAGGTGACGCTCTCGATTGAGGTGACCGACACAGGCATAGGCATCACCCCGGAGGTGCAGGAGCAGATTTTTACTGTTTTTACCCAGGGGGATGGGTCAACCAGCCGGCGTTATGGCGGCACCGGGCTGGGGTTGGCAATAGCGAGTCAGTTGGTGGAGTTGATGGGCGCCAGGTTGACAGTTGAGAGTGAAGTCGGAAAAGGGTCCCGGTTCTGTTTTGAACTGACACTGCCGCTGCCGGGTGTTGACGAGAAATCGCCCCAGCCGTCGAAAGGGTGGAACGAGGAGGAGGTTCATCTGTTCCCGGGCGCCCGGGTGCTGCTGGTGGAGGACAACCACATCAACCGTCAGCTAGCCGATATCCTGCTGCGTGAGACGCTGCAGTGTGATGTGGTTCCGGCAACTGGCGGTGACGAGGCGGTGGACCATTTTGAAAAAGGGTGTTTTGACCTGATTCTGATGGACTGTCACATGCCGGGAAGGGACGGCTTTTCCGCCACTAGGGAGATCCGCGGAATAGAGCTGTCAAAAGGTGGTGGACGTACTCCCATTGTCGCACTCACCGCTGATGTCCTCGA
>JBEVXT010000252.1:0-10985 GCA_040505955.1 Sedimenticola sp. | reverse complement strand
ATCATCGATGCCATCCATCGTCTCCAGCACGGCGGAATCGGTCAGGGGGCGATCACAATCGCCGGGGAACAGGGCAAGTGAAAATCGCTTAAACGGCTCTTCCTGGAGCACGCTCTCCAGCTCCTTGCGAAAATAATCACACGTCAGCAACCAGCACTTATCCCGCATCTTGATCAATCCATGTTAATGGATACCGGCCCCACCGCCGCACCGCCTCTGAGATCGCCATCAGCACCTTATCCGACACCTGCCATGGAATCTCGCCGTGATTGTCACCCAGCAGAAAACCGCCACCGGGTCCCGCCTTGGCGATGGCGCGTTTCACCTTCTGTTCAGCCTGATGCACGGTCCAACGGTGCATCTCCACTCCATTCAGATTACCCAACAGTGTCACCCTGCCTGCAGCCCCTTGTTTGAGTTCCGCCAGATCCTCCAGGGAACTCACGCCAACCACCGCCGTGCCGGTAGCCGCAAGATCATCCATAATCGGCGCACAGTTCCCTGAGGCCAGGTGGGTGGCCGTGGGGCCATTGATCCGGCCCAGTGTGCGTTTGGCCACGTTGAATCCAGTCCTCAGATAGTGCTCGCGTGGAATGATCGTAGTGGAGGAGACCGGATCAAAATAGCAGATTGCCGTAGCACCTGCCTCCAGTTGCGCATTGGCCCACTCAACGCAGAACGCCTCATTGATGGCCATCAGCCTTTCAAAACGGTCAGGGTCTTCATGCATCAGATTGAGATAGGGCTCGAAACCCATCTGCATCACCGGAATGGAGAAGGGGGAGATGGCCACACCGATGATCGGCAGGCGTTCACCCGCCTCAGCCTTGAGTATCCGTTGCGTCTCCAGGATGCGACGGAGCACCGGGCACTCCTGGGGGACGGGGATGGCCAGATTATCGATATCCCGGGGAGATTGAATAGGGGGCGGACCCGCATTGGGCGGACCATCGGGAAAGAACTGCGTACTGCCTCCAAACGCCTCTACTTCTGCTGACGCATAGTAGAAGGCGTAGAGGCAGTCGTGTCCATAGCGCTCCTGCATCCGTAGTTGGTATTCTGCCACCCGCTCCCCATCGGTGAAGTACTCTTCGATAGAGGTGGCGGCAAATTTAGCCCCGGTGATGCTGAGCAATAGAAATAGGGGAACCCGGTCTGGCTCCTCCTGGCCAAGCGCCTTCAGCACCCGGGAGAGGGGGGTGAATTTCACATCACTCATCGACGTTCCTCCGTGATCCGCTTCATCAATGGCAACAAATCCTTGGCACCCGCTGCAGTGGCATCCGCCCCCACCTCTTTCCATAGATCATCATCGAAGCGAAATGGTGCCCCACCGACTACGATCACCACCGTTAGACCGCGCTCCTGCAACTGTCGCCGCAGATCCATAATCTCCAGGGCAGAGCGGAGCATCAAGGTGGAGATCAAAAGCACTTCGATACCGTCCTCTGCCACTCGTCCCACCAAATCAGCGATAACGGTGCGACCGTAGTCCGCCACTTCATAGCCCGCTGCACGCAACACCGAGTGAATGATGCGTTTCCCAAGCATGTGATAATCATCCAGGACGGTAATGGCCATGCGTGGTTGGGGATTTCGAAAACCTTCAGGCCCCGGCTCCAACAGGGTAACCAACTCCTCACAGATCCTCGCGCTCATGTAGACCTGGGAGAGGGCCACCGACCCCGCTTCCCATCCATTGCCGATGCGCTCCATGGCGGGGACCACTACCCGCTCCACTACCTCAATGGCCGGTGAGGCAGCAAGGCGATGGATGATCTCCTCCGCCCCAAGCCGATCCACCGCAAGCAGGGCCTGCTCCATCTCCGTTGCCCGTTGCAAAAAATCAGTCATCGAGCACCTCCGGTTCGGAACCACTACAGATCCGGTTTCGTCCCAACTCTTTGGCCCGGTACATCGCCTGATCAGCTGCGCCAATCAACTCCTCCGCCGTGTTTCCGTGGTTGGGAAAGGTGGCAATACCAATGCTGGCCGTAATATTGAGGCGCCTTTTTCCTTCAACAAAAAACCCATGGTCAGCCACTCGCTGACGTAGACGTTCGGCCATATCAGAGGCGCGACAATGATCTGTTTCAGGGAGTAGGATAATGAACTCCTCACCCCCATAACGGCTGGCAACATCCACATCCCTGATAGCCGTCTCGACAATCCCGGAAAAATCCTTCAGCAGCGCATCACCAACCTGATGCCCAAAACGGTCATTGACGGTCTTAAAATGGTCCAAATCAATAAACAGTAACGAGAGCTGATGTTCATAGCGGTGCGCCCTGCTGACTTCGGCAAGCAGCTGCCGTTCCAGTTCAGCGCGATTATAGAAATCCGTCAGGGTGTCATGGGTAGCCAATCGTTCCAGGGCCTTTACCACTCGTTTGCGTTCACTGATATCCCGTATCACCCCCACGGCACCCCAGGCACTATCTACCTCCACCGCAGAGAGGGAGAGTTCTACGGGAAACTCACGACCGTCCTTGGTCAGGGCGTTCACCTCAACCATGTGACCGATCAATTTACCCTGGCCCGTCTCCAGATAATGGCGAAGACCCTCCTGATAGTCGTCCTTCTGCTGTGGAGTAACCAGTAGGCTATGAAGATCCTGACCCAGAACCTCTTCCGCCTCATAACCGAACAACTGGGTAGCGGCAGGATTCCAAAAATCAATTCGACCCAGGCCATCCATCCCGACAATGGCATCCAGTGCCCCACGGGTGATGGCCGTCAACTGCTGTTCGGTCTTCTGAAGTCTCTTCATTGCCTGACGTAGAGTCCGACGTTCACTGGCATCCTTGAGTTCACGATGGATTGCCGGAAGTAGACGGCCTCTTTTTTGCTTGAGGACATAATCATGGGCACCGGCCAGCATCATATCCACCGCAAGCTCTTCACCCATCCGACCGGACACCACGATAAAGGGGGCATCCAACTGCCGATCACGATAAAGCTCCAGGGCTTTGGGCGCACTGAAGCAGGGCATCACATAATCCACAATCAACAGATCCCATACGTTTCCATCAAGAGAGGAGACCATGGCTTTTGCTGTATCCACTCGAACTACAACAGGATCATAGCCGGCCTGCAGCAACTCATCCTCGACCAGCAGTTGCTCATCTTCCTCATCATCCACCAGCAATACACGTAAGGGTGCTATTACAGACTCAGCCGCAGTATTTTTATTTTTAGGTTGACTATCCATTCAGATTCACCCGCCACATGTTACAGATTCTTTTAAATCGTATGAGATAGGTAAGGCAATGAGCCAATCCAGCCCTAATTCTTCCCATAGAGCCCGAACAACCGGAATCCCCACAATTAGAGTATAGATAATTTTCATGAGGTATCATCCACAGTGTTGCATCTCTTGGTGGCGTACAAGCGATACCCGCTGGGTAACTATTCAGCTCACTCCTGAAATTCGCAGTTTCTGAGTTAAAAAATAATCATTCCTGATTACCCCTAAAACTCAGCCGGAAATGAACGCAAATAAACGCAAATATGACGCTGAATATTACCCTTCGCGGATAAATTTCCAGGGTACTGAGCGTAAATAATCATCGAGAGTATGCTCAGATGTTTTGCTCTATGGTGATTTTTCAAATATTTGCGTTCATTCGCGGCCAATAATGACAGATCTTCTTCTGTCAGTGGCTGAACCCAAGGGGTAATCAGGATCTATTTTGAAGGCCTATTTTCTTGTTGTGATGGAATGATTTCAAAGCCACCGATCCAGGCTGGCAGTGCCTTGTATCGTGAGCGGTCCAACCTACTAAGTGCCTGCGCACACTGCTGCATTCGCTCTTTCGTAAGCGTCTTGAGCATCCACCACCCCCCCGTCTCCACTTTATCGGTGACCGCTATGATGGAGAGGTTGTTATATTCCGCCCAGCGGCGTGCCAGAGGCTCGGCTGTTACCGCGACATAGACATCACTGTGCAGCAGCATGCTCAGTGTCCCTACATGGTTATCGACATAAAAGAAGGTGTCACGACGCTCACTCACACCTGCATTATGCAAAAGCTGCAACGGTAGGTGATACCCGATCAACGACTTTTTACCCATGAATGCAATCCGCTCGCCCTGGAGTGAACTCAGCCCGTCAATGCCGGTGGAGGAGTGCACCAGAATTGCTCCGCGCACCGACAACTCCCCCTCCAGTGTCTTGGCTCTGGCGATGAGTTGATAATCAGGCCGCTTCTTTCTGACAATGGAAACCGGGCGAGAGTCAAATAGCAGATTTGCGGGAACACCACTGGAGGTATCCTGTAATACGGCACTGCAACCCCCTTTGTTTAGGGCTGCAAGCAGGTTGTGTATATGGCGCTTGCCTGAATTCCCACCATCATCATGGTCGATCATTACACTAACAGGAGTTGAATCTGCAAACACTTGGGCGGCAGACACAACCGCAGGAAGCAGAAGGAGAGATAAGAGGGTGGTGCGCAGTATGGGGGATAGGTACATCAGGAAATATCTCTGCTTCATTCAATGAGACTAGAAGTCTGGAGTGATTAAATATTAAACAGCTAACATTTATCAGTTCAAGGTGAAAATTTTCTGGGTAATGATTCGGATTAGAGAGTGTTTAACCCTGAAATCACTTTCGTTTAATAACCTCCGATTGCAAAATCCTCTGCAGACCGATCTTCAATTGCTGCCTGCTTTTAGCAGCGGTTAAACTAACTCGAATACATTGTGGGTATTGTCGACCTACCGCAAAAAGACCGGCTGGCACTACTTCAACGCCCAGTTGATGACATTTTGCCTGAGCCTGTACGGCTGTACCTTTCACAGGTAACCATACATGAGAGCATACTTGCTTATTTCCATCAAAATTTGTTTCTGGAAATATATCTTTTAAAATTCGATGACGTTTCTGAGTTTCATTCCATTGCCATTTCATTCTCTTTTTTGCTAGCCCTGATTCTATCCAGCGACAGGCTATCTCAGCCATTAGCGGACTGAACTGCCAGCTAGTGGCATGAGACTCTACCAATATCTTTTGTAGAATGGGATGCTCTCCCGCAATCATCGCAAAGCGAATCCCTGGCGCCACGGTTTTGGCAAAACTGGTGATGACTATCGATTGTTGCTTAATCTGTGTACTGATTGGTGGCTGTCCCGATAACGCACCGATTACATACTCTTCTATGAATAATATTTTGTTCTGTTTGATTACTTCTATGATCTCCTGCTGACGTTGTGTGCCCATGCTACTTGCGGTCGGGTTTTGCAGGATAGGATCAGAAACCAGAACTTTTGCATTGGTTGAACGAATTGCCGAAGCTAATGCTTCTGGGATTATCCCCTGCTGATCCATTTCTATGCCATGTAATTTAAGACTGAGTTGTTTTGCCACAGCCTTCATACCGGGAAAGGTGAGTTCATTAACCAGAACGGTATCATCGGCTCGACAACAACTTAACAGGCTTACTAGCATGGCATTTTGAGCGCAGGTTGTTGCAATACATGACTCTGGGCCTATGGTGTACCCCAGTTCGTCAAGCCATTTGGAACAACATATTTTCTGTTTGAGAACGGATGATGGAGAGTGATACTTTAAATACTGTGACAAGCCCTCATCATCCTGCATCATTTCATTCAACGTATTCTCAAGATCGAGATCATTGGGCATAGCAACCGGTACATGTGTACTCAAGTCTATGATCGAATCATCCAAGTCCTGCTTCAGATTGAATAATGCGGCTTCGGTACTTTTTGCAAGAATATAGGTTCCCCTACCGATTTCTCCAGTGATCAAATGTCTTTTAGTAGCTTCCTGAAATGCCTTGGTGACCGTACTTAAATTAATATCCAGATGCCAGGCTAGCTGGCGTTGAGGTGGTAGCTTCTCACCGACCTTCAGTACGCCAGTCTCAATATCCTGTGCTATTTTATTCACTAGCTGTAGGTAAAGAGGCCCCTGCTCTCTCGATAACTCTGGACTCCACATAATATTATCCGCCATACAATATAACTCTTGAGTCATACAATCTCAGTATTTAGAATTCATGTCAACTGAGATTCGGAGCACTAATAATGTTTAATCTGAAACAACTTGAACAGGCCGCAGGTATTGTTCATAAAACCATTCAACCTACTCTGCAGCACAACTGGCCACAATTGTGCAAAAGCACCGGTTCCGATGTGTGGGTGAAGCATGAGAACCATACACCTACTACCGCTTTCAAGGTGCGGGGTGGGGTTCACCTGTTAGATCAAATCAGTCGAAGCCCAAACAAACCTAGAGGCCTTATTTCAGCCACGCGAGGCAACCACGGCCAAAGCCTTGCCTTTGCCGGTAGTCTCGCCGATATGCCAGTCACCATTGTGGTACCGGAGAATAATAGTCAGGATCAAAACCGCGCAATACAGTCCTTGGGGGCAGAGCTGATTGTTTTCGGTAAGGATTTTGAAGCTGCCCGTCTGCATAGTCTGGAATTACAACAGGAATATGGCTATGAGCCTATCGCGCCCTTTTGCCGAGATCTGGTATTGGGCGTTGCAAGTTATGCTCTGGAATTTTTATCGGCGATAAAGAATATGCATACGGTTTATGTACCCATTGGTATGGGCTCAGGTATTTGTGGCTTGATTAAAACACGTGACCTGCTGGGATTTAAAACTGAAATTGTAGGTGTCGTTGCTGAGGGGGCTCCAACATTTTCTTTATCTTTTGCGGCCGGGAAAATTATTACTACAAAAAATGTTAATACGATTGCCGATGGTGTCGCTACCAGCTCCCCACCACAGGCAGCCTTTGACATCATCCTGGCCGGTGCCAGCAGAATCGTTACGGTTAGTGATGAACAGATTAAAGCTGCGATGCTGCAGTATTATCAATCAACACATAATCTGGCGGAAGGCGCGGGAGCCGCACCGTTGGCTGCTTTAAATAAAGAAAGTGCCAAAATGAAAGGGAAGAAAGTAGGCCTTATTCTGAGTGGGGGAATGATTGATTTAGATAGATTTATGGAGTTTGTTAAACCATGAACACACCTTTTCAAGCCAATAAAAAAGCTGGCATTCTGCTGGCATTTACCAGCTTGTTATTACTGGGAATGCTTCCAGTTATTTCAAATGGCCGCCCAGCGGGATTAAATGCGCTGAACTTTGCTTTTTATCTTTCGTTTTGGCAGCTCATCTGCTCTTTGCCTTTACTATTCAGTGAATACAGGAATAACACACATGGTATATTTACTAAGCAACTGCCTGTTAGATTAAGAAATAGAACAGTCATTATCATTCTTTTAACAGGCTTAATATTTGGATTATCAACATACGTCTATGTACTTTCAGTAGAAAAAGCAGGCACAGTAAGCGCCATTATCGCTATCCAGGCATATCCGCTGTTTGCGATTTTGTGGGAGAGTATTTTCTTTAATAAAAAGAAAAGAAAAGCCGAGCTGATATTTACATTTTTACTCATCGCTGCTTTATATTATTTAGGTACACAAGGAAGCTGGAAAATTGAAGGTTTATCTCTGTGGTTTCTGCTGGCCCTGGCTGTACCTTTTTTGTGGAGTATCGCGCACGTGATCATTAAAAATACCTTAGATACCACGCCTATTACACCGGTTCAGGTTACCTTTTTTAGGGTATTCATATCTGCGATATTTTTATTGATAGTTTTAATATCAGTGAATGGTATCAATTCTGTAATTAATGGAATGAGTGTTGTGAATTTCCAGATATCCGCCTTTACTATGGGCTTTGTTTATTATCTGGAATTAATCAGCTGGTTTTATGCGGTCAAACATATAGATGTATCGCTAGCCAGTTCCATCACCACACCCACTCCTTTGATAACTATGTTGCTGGCAGCTATATTTCTTCAGGAAACGATTCAGAGTTTTCAACTAGCTTCTTTTCTAGTGGTTTTAATGAGTCTATATGGAATACTCTATTTTGCTAAATCAAACTAATTTAGGTTAACAAATATTTTAATTGATTTGAATTCTTATGAGATTATGCTAGTAAGTAATTGTTCAATTTATAGTTAATAGTTAGAAAAGGTTTATGAATTAAAGGGGGGTAGGCTAGAATTAATCTCTATTTTTTAGACTAATGTTGGAATGTTAGACCCCAAAACCTATTAGCGAGTCAGACGGCATCTAGATAAATGGCTAGGTGATAGAGGATCTGTTGCCGGGTGCCACTTCAGGGGAGAACCATTGTGAATTCTGTCGTGACTTCACCGGCAATCCACCGACCCACTGCCGTACAGTCGAATTTTGTGGCGACCGTTATGAAGCTATACCAGAGTCACTTATCAGAAAGGCCGTATGTCAGGTGGCTGATTGCTGTTAATTCGTCGCGGGCCTCTGAATAGATCGTTAATAGGCACCTTCCAGACAGATTTGTTCAGGGCCCCTTGGTCAATACACAATACTGGGTGAAAAATCATGCCTACCTATTGACGCATCCCTACAGAATTAGTTAACCTACACCATATGAGTTACTTGATTACACCTCTACCCATGGTCGGCCGCACACAGCGACTGCGCTGGCGCCTGCCCGCTTGCCGCTGCCGAATACAATTACTTTGAATTGATCTCTTTATCCGGCAACCGCGCATCCCGTCGCGACTGCCATTATCTATACCCCTCGCCTCAGGACCCACGGTTGCCTTCACTGGAAGCAACAGATGGATGCACCGACTACAGATTCCCGACAAGCACTTATCGGTAGTGCCTTTATTGTGCTTGGCGCTATTGGTTTCTCATCTAAATCGATACTGATTAAGCTGGCTTACGCCGAAGGTGCACAAATAGATGCCATCACCCTGATGGCACTGCGCATGATGATGGCACTGCCCTTTTTTCTTGCCGTCGCACTCTGGGGTCGGAAAGGGGGGGCTTCTGACCACAGCACTACAGACTGGCTTGCACTGATGCTCCTGGGGGTGATGGGATACTATCTGGCAAGCTTGCTCGATTTTACCGGACTGCACTACATATCTGCCGGACTGGAGCGGCTGATCCTGTTTCTCTACCCCACTATCGTGGTCTTGCTCACCGCACTTATCTACCGAAAGCGCATCAGAAAGCCACAGCGTTGGGCACTACTGCTAAGCTATACCGGCATCCTACTGGTAGTCAGCAGTGGTCCTGACGCCATGTCACCCGACATCGGATTAGGTGCTTTGTTGGTGTTCGCCAGCGCCGTGGTCTTTGCGCTGTTTATGACCGGCAGTGGGCACTTTATTCCACGTTTTGGCTCCAGCCGTTTTACTGCCTACTCCATGACCGTCGCTTGTGTCGCCACACTAACCCACTTCACAGCCAGCAAATCCATTAGTGATCTTGCGGTATCGACAGAGATATTCATCCTGGCACTGATGCTGGCCCTGTTCGCAACTGTGGCGCCCGCATTTCTTATGAATGCCGGTATCCAGCGCATCGGAGCAGGGCAAGCGTCCATCATCAGCACTGTAGGGCCGGTAGCAACCCTTACCATGGCCTACGTTCTGCTGGGAGAGCCCCTTGGGCCTATCCAGATCATCGGTGCCGCTATGGTGCTGGGCGGAGTCCTTCTGGTAAGCCTTATGAAGAAACCGCAGAACACACCTGACAGCAAACATCACTCACAAGAGAAAGAATTATGAACAACCCGTTTAATGCCGTGATGCCAATCGTATCCCGCCCCAATGTGGTTTTTGTAGAAGGCAAAGGTTCCTGGCTCAAAGATGAGCACGGCAAACAATACCTGGATTTTGTTCAGGGCTGGGCCGTCAACGCCCTTGGGCATTGTCATCCAGCTATCGTTGAAGCATTGCAACGGCAAGCAGCCCAACTTATCAATCCCAGCCCGGCGTTCTACAACCCGCTGATGGTCGAACTATCCAGCCGGCTAGTGGAGAACAGTATCTTTGATCAGGTATTTTTCGCCAACAGCGGTGCCGAAGCCAATGAAGGGGCAATCAAATTGGCGCGCAAGTGGGGCTCTATCCATCGTGGCGGGGCCTATAAAATAATCACCTTCAAGAATGGCTTTCATGGACGCACTTTGGCAACCATGGCCGCTTCCGGCAAGCCCGGATGGGACGCTCTGTTTGAGCCCAAAGTACCTGATTTTATCAAGGTGCCATACAACGACGTGACAGCTGTAGCTGATGCCATTGATGAGGATACAGTTGCGGTGATGTTGGAACCGATACAGGGGGAGGCCGGTGTCATCCCGGCTACCCTGGAGTTTATCCAAGAACTATGGCGGCTCACCCGGGAGCAGAACCTGTTGCTAATTCTCGATGAGGTGCAGACTGGCATGGGACGTACGGGATCACTCTTCGCTTACGAACAGTATGGCATCCAACCAGACATCGTAACTCTTGGCAAAGGCATCGGAGGTGGTGTACCCCTGGCCGCCTTGCTCACCAGTGAATCAGTGAGCTGTTTTGAACCTGGAGATCAGGGAGGAACCTATAACGGCAATCCCCTTGCCTGCGCAGCAGGACTTGCCGTGTTGGATATACTACTTGGCAAAGGATTTCTCGAAGAAATCAGAAAAAGGGCCACATACCTCAACCAGCAACTTTCTCATCTCTCTGAGAAATATGATTTAGGAGAAGTGCGTGGGCGTGGGCTATTGTGTGCTCTGGAAACTGCACAACAGAACGCCCCAACCCTCGTCGCGATGGCATTCGAGCGTGGACTGCTGCTCAACGCTCCACGACCCACCACCCTACGCTTCATGCCGGCACTGAATGTCTCAGAAGAGGAGATCGACCAGATGATAAAAATTCTGGACGATATACTGAGTGAAAATCAATCTTCTAGTCACGAAGGCCAACCATGAATATAGTTATTCAGGAACACCCGGAAGGAAAAAAACAAAGACACCCACCACTTGCTACACATCAGCATATCTCTTTGAGGTATAGAAAAAATCTACAGCGTCAGAATGAAGTTGGATTCAATAATATTCTAATAAATCAATAGGTTACACTAAATGCAGATAATAATTGTACCACC
>JBEVXT010000251.1:0-3565 GCA_040505955.1 Sedimenticola sp. | reverse complement strand
ATCGAAGAGTGTCCGTGGCAGCGAAGGGGCCATACAGACAAGGGTACGCCCACCATAGCGCCTGCGTGCTGCCAGCAGGGCCAGATGGGTGGCGTGGCCGGCGCCCATAATGAGATCCGGCGGGGGGAGTCCTGCAGCAGCGGGAAACCGCCCCAGCAACAGGTCAAGCAGCTGAGACGGCTTCGAACCAACGGTGACATCTAACCGCTTTACCGATAGCAAGCGCTCCAGCGCCCGACACAACCCAAGAGTCTGGTTCTCATGCCCCGGCTTGCCATCCAGCAGTCGCCAGATAACGCGCTGATTCGCCTCTGCCGACTGTTTCACCGTTTTATAAGATCAGCTTCCCAGCTCGTAGCGGGCACCGCAGTATGGGCACTCCGCCCGACCACTCTTTTTAATCGCCAGAAAGACCCGGGGGTGCATCTCGGCTGCCCCCTCAGTCTGGGCGCCGGGACAACAGAGCGGTAGTGAGGAGCGGCTTACCTTGATACTTTTTTCAGCCGCAGCCGGTTTCGTGGTTTCATTCATTATCATCTACCTCAGTGGGTATGGGGTCGGGGTCGATTGCATCGAAAATAGGTGGGCATTACCATCCATCTTGGTGCAATCGATTCCGCCCCCTGGTTATCAACTTGTGGAGGTTACACGTAGGTCAGCCACTCCGGGTGCTCATCACGACGCCCCTCCACCTGATCAAAGTAGAGCCCCTGCAACCGTTCAGTGATGGGGCCGCGGCTGCCGTTGCCGATGGCGCGGTTGTCCACTTCCCGGATCGGCGTCACCTCAGCTGCAGAGCCGGTAAAGAACGCCTCGTCGGCGATATAGACCTCATCACGGGTAATACGCTTCTCCACTACCGGAATACCCAACTCCTTTGCCAGCACAAAGAGCGTGCGGCGGGTGATGCCATCGAGGGCCGAAGAGAGATCAGGGGTATAGATCACCCCTTCCTTAACGATAAATATATTCTCACCGGAGCCCTCCATTACAAAACCCTGGGTATCGAGCAGTATGGCCTCATCGTAGCCATCATCCAGCGCCTCTTTCAGCGCCAGCATAGAGTTCATATAGTTGCCGTTGGCCTTGGCCCGGCACATGGTGATATTGACATGGTGCCGGGTAAATGAGGAGACGCGCACACGGATGCCGTTTCTCAGGTTCTCCTCACCCAGGTAGGCGCCCCACTCCCAGGCCGCCACCATGGCATGAACCCTGAGATTGTCGGCACGCAATCCCATACCCTCGGAACCGAGGAAACACATGGGGCGCAGATAGGCGGAGTCGAGACCGTTCTCCCGCACTGCATCGATCTGGGCCCGGTTCAACGTTTCGGCATCGTAAGGGATCTTCATGCCGAGAATATGGGCGGACTGCAGCAGGCGATCCGTATGCTCCTGGAGCCTGAAGATGGCGGGCCCCCTCTCAGTCTTGTAGGCACGCACACCCTCGAAAACCCCCATACCGTAGTGGAGGGTGTGGGTGAGCACATGCACCTTGGCCTCACGCCAGGGCACCATCTCCCCATCCAGCCAGATCCACCCGTCTCTATCCGCGAATGACGACATCGTTTGACTCCGATTAAGCAACTATTATTGAAATTCCACTCAAATGGCCCCGCACCTAAAAGCCCACAGCCGGCGACCTGATACCCTTCGAAAAGCACTCCCTGTCAGACTCAGGGATCCTGAACTCCTCATCGTTTCCCCTATTATAACTATTCAGCACACCTGTTTCGTCCAGTGCCGAGTACTCAATATCAGGCAGTTGCGGAAGGAATATCTTTGGCATGGATGCCAAAGTAAGCTTCAGGGATGAATTTATGCGATTCCTGGAGCAACTGCCTGATGTTGAGTACGGTGTTCAGTGCTGAGCTGAATAGTTACCCCCGATTTTCAGTTAACAATCTTCCAGGTCAATTTCCTATCCGCTGACTTTTCCACCACCATATGGCCGGCACTGCCGTCGATATCCAGCCCATTGACAAAATAGCGGCCGGGCTGCTCATTTGGATTCACCACCTGATAGCCCATGATACCGGAGATGAAGCGGCCCATTTCATAGTGTGTCGGCATCCACAGATCCCGGGCTTGCTGCACCACCTCACGCCGACCGTTGATAGCATAAAAGATGAACGGCACGCTGGATACATCGGGATCCAGAGTTGAGTGGCCGTACTTTCCGTTCTCCCCCTGCAACTCCCCATGATCCGAGGTAAACACAACATAGGTGGGGAGTGTACTGGCAGCGCTCAGCGTCTTTATTATCCCCGAGGTGATGTGATCAGTAAAATAGAGTGAGTTGTCGTAGGAGTTCACCCGACGGGTGTGGCTGTCACCCTCCTCCTCCGGATAGCGGTCATAGCTGTCGGGGTGGTAGACATGGTATGGGCTATGTGATCCCCGCTGATGGAGAACAATAAAGTTCGGCTGGGTGAGATCGACCTGAGCCAAACGGTCAATCAGGATCTGATCAAACTTGACCTCGACCTCTGCAGGAAAATCTTCCTTGGAGAGGAAGTGATCAATTTGACCATCCCCCAGGTAGGTAGCCAGATTCGCTGTCTGGGCCGAAATATAGTGGGTTGTCATCCCCCGCATCTTCGCCATGGCCAGCAGATTGGCGTCCTGTCGAAACAGATGCCCTACATTGCCCGGTTCACGTTTGAGATTGAAGAAGGTCTGAACAGCGACCTTGGTATTGATCGCCCCGGAGATACCCCGGGAGTAGACAAAATTTGGATCTTGGGACAGAGCACTCAGTTCCGGTGTTGTCTCCCGCTCATAGCCGAACAAACTCATGTGGGATGGGTTGACGCTCTCTCCCATGACCACCACCAGATTCATTGGCCCGCTGAACGGTCCCTCCTTCAACTCATAGGGTTTAAAGCTCGGCAGATCACGCCCCATGATCCTTCCGGGGAGATCCTTGCCAAGAAAATAGGCGATAGCGTAGTAGGTGTTCTTGATCGAGTAGTGGCGTGGGTTGGGGTAAAAAACCTGAGAATCGGATGAGTTGTAAGCCTTAACCGGCCCCACCGCCAACAGCAGCACCAGCAGTGGAGTGGAGAGAGGCAGCGGCTGACGAAATCGCTCCACCCTGCCCAGCAACCAGAAAACCACCCCGTAGACCCCGACAACAATCCCCAGAGGAATCAACACCAACCTCATATCGGAAAACAGTGATTCGGTAATCTCACCGAAATCGGTAAAGAGAATAACGATGGCGTGAGGTGATATGAGGGTTCCAAAATAGGAGAAGTGGAAAAACTGCCCCAGCTGCAGCAGAGCGAAGAAGAGTGCCAAGCCCCTGATCACCCGGGGAGAGCGAGCGCTCAGCGCCAGCAAGGTCAGCAGGCAGAGACCAAGCACCACCTTCTGCATAAAAGCCGCCTGATAACCCATGGTAACCAGTTGAAACAAATGGTCAGGCAGGACAAAAAGCCCCACCAACAGCGCTGTCAGAAGAATATTAAGCACAAGACCCTTGAGTCTCTCAATCATTACGTTCACGAACATACCCAAAAATAGCTTCCGCACAGTAACCCCGGAATCAACTGGGCAGG
>JBEVXT010000250.1:0-5113 GCA_040505955.1 Sedimenticola sp. | reverse complement strand
GATTCCCAAGATAACCCAGGATATCTGGTTACAATTTAAGTGAGGATCTACTCCACAGTCTGACCAGACCCAGCTACCTGCTGTGCAGACCTTGATTAGGGAGTCAGCTACTGGCTCTATACCTGTATGTATCAAGTTACAATTTAAGTGAGGATGCAGTACCATATGGCACACAGCAATATTTGACAAAAACAGCCTTATTGTGAACCAGCACCATGACATCACCAGCCTTATTGCAAACCAGCTCTATGGCATCGCCAACAGCTATGTGGGAATCCTTCCTAACAAATAGCTGGACTGGATCTGAATTCTCCGGTTTCTCATCAACGGCCAGTATAAGTACACTCACAAATGAGGATCTCAATGGAATATTATATGATGTGGATCAAACAGACAGGCGCACTAACATTATGTTCCGGTCTGAAGCATTGTTCAGAAACTTCATGGAGGTGTTTGATAAGCAATTAGCTGTACCAGAAGACCAGATCAAATTTACAACCCATACACATGCTCATGGGAAAAAGTGCTCCATCGAGGTTAACAAGCCCGATTACATCATTTCACTGACTGGACCTGGTCACACCATTTGGAAAGACAATCACTTCAAAAGAATAGTTGACATTTTTTACAAAACACGCATTGAAGCAGTGCAGCATCACCAATCAATAAACGCAGATGATGATAGTTTTCATGAAACAAACAATGGCAGCATAAATGAGCCTGAACCACGTGCAAATTCTCTGACAACCAGCACACCAAGGCCACCAAATCAGATAGACAGACAAAACGAAGAGGCGCAGATAGTCTCTACAAACACTGATCTGATAATAGAGCACATATCGTCATTGATGACTGAAATCAAATCACTACAACTCCAAGTGGGTACCTTAACAACCCAAATGAACAATTTGGTTGATCCAGCTGCCATTATACAACCCAATACACCAACTGAAAGGCGAGACACGAGCAGTACCTCTGTGATACTCATTGACGAGATGATAACTATTGATCAGACAACAAGCAGTGACATAAATCAAAACGGAACCCAACTGAGTGGCATATCAGAAACAATAGATCAGCCACATCCATCTCCAGAACCAAATATAGAAGTCCCGAATACTCCAAACCGCAGACAAACAACAACAAACCCAAAACAAAACAGTCAATCAAGACCAAATGTGACAAAACATGCCAAAAAAGATGGACACATCCAGAAAACTCTAATTATTGGTGACTCAATTATATCAGGTATAAACCCAAAAGGTCTCAAATCCAATGTGACAAGATACTCGGTGGCAGGCGCAAATGTTGAAAACATTCTCGCCGAACTACAGGTATTTGACCTGCCGCAATTCACGACTATTATCGTATATGCAGGAGGAAATGATGCATCAAAGCAAGTACCTATTCCAGATTTTGAGGAGAAATATACACAGGTGATAAAGTACATTAAACGTAAGAATCCAGACTGTAAGATCACTGTGTGTAAATCATGCCCCAGAGGGGATGTTGATGTATCGCCATACAACAGAGTGATAGAGAAGGTATGTCTCCAAAACAATGTCAGATGCCAGGACATGTATGTTGCATTCCATGACAGAGATGGCTTACCGGCTCAGCGATTCTATGGCCTCCGAGACTCCATCCACCTCTCCAACTCCGGCATTAAGCGTCTGTTGGGAACCTTACAAACTGACCACAACATTGTTGAAAATTTCAATCTGTCGGTTTTCAGTAACAGAAAACAAATGCGTCCACAAAACCGAGGTCAGTACATGTCTCGATCGAGGGATCAACACCAGACTAGAGATCACTACGTGCAGAACCGGCACTATGAAAACAGTGGTCACGACGAGCAAACCAGGGACTACGAAAACGACGTTCCGCAAGAAAACAGCGGGAAATACGAAAACAGCGGGAAATACGAACTAAACAGGAACGATGACCGAGGGCGCGAAAACCAAGGGCGGGAGCAGAACTATCAATCGCATAGACAATACGGGCAGAATCGGAACTACACCACGTACCGAGGGCAGGAGCAAAACCAGACCTATGAAAACCGTAAGCAACACCGGCAACAAGGTAACCAACAGCATTACGAGACTGAGCAAAACAGAAACAATTACTATGGTGGCTGGTCGGGCGATAGATGTATGATCTGTGGTCGAAATAATCACAGTACTTCCGACTGCTACCACAAAGAACAATTAAAATGTTTCAAATGTAACATGCTTGGACACATCAGTGCAGACTGCTGGAATTTTGTGTAGGTTTCTGGCCAAGGTGCCCCTCTTGATTATAGGAGTGAAAATAGTTATTCTCCCCTAGAAACATTATGTCAAGACTGTAATGATATTGAATGTTCATGTGTTGTAAATACGATACCATTTTCAGATTTTACAAATTCCCTTCACATTACAAATGAAGTTATTAGTTCAAACATGTATAATAGTGTTCATGTACATAGTGACACCGATGACAATAGCTCACATATGGGTGTACATAGTGACAATAGCTCACATACCAGTGACAATGATAACAATAGCTCGCATATGAGTGTACATAGTGACAATAGCTCGCATACTAGTGACAATGAAAACAATAGCTTGCATAACGATATAACTCTAGGATTAAACCGCAAGGGATTAAATATTGGTCATTTCAATATTCAAGGTCTCGTCAGTAAGATAGATGATGTCAGATTGTTGTTATCACCAGAGAATTATGTTCACATGTTGGGTATTAGTGAAAGTAACCTGAAATCCCATCATCCCGATTCCAGTTTTTCAATCCAAGGCTACCAAAAACCATTTCGACGAGATAGGGAAGGAGCAGGTGGGGGGTTACTTGTTTATGTAAAGGAGGAAGTTTCATGCACTCGCAGAAATGAGCTAGAATCAAAAGAAATTGACTGCATTTGGACAGAAATTTATCCTAAAAACAATAAATCATTTTTAGTAGGTCATTTTTACAGAGAACCCAGTGCTAAAGCAATATGGACGGAGCATTTTGAAAACAATGTAGAAAAAATATTAGAACTACAAAAAGAATTTTATATCTTAGGTGATTTCAACAAAAATCTATTAAATGACCAGATTAAAAGAAATTGGTACAATCTCACAGAATCATTTGGAATAACACAAATAATAACATGTCCTACCAGAATATCAGATCATTCTCAAACCCTCTTGGATCACATATACTGTAGCTCGGAAGAAAATGTCCAGAATGTAAATGTTCCAAAACTAGGACTAAGTGACCATTTCCCAATATTTTTCACAAGAAAGTTAAATTCACATGTTCCTAATTCCGGCAAGCATAAGACTATTACATATCGGTCATTCAAAAATTTCAATGAAGAAAATTTTATAAGCGATCTCAATTCTGTTCCCTGGCAAACTACATTTGTATTTGATGACATAAATGATATTTTAGACTCCTGGTGTAAACTATTTATGGATATTGTAGATAAACATGTTCCTCAGAAGGAGCACAGAGTAAAACACACAAATCAACCTCAGTGGCTTAACTCAGAAATACTAGATGCTATTAAAATGAGAGATAGATTAAAAGCTATTGGAAATAATGAATACAAAATTTGGCGTAACAAAGTGATTGACCTAATTAAACGTTCAAAAAAGCAATTATATCAGACACAATTAGATAAAAATAACAACCCAAATGCAATCTGGAAATTTTTTAACGCTTTTGGTGTTGGGAAAAAAGGATCAACATCTCAAAATGTAAATTCTCTCTTAAATGATGGCAAAACTATAGATAATCCACAGGATATGGCTAATCTATTTAACGACTTTTTTGTAAACATTGCTGCCAAACTAAAAGAACCAATTCACCAAGCACGCCACGAAAATTTGAGCAAATTCTGTAATGAAAAAATACCTGCAGATTCATTCTTTGATATCCCTTTAATAACAAAAGAATACATTGAGAAAAATCTAAAGAATATAGACATATCAAAGGCCACAGGACTTGACAATATTGGTCCCCGACTTCTAAAAGTAGCAGCACAATCTATCTCTGACAGTTTAACTCGCATAATTAATCATAGCATTACAACCTCCATCTTTCCTGATAAGTGGAAAGAAGCTAAAGTAACACCATTGCACAAAAATGGATCATATTTTGATGTGAACAATTTTAGGCCAATATCAATACTTCCCAGTCTTTCTAAAGTCTTCGAGAAACATGTACATGATTCGCTAATGTTGTATCTTTCTGATTTCAATCTCTTATGTAAAACACAGTCAGGTTTTCGCCAAGGACATTCTTGTGAAACAGCGCTTGTAGGTATGATTGACAAATTTTTGTCAGCTTTAGACGACGGTTCATTAATAGGCATGGTGATGGTAGATTTTAAAAAAGCGTTTGACTTGGTAGATCACGACATTCTGTTAAATAAGCTGAAAATCTATAAACTGAGTGAAAATTCCTTAAAATGGTTCAATACCTACTTAAAAAACCGCAAACAAAAAGTAAAAATATGTAACAATATGTCAGATGATAAAATTGTCCTATGTGGTGTTCCCCAAGGGTCTATCCTAGGTCCACTTCTTTTCTTAATGTTCATCAATGATCTCCCTCTCTGCACCAATGTTTCAACAGATCTATACGCTGATGATACAACATTGTACAACATAAACAAATCCAAAGTTCAAATTGAGCTTAACTTACAAAATGCTTTAAATTCGTTAGATTCATGGTGCAAAAACAATGGTATGCTTTTGAATACTGCAAAAACTAAAGTTATGCTAATCACAACCAGACAAAAACGAAACAGAATGACAAATGATAATCTCTCATTGAAGTACAAAGATGATGATTTGCAAATGACTACACATGATAAAATTTTAGGCATGCATGTAAATAACAATCTAACATGGACAAATCACATAAATATGGTATCAAAAAAGCTATCTACAAACATTTGGCTACTTTCCAAAATTAAAGAATTTTTACCGCTAAGTTATCGTGTCACTTATTACAAAGCTTTCATTCAGCCACATATTGACTTTTGCAATGTTGTATGGGGTGGTACAGGTTTTTCAAACATAAAGCGAATATCCAGATTACAAAAACGAGCATGTAAGACAAT
>JBEVXT010000249.1:0-3533 GCA_040505955.1 Sedimenticola sp. | reverse complement strand
TAACGCCGCAATTCACCGGAGGCAAAAAGCATAGTGAGGAACGAACGACGCTTTTTGACGTCCGAGTGTAATTGCATTGTTATGTGCATTATCACAACCTGCTTTCAAGAGCTTCTCGTTGTTTCTGTATTTTCTTTTTAGACTTATTTAAGTCAGCAGCTCGAATTATAGACCGTGCTTGATATATACAGATAGCCGCACCCACTATTACAAACCAAGCTGATGCAACATTAGCATACTGTTTTATATTAGCGCCAACCCCTGCAGCGCTAGTTACAAAATAAATTGCCAATGCAATCAATAAGCATACGAAAGCAAATAATATAACTATGAAGGTAGACCTTAATAGCTTTATATTGCCTTTGCTGAGCTTTTCAATGTATTCCTCTTCCGATTCAAGTTCTTCTATTTTTCTTCTGATTTTCTTCTCGCGGAATCGTAGGTAGTAGAAAAATAGCCAGCTGGCAACCAATGAGGAAGCAATGGATAGGGTAATAGTTAAAGATGAGAATTGTTCTTCCATACTATTTTCTTCTATTTACACATAACGCCTAAAGAAGGGGCGGCTGCGAAGCAGACGTCCCTCTTGCTTTACTTGTTAAACGTATTACCGGTTCGCAACACATTTTGTACTTGTTTTTCACTTGACACATAAAAAACTGGCTCCATCGTTTTATGCTCAATTATTTCACTACTACCTTTAACCTCAATTACAGTAAAACCCGGATGACTTCTCAATGGCCAATCTTCTTGTGCCCAAGCCCAGTATTCAGGATGCCATTTACTGGTGCCGCTTACAGATTGAATTGTTGAGAACCAACCACCTTGCTTATGCATTGATATTTTCACATCACTATCTGTGTAATAGGTAAGAGTAACAATAATATCTTTTCTCTCTATTCCTTCAGGCAAGCTTAACCATTTAGGTAGCTTCGAGTCCTGCGCCAAATTGAACTCCGATTCAACACAGCCACTGAGCAGCATTGCAAGCAATATTGTTGATACGAGTCCAATTTTCATATTTGCGTTTAACGTTCGCGTTGAGGGGCATGCCGTAGGGGTGGACATATTTGTGCTAATCTGGCACAAATTGACCGCCGCGGAGGTATGTCCCTCTCGAACGCGCTTGTTAGATTCAGTTAACTTACCAGATAGCTGGCGATGCAACAGAATTGACTATAGGGTAGTTCCCTTTGCAACCGTCGTAGTTGATAGATACAGTTTTTCCTGACGTATAAGCCGCAAGAGCAGATGAATAAAGCATTTTGAAGTTTACCGAATCTTTTGAAATAACTAGATATGCACTTGTTATACAATTGTCTGGATTTTGGTTGGCACTCGTGCGAATAATTGCATCACCATCAGCATATACATAAATTCCGGTAATATTAACTTGGTTGCCCCATGTGAATGCACTTGCTGTAATAGGCAACAATAGAATGGCTACCAAGATTGATTTTCCAGTTACTTTCATTATTAACTCCTTATTACTATTTTGAATCTAACGTTAAGTTCACATGACCAACCGAATTAGACACACGTTACATTAATGTACGATGAAGGTAGTTGAAACCACTGCACCTGAATCGTCGCAAAAGTTAGGTTGGTCAGGTGTAACTTTTTGTTGGACGGAGCCGCTATCGCGGCAGATTAAAGACAACTTGACCCCATAATCTTCCCATGACCCCATAATCTTCCCACCAGCTGATTTCCAGCTGGTCGCGATTCACGCGAAATCTATGAGGAAGATTACAATGATGACGAGCATTGAACAAGCACGCCTTACCCCTCTCTACGAAAACATGTTGCGTGCACTGAAACTGCAGGGTATGGCCAAATCAACGGTCGACGCCTATTCGAGAGCAGTTCGCCGTACTGCCGATTTCTTCGATCGGTGTCCAGACGATCTCACTGCTGAGGAGTTAAAGACGTATTTCGCCTCTCTACTGGAAACCCACTCCTGGAGCACAATCAAGCTGGATCGGTGTGGCTTGCAGTTTTTCTATTACCATGTGCTGGACAAGCAGTGGACGTGGGTGGATATCGTCAAACCACCGAAAGAACAGCGGTTGCCGGACATACTGACTCGCGATGAAACCCACCGCCTTCTCGGCAGCTTTCACAAACTTCGCTACCGCGTCTACTTCCTTCTGATCTACAGCACCGGTCTACGGCTGAACGAAGGTTTGCGACTGGAGGTTGGCGATATAGATAAGGATCGCCTGCGCATACACGTTCGCGGCGGCAAAGGTCGTAAAGATCGCTACGTGCCGATCACGGATGTTCTGCTGAAAATGCTGCGACAATGGTGGAAGGAACACCGTAACCCCAAGCTGATCTTTCCCAACCCGGTCGGTGGCCCCGAGCGGATGAGCACGACCACGCGACCGATGCATGTCGGCGGTGTGCAGGCCGCCATGCGGGCGACGGTGGCTGATTGTGGTATCAAGCTTCATATCACCGCACATTCGTTGAGGCACTGCTTCGGCACCCACATGCTGGAACTTGGGGTTGACCTGCGCGAGTTGCAGACCATCCTTGGCCACTCAAAACCGGAAACCACCGCTCGCTATACGCATATCACCGATGTCACCAGCCATCAGGCGAGAGAACGCCAGGGAGAGCTGCTGGCGTCTTTCCTCCTGCGCTGGAAGGATCAGGAATGATCCGCCTTGCCGAATTGATCACGGCCTTTCTGCCCGACCTGGAGGCCCGTTACGGTAACCGGCTTCTACCCGGCCATCGAAAGGCCCTCTCCTCGGTGCTGCGCTGTCGCACCGAGGAGAGTGGCACGGCCGCGATCCACTGCCATGATTGCGAGGCTCATGCCGCATTCCCCCTCTCCTGTGGACATCGATTCTGTCCTCAATGTCAGCATGCGGCAGGTGAGCAATGGCTGGAGCGGCAGCGGGCCAAGCTGTTGCCTTGCGATTACTTTCTCATCACCTTCACCCTGCCGGCGCAGCTGCGTACCCTGGTGTATGACCATCAGCGTATCGCCTATGATCTACTGATCAAGCTTGTCTGGCAGACCCTTGCTGAGTTTGGTCTGAACGACAAGAAGCTCCACGGCAAACTGGGGGCAACGCTGGTGCTGCACACCCATAGCCGTGCCTTGAACTTTCACCCCCACGTCCATATAGTGATTCCAGCGGGTGCCATCGATACCAGCTGCAATACCTGGCGCACCAAATCGGGCAACTTTCTGTTCCCTGAAAAGGCCTTGGCCAAGGTATTTCGCGGCAAGTGGTTTCAGGCGATGAAGGAGCAGGGTTGGAAGGTCAGCGAGACTCTGCCGATGAAGTGGGTCACCGACTGCAAACGGGTTGGTAATGGTGACAAGGCACTGACCTACCTGGGTCGCTATCTCTATCGCGGCGTACTGCGAGAAAAGGACATCCTGGTTTGTGAAAACGCTAAGGTGACCTTCCGTTACACTGAGAGTGGCGGTGAGATCCGCACCCGCACCCTGGAAGGCGCGGACTTTCTGTGGCTGTTGCTACAGCATGTGTTACCTCGAGGGTTTCGAAGAA
>JBEVXT010000248.1:6991-8169 GCA_040505955.1 Sedimenticola sp. | reverse complement strand
CCGTTGCGCCCCAACAGACAGATGCGCTCACCCCGCTCTACCGAAAGGTTAACGCCGTCGAGCAGCAAAGGGCCGCCAAATCCAAGTTGCAGATTGCGTAGAGTAAGAAGGGCCATGAGGGTTCCCGGGATAAAAAATTAAGGTAGCCGTTAAAAGGAGCGTGGTTGGCAACTATTCAGCACCGCAAAGAAATCGTTGGTAACTGTTCAGATTGCCCCTGAAGTTCGTCAGTTCAAGGCGTAAAAATGTGAGTTTACATGGCTAAATGATCATTTTTAACGCAGAAATGGCGGATTTCAGGGGTGAGCTGAATAGCTACCGTGATTGTACCCCGAAACCCTCTCTAATAGTGGCGCGCCCAAGGGGTTATATGTGAAGATGGGTGAATGGCGTAACGCATTAAGGGCCGCTTCATAAAGCACCATGGCGACGCTGAAAAAACAACCAAACGGAGTCAACCGAATGAACACCAAGATTCTGCTGAATGAGTCTGATATGCCCACCCACTGGTACAACGTGATGGCGGACATGCCGAACCCACCCGCCCCACCTCTGGGGCCTGATGGCAATCCGGTGGGGCCCGACGCCCTTGCCGCCATCTTCCCGGAAGAGCTGATCAAGCAGGAGATGAGCGCGGAGCGCTGGATTCCCATCCCGGACGAGGTCAACGAAGCCCTGCGCCTGTGGCGTCCCGCACCCCTCTACCGCGCCCACCGACTGGAGAAGGCACTGAATACTCCAGCAAAGATCTATTACAAGAACGAGGCGGTAAGTCCCGCTGGTTCACATAAACCCAACACCGCCATTCCCCAGGCCTACTACAACAAACAGGCGGGCATCAAACGCCTCACCACCGAGACCGGTGCCGGGCAGTGGGGCTGCTCACTCGCTTTCGCCGGCCAGATGTTCGGGCTGGATGTTGAAGTCTTTATGGTGAAGATCAGCTACGAGCAGAAACCCTATCGACGGTCGATGATGAGAACCTGGGGTGCTGATGTCCATGCAAGCCCATCTGAAATAACAGAGTCTGGACGCCGGATTCTTGCCTCTCACCCGGATTCAGAGGGTTCGCTTGGTCTTGCCATCTCCGAGGCGGTGGAGATCGCCGCCGGACGCAGTGACACCAACTACGCTCTCGGCTCGGTACTTAACCATGTACTGCTGCACCAGACAGTGAT
>JBEVXT010000248.1:3527-6891 GCA_040505955.1 Sedimenticola sp. | reverse complement strand
TGGAGACCTTCGAAGCCGGTGTGCTGTTTGCCCGCAGTGAAGGGATAGTGCCGGCGCCGGAATCGACCCACGCCATCGCCGCTACCATCCGCGAGGCGAGGCGTTGTGCCGAGACCGGCGAGGCCAAGACTTTGCTGTTCAACCTCTCCGGCCACGGTCACTTCGACATGTCCTCCTACGACCGCTACTTTGCCGGTGAACTGGAAGACTTCGACTATCCGGAAGAGGCGATCAGGGAGTCCCTGGCGAATCTGCCACAGGTGGGTTAACCGGAGAGCTTCGACAAGAAAAATCACAGAAAACACAGAGGGGCACAGAGGTTTTCACAGTTAAAAAACCTGCGCACAGCCTGGTATTACTGTATAACGAGAAGCAATAATAATTTCTATGCGCCCTCTGTGTGCTCTGTGTTCCTGACTCAGAAAAAACGAAAGTGACCCCTGTGGATGCCAATATCTGACAAAAACGCCTGGGATGGGGAAGCTGACTGCATCAGCTGCACCCTGCGTAATTCAGTCCTGTTTGCCGGACTGGAGGAGAAGGATTTTGACCAGATTCACCAACCTATCGACCTCTACACCCTACAGGAAGGATCCACCCTCTACCGCGCCGGAGAGAAAGGCAACCGCATGTACACCATTCGCAGTGGTGTTCTCAAGCTGGTGCAATCGTTGCCGGACGGAACCCAGCGTATTGTCAGACTGATCCGCGCCACCGATGTCACCGGGCTGGAGGCGCTGCTGGGGCAGACCTACAAACACGATGCCGTGGTGCTGCAGCCGACCCAGGCCTGCAGCCTACCGATAAGTGTGGTTCAGGCTCTCGCTCAAACCAACCCAAAGCTCCATCAGGAGCTTCTGAACCGTTGGCAGAAAGCGCTCGAAGAGGCCGATGCATGGCTCACTGAACTCTCCACCGGCTCGGCCAAACAGCGCGTAGCCCGCCTGCTCCTCCGTCTGGTGCGCAACCGGCAGGAGGCTGAGTGCGAACTCTTCTCCCGTGAGGATATGGGGGCGATGCTCGGCATCACCACCGAAACCGCCAGCCGTACCATTGCCGAATTCAAACGACAGAAGCTGCTGGTGGAGACCCTGCCCAACCGCTTCTTGCTGGATGTCCCCAGCCTGGGGCATATTGCTGAGGATTGAGCCGGGGGTTCCCGGCAGACAATGAGACAGATCCTCTTTTTACCAATTCTGCTGCTGTTTCTGGCTGGCTGCGCCAGCACTGCGCGCTTCCCGGACAATCCGCCGCTCACCGCAACCGTGGTGCCGGTAACTGAACCCGGCCTGGCGCAAAAAGAGAACGGTGATATCCTGCTGCTGCTTAGTTTCTCCGGTGGCGGCAGCCGGGCTTCTGCACTCGCCTATGGCGTGTTGGAGCAGTTGCGCGACTCACCGGCGATAACCAATGGGCAGCGCCTGCTGGATGAAGTGGATATGATCTCTGCCGTCTCCGGCGGCAGCATCACCGCCGCCTACTTCGGCCTTTATGGTGAGCGGTTATTTCGCGATTTCAGAGAGGATTACCTTGAGCGGGATGTATCAGCAGAGCTCAGAAACACGCTGCTCTCGCCTAACTCACTCTCAAGACTCAGCTCAGACACTTTCGGTTCCGGGGATCTACTCGATGAATATCTGCGCAAACGGCTCTTTGGCGATGCGCCTCTTAGCCAACTGCTCGACAGCCAGGGCCCCTATATTCAGATCAACGCCACCGACCTCTTCAAGGGGGGGCGCTTCTCATTTACCGCCGCTCAGTTTGCGCTGATCTGTTCGGACATCAAAAGTTTCCCCGTCGCCAGGGCGGTCGCCGCTTCCAGCGCAGTGCCTCTCATCTTCGCCCCCATCACTCTGGTCAACCGCGCCAACAGCTGTGGCTATACCGCACCCGACTGGATCCGGAAAGCAACCGATGATGACCAGTCCAACTCCCGTCGCAGCCGCGCCGCCCACTATATGAGAAGTTACCTCGACCGGGAGAGGCACCCCTACATTCACCTGCTTGATGGCGGCCTGACGGATAACCTGGGGCTGCGCGCCATCATTGATCGCATTGAGGTTGAAGAGGGGCTATGGAATACCCTGCAGCGCTTTAATCAGGGGGAGATCAAGCATATTGCACTGATTACAGTGGATGCTTCCGCCACACCTCTATCGAAGTGGGAACTGACCGCAGCCACCCCTCCCATCGAGGCGGTGCTGGATGCCGCCACCACCGCGCCCCTGGAGAACTACAACTTCGAAACCCTGGAGCACCTGCGTACTCACCTGCCCATATGGGTCGAGGAGTTGCAACAGGCACACTGCCAAGATAACAAAGGGTGTAAGGGACCAGAACTCTACTTCATTGAGCTACACCTGAATCAAATCAGTGATCCTGCAACAAGAGCCAGACTCACCTCGGTGGCGACAGACTTCTCGCTCCCCGAGGGTATCCCGAGAGAGCTGATAGAGTCCGGCAGAGAGTTGCTGCGGCATCACCCCGAGTATCGGCGGTTACTGCACAACAGCGGCGCTGACTCTCTGCCGTAGATCAGACTGCCTACATCGACATCTCAAGATCATCAAGCACTGCGTCAATGCCCGCCTGGGCACAGGCCTCATCGGTCACGCCGGAAGGAGCGCCGCTGACACCTACTGCACCAAGCAGCGCGCCCGCCGCCTGAATCGGCAGGCCACCGGCAGACATCACCAGCCCTTTCACCCGGCCAATCGGTGTTCCGGCGCGGTCACTCATGGCCGAGGTTGCAGCATTGAAGTTGGCAGCGGTAAAAGCCTTTTGACGACTGATCTTGAGCGTAATGGGAGAAGCAATAGTATCCCGCAGTATTACCTGCACGGATCCATTGCGATCCACCACGGTAACCGCGACCTGAATCCCCTCCTTGCGACAGGCATCCACCGCCGCTTTTGCGACGGTCATGGCGGTATTCATAGTCATGCGGTTCAACGGCACCACCATCACCTCATCATCAGCCGCAACGGAAACAAATGGAACGGCGCAGAGCAGCGCCACAGCAAGTACTCTCTTCATCTTTCAACTCCTCCTTTGGAATTGGTGTTTCGTAAACAGGAAAAGCACCGCTCTGATTTAGTATTAATATACTCGCTCTGTACATTAATCCTGAAGTCAATTGTAGGAGCGAACTTGTTCGCGAAGAGCATGCTACGGAGCTGATCGCGAACAAGTTCGCTCCTACAAATGCAACCTTATTTCCACACAGGATGGTTTTCAGGATTATTATGCATAACCAGTCTACAGATTTGAGCGGACGCAATAGAAGATAGCATAAGCTGGCGTATCCACCAGATCAGGAATACCACAGCATGACAGCGGGTATATAGGGAAGAGGATAAATCAG
>JBEVXT010000248.1:0-3427 GCA_040505955.1 Sedimenticola sp. | reverse complement strand
TTGTAGTGATCGGTCACGTAGCGCTCGACGATCTGCTGAAACTCCCCGGCGATACCCTCACCTTTCAGCGTCACCGTCTTCTCGCCATCCTCATAGACCGGTGCCACCGGTGTCTCGCCGGTGCCGGGTAGGCTGATGCCTATGTTGGCGTGTTTACTCTCGCCCGGGCCGTTGACCACACAGCCCATCACCGCCACTGTCATCGTCTCGACGCCGGGGAAATGCACTCTCCATAGCGGCATCTGCTCCCGCAGGTAGGCCTGAATATCCTGGGCCAGTTGTTGGAAAACCGTGCTGCTGGTACGACCGCAGCCGGGGCAGGCGATGACCATGGGGGTGAAGGAGCGAAAGCCCATGGACTGCAGGATCTCCTGGGCCACCACCACCTCTTGAGTACGGGCACCACCGGGTTCGGGGGTGAGGGAGATGCGGATGGTATCCCCGATACCCTCCTGCAGCAGCACCGCCAGAGCGGCGGTGGAGGCGACAATACCTTTGGAGCCCATGCCCGCTTCGGTAAGACCAAGATGCAGTGTGTAGTCACACTCTTTTGCCAGTTCGCGGTAGACAGCGATCAAATCCTGCACTCCGCTCATCTTCACCGAGAGGATGATGCGATCCCGGCCAAGACCCAACTCTTCCGCCTTATATGCGCTCTCCAGGGCGGAGACCACCATGATCCGGCGGATCATCTGATCATTATCCAGTGACTCTTCAGAGCGGGCGTTCTCATCCATCATCCGCGCCACCAGCTCCTGATCCATACTTCCCCAGTTGACGCCGATACGCACCGCCTTGTCGTACCGTGCTGCCAGCTCGATCATCGAGGCGAATCTGTTATCCCGTGAGTCGCCACGCCCGACATTGCCGGGATTGATACGGTACTTTTCAAGGGCCTGGGCACAGGCCGGGTACTGCTCCAGCAGTTTGTGACCATTGAAGTGGAAATCGCCCACCAGGGGAACATGACAACCAGCCTCATCCAGCGCCTTACGAATCGCCGGGACTGCGGCGGCGGCGGCCTCGGTGTTGACCGTGAGGCGCACCAGTTCTGAACCAGCCTCTGCCAGTTGCCGCACCTGTTCTGTGGTGACGGCTACGTCAGCAGTATCGGTGTTGGTCATCGACTGCACCACCACCGGAGCGTTGCCGCCCACCACAACAGTGCCTACCCGCACAGGGACAGTGGTGTGGCGATTTATCGGAGAGTCAGGCATGGAAAAACCTCTGTCTTGCGCGAAAAATTAGTCGTAACTATTCAGCACGCCCAGCTAAAAGGGTCTTTTCACCAGGGGGCGGTGTCGATTGCCCACATGGATGTGGGTAAGAAGCGTGAGCTGGGAGCGGAAGCATTGCGTTGAAGGTGGTAGGGAAATTTACAGTTTCTTACCACAATCGACTCCGACCCCGCACCCAATGCCATTAACTTAAGCTTAATACCACAGTCACCCCGGCATAGACCGGAATCCAGAGGTCGAGCACCCCTCTTTCCTGTCATACCCGCGCAGGCGGGTATCCAGTGCTACGGAGCGCTGCCCCCCTGGATTCCCGCCTCCGCAGGAATGACGTGTCTGATGTTTACGGGGAATTTTTCACCTAAGTTAATGGCATTGATCCCGCACCCGCACCCAGCTGAATAGTTACAATTAATCTTAAGTAAGTGCCATTCGGTACTGACTTTTACTAATGAACGCAGGGATCTTTCCTCTGCGCTTCTCTGTTTCTCTGCGTCCCACTTTTTCTAGATACCACCCCGACGAGCAGCCACCCGCAGACGCAGGGCGTTGAGCTTGATGAAGCCCTCGGCATCTTTCTGGTCGTAGGCGCCCTGATCATCATCGAAGGTGGCGATCTCTTCATCGAAGAGGCTATTGGTTTGTGACTTGCGTCCGGCGATGATGATATTGCCCTTATAGAGCTTCACCCGCACGGTGCCGTTGACCACATCCTGGGTATGGTCGATCAGCGCCTGCAACGCTTCGCGCTCGGGGCTCCACCAGTAGCCGTTGTAGATCATCTTGGCGTAGCGCGGCATCAGATCATCCTTCAAATGGGCCGCCTCACGATCCAGGGTCAGCGACTCCATGGCGCGGTGGGCACGCAGCATGATGGTGCCTGCAGGGGTCTCGTAGCAGCCGCGGGACTTCATACCAACGTAGCGGTTCTCGACAATATCGTCACGGCCGATGCCGTTCTCGCCGCCCACCTTGTTGAGATACTCCATGATGGTTGCCGCACTCATCGCCTCGCCGTCTATGGCGACGATATCACCCTTCTCGTAGGTGAGCTCCAGATAGGTAGGTTCATCGGGAGCCTTCTCGGGAGAGACGGTCCAGCGCCACATATCCTCATCCGGCTCGGCCCAGGGATCTTCGAGGATGTCGCCCTCATAGGAGATGTGCAGCAGGTTGGCATCCATCGAGTAGGGAGACTTCATGCCCTGCTTCTTGAAATCCACTGGGATGCCGTGCTCTGCAGCGTAGTTCATCAGCTTCTCACGCGACAGCAGATCCCACTCACGCCAGGGGGCGATAATCTTCACATCGGGCATCAGAGCGTAGGCGCCCAGCTCAAAACGTACCTGATCGTTACCCTTGCCAGTAGCACCGTGGGAGATGGTGTTGGAACCCGTCTCTCTGGCGATCTCGATCAGCCTTTTCGCAATCAGCGGACGGGCGATGGAGGTGCCCAGCAGATACTCCCCCTCGTAGATGGCGTTGGCGCGGAACATCGGAAAGACGTAGTCGCGGGCAAACTCCTCGCGCAGATCCTCGATATAGATCTCCTTGATACCGGCGGCCTCGGCCTTGGCGCGTGCCGGTTCCACCTCTTCACCCTGACCGATATCGGCGGTAAAGGTCACCACCTCGCAGTGGTACTCATCCTGCAGCCACTTGACGATGATCGAGGTATCCAGTCCACCGGAATAAGCGAGTACGACCTTGTTGACGCCAGACTCTGACATGGGGGTTTGCTCCGAATGTGCGTGGGGCCGTTTCACTGCGGCCACCGTGAAAAAATAAACAGTGAATTATACTGTAGTTGGACTTGGTCAGGAAACAGAAAACACAAGAGATGATCTACAAGTCCTAATTCAGGAAAGACGTCAGGAGAGCAATAAAAGCCTCCGGCTGCTCTGAATAGACCCAGTGACCGGCTGCGGGAACCATACGCAGGCGGGCATAGGGGAAGTAGTCCTGGATCGCTCCACCATGGGCTTCAGTTACGTAGTCGGACTCACTACCATAGATGAAGAGCGTAGCCCCCGGGTACTGGCGCCCAGTGGCGGTTGTCGGAAAGCCGAGTATCTCACTCATCCCCACCTGCAGCCCCTCCAGATTGACCCGCCAGCGCCACACCTCCCCCTCCCGCACCAGGTTCTGCAACAGGTATTGGCACAGCCCTTTGTCATGCAACAGAGCCATCA
>JBEVXT010000247.1:0-4487 GCA_040505955.1 Sedimenticola sp. | reverse complement strand
GGGTTCGAATCCCTGCCTCTCCGCCATACGACAGCCCCCTCTCCGCAGTGTGGAGGGGGTTTTTTTATGCCCATGATTTGAAGAAAGTCATCCCTACTTTAGTCCCTTTGTTCTTGTGTTTGGCATAAAGCTTGACAGGGTAAGCAGCGGCGAGTAATTATCAGCTCTACTAAATCGATAACAATATTTAATCTAAGGTATACATTCTTTGCGCGCCATCACACAACCATGCGATAAAAGCTTTCAAGCGATACACTCAGGGATGATGGAAATATGATCAAAGTATTGCTGGTGGACGATCACGAGCTTGTGAGAACCGGTTTTCGCCGTATCCTTGAGGATGAGTCGGGTATCGAGGTGGTTGGCGAAGCAGCGAGTGGTGAAACGGCGGTTACCAAGGCTGATCAGCTGAAGCCTGACTTGGTGTTGATGGATGTCAATATGCCGGGGATTGGTGGAATTGAAGCCACCCGCAAGATTCGCCGTCGCAGCCCGTCAATCCAGATTATCGCTGTTACGGTACTATCTGACACCCCCTTTCCAGAGCAGCTGCACGAGGCAGGCGCCATCGGCTACTTGACCAAGGGCTGCCCGGCGGACGAGATGATCACTGCCATCAAAACGGTGGCCACCGGCAAGCCGTTTATCGCCAGTGAGGTTTCACAAAAGCTCACCATTGCACGCCTTACCGGCGTTGATTCCAACTCCCCCTTTGCCACCCTCTCGCCACGGGAGATGCAGGTTCTGATGATGATCACCCAGGGGCGTAAGACCCAGGATATCTCCGACTCACTCTGCCTCAGCCCAAAAACCATCAGCACCTATCGCCATCGACTGTTTGAGAAACTACAGGTTGAAACCGATGTGGAGTTGGCACTGCTGGCGATACGGCACGATCTGGTCGGTATACAGGGTTGATGCCCAACCGATTCGGCAATACCTCAGGTAGGTCAAAAACGGGACGCAGAGAACACAAAGGAGACGCAGAGGTCGCGGAGAAAACCCTGGTTATTGAACAAACAATCATCTACCCGATTACCCCTAATACATCACTATCTCACAGTTGCTTCAGCACTGTTTTATAATCTCCTGCATGTCTCAGGAAATCCCATCGCAACTATTTGATCACTGCTCTTTTCTGGAGACACTGACCACGCTTCCCGGTGTTTACAGAATGGTGGGGAGTGCAGACGAGATACTCTATATCGGCAAGGCACGGAATCTCAAGCGCCGGGTAAGCAGCTACTTCAGCCGCTCACTCAATCGTAGAATCCAGAATATGGTCTCCCAAATCCGTGCCATCGAGATCACGGTAACCCATACCGAGGCCGAGGCGCTGATTCTCGAAAATAGCCTGATCAAGTCCTTCAAACCGAAATACAACATACTGCTGCGGGATGACAAGAGCTACCCCTATATCTTTCTCTCCGCCGAGTGTTTTCCCCGGCTCACCCATCACCGGGGGAGCAGAAAAGCCAAGGGGCGCTATTTCGGTCCCTATCCCAATGCCGGGTCGATGCGGGAGACGCTGCAGTTGATGCAGAAGCTGTTTCCCGTTCGTCAGTGCGAAGACACCTTTTATCGCAACCGCTCCAGACCTTGCCTGCAGTACCAGATCAAGCGCTGCACCGCCCCCTGTGTCGACCTGGTTTCAGAGGCAGAGTATGGGCTGGATGTTCGGGATGCAGAACTGTTTCTTGACGGAAAGACCAGCCGCGTGATCGACAATCTGGTGGAGCGGATGGAGCAGGCCTCCGCCGGTCTCGAATTTGAGCGGGCGGCCCGTTACCGTGATCAGGTGGCTGCGCTGCAGCAGGTTCAGGGAAAACAGGTAGGCGCCGGAAAGCACGGAGATATCGATATCATAGCCGCCGTCACTGATGCCGGCTTGGCCTGTATCCAGCTCTTCTTCATCCGCAACGGCCGCAACCTGGGCAATAAGGTGTTCTTTCCTCAACTCACCACAGAGCAGGAGGAGAAGGAGGTGGTGTCGGCATTTATTTCACAGTATTACATCGGCAAGACAGCACCCCGGGAGATCATAGTCAGTGCCCTGCCGGATGAAAGCGATCTACTTGAAGAGGTGCTCAGTCAACAGGGGGGGCGACGTGTTCGATTAAGGAATCGGGTTCGTTCTGATCGGGCACGCAGGCTGACAATGGCACTGCAGAATGCCCGGCTCTCACTTGACGCGCGATTGGCTAGCCGCGCCGGAATGCTGCAACGGGTTGATGCCCTGCAGGCTGCTCTCAAGCTCGATGAGCCTCCCGGCCGAATGGAGTGCTTTGATGTCAGCCACACCGCAGGTGAGCTGACGGTGGCCTCTTGTGTGGTGTTTGATGCCAGGGGAGCGGTAAAGTCAGACTATCGACGGTTTAATATCGAGGGTATCCAGGGTGGAGATGATTATGCCGCCATGGAGCAGGCGTTGACGCGACGCTATACCCGCATCCAGTCCGGTGAGGGGGTGCTACCCGATATTCTCTTTATCGATGGCGGCAAGGGGCAGTTGTCGGCGGCGGCCGAGGTGTTGCAAGAGCTGGCGGTTAGCGGAGTGGTCCTGGTGGGCGTTGCCAAGGGGCCGGACAGAAAACCGGGAATGGAGCAGCTCTTCTTGTTTGGAAAGAGTACGCCCATTATACTCCCGGCCAACTCGCCTGCACTGCATCTGATCCAACAGATTCGCGATGAGGCGCACCGCTTTGCCATCACCGCGCATCGTCAACGCCGGGATAAACGGCGAAGAAAATCCCCTCTTGAGGAGATTCCCGGTGTTGGGCCGAAGCGAAGGCAGCGCCTTTTAAGGCAGTTTGGTGGCCTCCAGGGGATCTCCCGGGCCGGGGTGGAGGATCTGGAGCGGATCGAGGGTATAAGCCGTCGTTTGGCGCAGCAGATATACGAGTCTTTTCATGCAGAGCAAGTAGGCGGGTAACTTATCAATAAGTCCCAGGAATGACTCAATTTGTAGATGATTATTGATAAGGTTAAGTAGGCGGTTATTATGTTTTTGAATATACCCAATATTCTGACCCTGCTCAGGATTGCCCTGATCCCCGTCTTTGTCATTATTTTTTACCTGCCGTGGGAGTTTTCCAGGCATATTTGTGCGTTGGTCTTTGCACTGGCGGCGGTAACTGACTGGTTGGACGGCTATCTTGCCAGGCGGCTTGAACAGACCTCGCCTCTGGGCGCCTTTCTTGATCCGGTAGCGGATAAGCTGATGGTTGCCACTGCCCTGATTCTTCTGGTGGAGAGCAATCCAAGCCCTGCACTGGCGATGCCGGCAGCGGTGATTATTGGGCGTGAGATCACCATCTCAGCGCTACGCGAATGGATGGCCGAACTTGGCGTAAGAGCACAGGTGGCGGTTTCAGAGATAGGCAAGATAAAGACCGCCTTTCAGATGATGGCTATTTTCCTGCTGATTTATCATCAGGATCTGCTTGGATTACCGGTCACCACCATCGGCTATGTACTGCTCTACCTTGCCGCCATACTCACCCTCTGGTCGATGATGGTCTATATGAAAGCGGCTTGGCCAACGCTCAAAGGTGAGCACTCAGAGAGTTAACCGAAGGAAAAAAGCGCCGCCGCTCTTGACAGTGGTCACCGGGGCATTACAATAGCCCGCTCTTAACAATGCGGGAATAGCTCAGCTGGTAGAGCACAACCTTGCCAAGGTTGGGGTCGCGAGTTCGAATCTCGTTTCCCGCTCCATATTCAGGATAAAACCCCGGGGCCACTCGGGGTTTTATCTGTTCATACAGTGGCACAGGCCGGAGTGATAGCAGAAGCTCCAGCGCCCCACTAAAACAGTCAATGGCTGAGTGGCAGAGTGGTTATGCAGCGGCCTGCAAAGCCGTGGACCTCGGTTCGATTCCGGGCTCAGCCTCCAATTTTAAATATAAGTAATATCAAACAGTTAAGACGCTTATTAATAACTTTTTAATAAAGTCGTGCTGCGCCTCGTTCCAGAACACACTGTAAATTTATTCCTGACCACCCATCAGCAGCACTCCCTGTTGTAAACTTTGCCGCAAAAACTGATCGAACCTTTTCGTAGCCTGGGTTGAGTGGAGCGAAACCCGGGGCAAGTGCAACTATCTTCCTGGGTTTCGCAAGCTCAATCCTGGCTACAGACGGCTTTATTCGACTAGCGCCAATGGCTACACCACCCACCACTTGGGCGCTTTCTGTGCCATCCTCTCACGCTGGTTGACTCAGGCCTGAGGTGTGGGGAAAGTGTGCTGATTGTTGACAGGGGTGATCTTTGAAGGTGAGAATAGAGACATGATTAATTCGTATGGAATCTGTGTAGGGGAAGAAAAATGGCACGGATTCAGAGACTGGCAAGGGGCGATGTAACTTCGTTCTCGTCGCTTGTCAAAAGCAAATTCCTAACCCTATCCCTCAAGTTCCAATCCCTTTTAGGAGTGTTTTTTGGACAAGTTCAGCCGTTTTAGCAGCCAGTGCAGAGGTAATGGCAG
>JBEVXT010000246.1:0-3468 GCA_040505955.1 Sedimenticola sp. | reverse complement strand
AACTGAATTATCCAGCCTAAAAGCCAAACTTAAATCCGGAAAACATGAAAACAGAGAGAGACAGAGCCATCGCCATCGCCGGGGTATTTCAGGCGGCAAAACTCGCTTCCCAGATTGCACAGCGCGGCATTGCTGAAAGCGGTGCGATGGAAGCAAGCATTCACAGCCTTTTTCAGATTAATTCGGAGTCGGTAGAGGCAGTCTACGGCGGTGTTTCCGGGGTCACCACCGGACTTGTCACGCTGCTCAATCAGCTCACTAATGGTCGTGGAAAAGAGGGTGATGTAACCCGTTATGTCATCACCCTGCTGCATCTGGAGAGAAAATTATCGAAGAACCCGGCAATGGCCGAATCGATTTCACAGGGCATAGAGCAGGCCACCGGGCGCTTGGAACATTATCATCTTCTGCATAGCAACATGCTTGCCCAGTTGGCGGATATCTACGTCAATACCATCAGCACCCTCAAGCCGAAGATCATGGTACAGGGTGAGCAGCTGCATTTGCAGAATCAGGAGAATATAAACCGCGTCCGCTCTTTGCTGCTTGCTGGCATCCGTTCCGCCATGCTCTGGCGTCAATGTGGTGGCGGACGGCTACAGATTCTTCTGGGACGCAAACACCTGAAACGGCAGATTGAGGAGATTCTCTCCAGCAAGTGAAAGATGAGAGTGTAATCAGCTACACACTCTGGCAATCCACATCATGTTAAAATAGACCAACTATTCAGCAGCCCCCAGTTAACAGAGTATTTTCACCAGGGGTCGGAGTCGATTGCGCTGAGATCTTGGGAAAAGGCACCCATTTTTTCCGCAAGCGACTCCGACTCCGAGCACCAGCTGAATAGTTACAAAATCATCAGTACCTGGAGAACCCAATATGCGATCTATTTTCTTACTCATTCTCATCCTTCCCTTTTCAACCCACGTTGTCGCCGGTGACTCCGGAGTAGTGGAATCAGCCAAGTCCATGGGCTCCAAAGCCTGGGAGACCACAAAGGAGGTGAGCGGCCAGGTTGTCGATAAATCGAAGTCTCTCTACCAGTCAGCCAAAGAGACAGGGGGTGAAGTGGGCTCCGCAGTGGTAGAGAAGAGCCATTCAGCCTGGGATAAAACCAAAGAGGTGGCGGGTGATGCCTATGAGGGCGGTAAGGAGATGGGAAGCGCCGCTGTCGATAAAGCGGGTGAAGTGGGAGGTGCTGTCATAGAGAAATCAAAAGAGATCTATAAGGATGCAACTGAAGAGGATCATTCCGAACCTGCGTCGGTAAAATCACACGATATCTAAAATTCAGGTAACTATTCAGCAGGGTAATCCGGAACTCAGGCGTAGGAGCGAACTTGTTCGCGAAGAGCACGTTTCGTAGTCCATCGCGAACAAGTTCGCTCCTACAGCACCTCTGTTCCACCATAACTGTGGTTTTCAGGATAAAAAGGCACAAAATGCGAGTTTATGTGTACAGATGATCATTTTGTAACGCAGAAACGGCGGATTTCAGGGATGAGCTGAATAGTTACAAATTCAGCCGAAAATAAACATAAAGAAAACGTAAATACAACGCCCGCACAGAATCTTGCGTGTTTTAGCTGTAAAAATCTGGACGAGAACTGACAGATCCCAAAGTCTAGTCTTGATATCATCTCGCAATCCCGATGTCTCAAACTAGCCAGAAGCGGCCTTACGGGAAATGTGCACCGTGCGATTAAGCGGTTTTTGTTTACAGAAGAGGTATAAGTTGGAAATTTCGGGTAGCCTTCTGGCTGTTGGAGGTCTTCCACTGGCAGGGAGAACCGGGATAATCCCCCTTCACGTACCTATTAACCAAATTGAATGAATTAACTATGATCCAATCCGCCACACAGGATCAGACTGACTGGATTCTGATTTTTATAAGTTGGTTGCTGGCAACCACCGGCATGCTTGGCAGCCTCTTCTTTAGCGAAGTAATGGAGATTGCCCCCTGCGTACTCTGCTGGTGGCAGCGCATTTTTATGTATCCCTTGGTGGTGATCCTTCTGCTGGGGCTATACCCGCTGGATCGAAAGGTGGTCCGATACTCGCTGCCACTGGCGGTGATTGGCTTGGGCTTTTCCATCTACCACTACCTACTCTATTCGGGCTATATCCCCCAGGAGTTGGCCCCCTGCGGCGAGGGATCATCCTGCACCGAGATCACTCTTGAACTGTTCGGGTTTGTCACCATCCCGATGCTCGCCATCATCGCTTACAGTACAATCATTGCATTACTATTAACCGTTCGACATAGGATCCAACAATGAACAAGAAATACCTCGCCCCTATAGTTGGCGCTGCCCTGCTTGTTGTATTTGCCCTTGGAGCCTTTCTCTATGACTCTCAGAAGAGATCTGAGCTAAACCAGGCTGCGCAACAAAATGTCCGCTTTCTGGAGCGTGACTATGCGCCAACCAAAGGTGATTCTAACGCCAAGGTCACCATCGTCGAGTTTTTCGATCCGGCCTGTGAAACCTGTCGTTCTTTTCATCCCATTGTTACCAAGCTTCTCAAGGATTACCCCGGTAAAATCAGAGTGGTGATGCGCTATGCCCCCCTACATACTGGATCGGATTACGTCGTCAAGGCACTTGAAGCAACCCGCTTGCAAGGAAAGTACTGGGAGGCTCTGGAGGCACTCTATTTTGCACAACCGGTATGGGCCAGTCATGGTAGACCGGATCTCAACCAAATCTGGCCAGCCCTGCAGAAGGCTGGAATTGATATCGCCAAGGCGCAACAGGATATGAAAACTGCGGAAATCGCGACCCGTTTGCAGCAGGATATCGCCGATATGCAACAGATGCAGGTAACAAAAACCCCCAGTTTCTTTGTTAACGGGAAGCCATTAATAAAATTTGGAGTACAGAAATTCAACAATCTTGTCGCCCAGGCGATCCTCGATAACTACTATGCGAAATAGCTCACGACAGCCCAGCCTCTAACACACATTCCGCACCTAAGATAAAAGCAGAACAGTATTTTATCGAGACAAATAGCAACATGTTTTGTCAAATTCAGATTAAACAGATAACGCCTGCAAGCGTTCACCAAAGTGAAACGGGAACGAAACTGGGACACCCATCATCTTTGCTGAGTCACGTGGTGGGCGTCCTGATCTTTTTTGGCACGTCCGGTGCAGTGCAGTGTTAGGCGCTTACCCATTATTGCTTTGTTTCGACTTTATAGACTCTGCTATGCCAGATATCTCCTTGTTACGCTCCTCATCAAATTTTACCTGTTTTTCCATCAGCTCAACCAATCTTTGCTGATTTGACCCTTTGCCGGAATATTTCTTTGCGCACTGAAAGACCAGGACACCCATCACTTGACTCAGCAAAGATGATGTGTGTCCTTTTGTTTTGCTGCATAATTCCAATAATGTGTGCCATTCGCGCCCATTTCTTGCCAAGCGCGAGGCATCCACGGAAAATATGGCGCCAATGTTTGAAGAGC
>JBEVXT010000245.1:0-8509 GCA_040505955.1 Sedimenticola sp. | reverse complement strand
TTTCAGATCATAGTGGGAAAGCAACGCTCTATTACCACCCCTTCTTTTTGGGAACATCATCGCTTAATAAAGATTGGACAGAGCGCGCAAGCCATTGCGTGGAAGTCGATGTAAGAGCATTCGATGAAGTCATTGAAATAAGTGGAGAGGATTGCTTTGTGAAAATTGATGTGGAAGGGAGTGAAATAAGCGTGTTAAAGGGCATGAAGAGATTTCTCTCGACAAACAAAGCTTTTATACAAGTCGAAACCACAGGGGATAGATTAGATGAAATCACCTCCATCCTTAATAAAGAAGGGTATTCCCTGAAAGGAAATCCCTTTAAAAATGATTACTATTTCTCCAACTACTAGCCTGTAAAGATTAAAGAGCACACATCACAACAAGGTGCCTTTATTTAGCTGCCTCATCTTCTTTAAAAAGTGCACTGACTGCGTGTGGCATTACTAATGTGCTCATGGTAGACCCAAAAAAGTCTCTGAAGATACAACCCGAGGCACTAGCCTACCGGTTTTGGAGGGCATCATACGGACGACCTGCCTATCGTGATTCGGGCCGTAGCTCACGTGGATCGGCCTGTCGTCACCATAGAAATAGAGGCGATCAAAGGGCGTATTGGCAACCACCCACTGTGCCACTTCCAGCATACTCTCGTCTTCTACGAAAAAATCCACCGCAGCACCAAGTCGATCGCAGATAGGCCTATTCAATCGATTTAATTCGTGCGCAGCATGCTGATCAAGCTTTGGATAAATGCGGCCAGGTATCTCCTTAGCAAGCTCTTGTGAGCAGAACCCATAGGTCAGTTGGATCATCCCAAAGTAGTCAATCACCTGGTCGAGCACCTGCACTGCGAGATCATAGAGCGCATTGTAGCTCTCCGGCTGCTTCGGTAAATTATATAGGCCAGTTTTTGCCTGTGTTTCCCCGCACTCTATAAGCTGACGAAAGATGAGATATTGCCCACAGGGATCATCAAGATCTGGAATAGTCATGGCACGTACAAGTTTAAAACTATCGACAACCAATCGGTTCTTCAACAGTGTATCAAGAAACTCACCTGGCCTAGGCCCATAGCCTGCATAATCAAACAACCCAATTCCTTCAAGCATCTCTTCAAAGACACACTGCTCAGGGTAACTTGGAAACTCCTCGTTGATGTAGCGGGACTTGTGATACAAGAAAGGTGGCGCGTACTCCTCCCCATAGGCAAAGTAATCAATGTCCTGTTCTCGTAGCCTAATCTTGACCCGCTCCATCATCTGCGGCAGAGCCTTGCCCTCAAACTCATCGTAGCGCATCAGGCTGACCTTTCCTGACCTGATATGTATCTTCACCAAATCAGCATTCTGGTAATCCCCATAAAGCACTGCAGCACAGCCCAAGTAAATACGCAGCAATGGAGGTAATTGTTCAACCATATTCGCATGAAGCTGCAGTGACTTTCCCTCTTCCAACCACCCAAGCCCATGTTCTGATGCATACTTGCATGCCTGATCGATAGCCGCTATATCTGCAATCTTGAATAGCAATTCTAGTGCTGATGCCTGAGCGTGACGGTAGTCTCCAAAAAAAACTTTTATATCGCGTTGCAACCCTCGCTCTAAGTGCTTATAGGGGCGCCTACGCTCAAACTGATTTAGCGAAAAATAGACCTCCAAATCTTCGGTACGTCTTGTGGCAGCCAGCTCAATTTCTTCTACGCCGTTCCGACTCGCCAAGAAACGCAGTGCTTTGGGTAGTGTCCCAAATCCCTCCGTTAGCGTGAGAAGGTTTTCCACCTCGGACTTGTCCGGCTTGCGCCCAAGGGTAAGCCACTGAGACCACAGACGCTCAAGCGGTTCGCGGTATAATTCGTACCGTTCTGCCGCCCGGTCTCGGCGCAGTTTTCGCTGGCGCTCTCGCTGTTGTGTGGATGGTGCACGGAGCCGATTATGCTTGCTCCGGTATCGATCCATCAGGTAGCGCTGCTCTATATCCTTATCTCGGAACACATAGAGCACACCAGGTGCCACAGGGATCGGCTCCTCATCGAGAACCTGCTCCAGAAATGTCTTAATCCCTGACTGAGTGAAATACTTCTGAAAAGTCCCGCGTGAAGTCATCACACCATCACGAAACCGCTGGCCACGTGGGGCATTCTTGTTTTCCAGCATTACGGAAACCACCAGCAGTCGCTCAGTCAGCGACCAAGCTCTGGTCAGCGCATCTACACGCTCATCAAAGTCTTCAATGACATTGATCACGAAGCCCAGGTTAACGATATCCGCAGACGAGACGGGGTTGTCTGGTGCGTAGTAGGGATCCCAACCTATTGCTGATAGACCGTTTTCAGCCAACCCACTTACATCGTTTCCACGCCCACAGCCATAATCAAATAACCTATAGCTACCGTCTAGAAAGCCATATCGTGCTAGCGACTGTACTGGTGCAGAGAAGCCGTACCGGACCAAGGCGGTCAGGTGTCGAGAAGCCTCCCAGTCGGCATGGAGTGGGGCTAAATCAGCCTCACTCGCATCCTCAGAATCATCATTACCAATGGGGACTAGGGAATGGCCTTCAATCCGGTACCCCTTTTCACGTATCAATGCCATCCATTGCCGTTGATAACCAATACGCCTTGGTTCATCGAACAAGCCTATGGACTCAGCCATTCTAGTTAGTTTTGCATACGATTCACGGCGTGGGGCATCCGGTTGAAGAAATAGCTCTTTACGATGAAGGATCGGTGGGTTCAGCGAATCAGCATAAGTGCGATAGCACACTGTTGAGTAATCTATGTCTACCAGCCAACTTTCGCGTAGCGAGGGGAATGGAGTGTCGATAAATTCCGGATAGTTAAGCAAAGCGATTCTCTGACCTGTGTCATCAATGCGTACCAAATTAAATTGATCGTTGCGCTTGACTCCAGCCAGTTGCTCGGCTTCCTGTACGCGAGCTAGACGTTCGTTATCCAGGTAAGACAATGCATCAACATGTAGATAAGTCGATCTATTAACAACCTTGCTCGGAATTGAATCCATTGAATATTGCCCTGTGCTAATATTTTTAGGCTCTTCAGGAAAATATAGCCAATTAATTGTGAGTGATATAGTTCTCTGTGTTTTTGATGGTAGAGCAACCTGCCCCTGCTCTGGGTAGATAAAAGTATCAAACAACCATCAATCAGTGCAAAAGGAACGGGGTGCAGATCAGAACTACCCTCAATCAAGCCAAAAAAACAAATCTATTCTCTACGGAGCGGTTCGGTGCACTGGGTTGAAGGTGCTTAAGTACCAACACTTGAAGTTGAGGAAACAACCTCTGCTCCCGAAGTACTTATCTTACTTTCTGAAAGAATATGGTGCAGAGTTCTCCGCACTAAGCACGTATTTTTCATTATTCCCCAGTAAATAACAAGGACTTTATGCGGCAGGCTCAATGATGATTATGGGCGGGTTACGGCGAATAACTGCGAGTAGGCGCTGTTGATGACAACTTCTAACAAAAATTGTTAGTATAATATGAATAGATCTAGATATTGTTTCTTAATTATTATGGTGGTGAATACCCAGCGCAGCCCCTTAATGGGCGCCTTAGATTTCATTACACAATAAAACCTAACCAAGGAAAAGCCATGAGTGGCAATGATACGGCTTACGGAATTTTCATATTTTTTAATGACATTATTGGTTCCGTTATACCAGGAATAATATTACTGTATGGCGTTTTTGTATTCTCAGGAATACCTGACCTTGGTTTTTTTAACCAAACCGATGTAAATAATAGCATAAATTGGATATTATTAACGTCTATAGCATTTATCATAGGGCATGCTGTTAATTCTATACATGCTGTTCTTATGAATTTCCAAATGTTTATCTACAAGTTACAGTCAATGAAGTTGATTATTGATTTTTACAATAAGCATTCAATAATTAAGTACCGAAAGTATGAACCGATTAAATTTAAAGAAGATTATGCTCCTTTAATTAGCTATGTTGATAATCATGTTAATGGCGCCAGCGTAACCAAATATAATATAAATCCCTCATTGAGTTATTATAGAAACATTGTTATGACCTTATCTAAAGAAGCCGGACATACAGCGCGGCGATTTATGTTTATTTCCCTTGCCTGTCATGCATCAGCAACATCAATAGGGCTAACATTTTTAATTTCTTTAGTATTTCTGAACCCGAGAATATCGCAGTTTGAATTATTATTATTTGCCACATTATCTTTATTAATAAGTATGGCATTAAATGCAAGAGGCTTCTATTTTAAAGATATATCTGACAGAGTTGCTTTCCCAATCGCAACAGCAGAACTGTTAATAGGAATTAATTCTGATGAAAAGTAAAATATACTTGGCAGGCGGCTTCAAATCAAAGTGGCAAGTAATAGTCAACAACCACCTATCAAACAAATATATTTTATATGATCCAAGCATGCATAATATTGGCAATCCTAGTGAATATGTTCAATGGGATCTTGCTGCAATAGATCAGTCAGATATAGTCCTTGCTTACATGGAAGCATCAAATCCTGGAGGTTATGCTCTAGCTCTTGAGATTGGTTATGCCAAGGCACTTAATAAAAGAATTATTTTAGTTGACGAGCACTCATCCAAAACACGCGAAAGATATTTCGAAATGGTTCGTTATGTTTCTGACAAGAGATTTAATACTCTAGATGAAGCAATCAGATTTTTAGCCTAATACACTGGGAGTGGTTAGGTCGATCAATAGAAATTTCATCTATCATAAAAAACTCACAAAAAGCCAATAGATTGGCCAGCAGTTGCTTGACATCCCTTCTATAGGGTGCCGGGTCATCTTTTATACTGGAATGAAGTAACTGTGTAAGTTTCCCAAAATATGCTTCTCTATCGGGCAAATCATTAAGAATCCTATGAAGCCAAAGATATGCCTTAGTTTGCTTAAAATAATTACTACTCTGCTCGTTAGGATTAACAGAATATAGCTTACTAAAAATCGGTCCAAATTCATCATTAGTTGGATTGGTATCAAATGGATTAGATAACGGAAAATCTGAAACCCAAACATCAGTTGAAAAAGGGATAATATCTTCTGGCCACTGATCTACAACATCATCGCTTATATTTTTTTTATGGTTAAAGATATAATTTTCCATTAACTTCAATTTATCCGTGCTAATTTCACATGAAGAACACACAATATCATTGATAAATTCAAGATCTGACCGTTCCGGCATCAACTCAACTAATGCTTCTAAATTTCCACGCCCAAATATCTTAAGCCCGTTAGATGTAAAATTTGAACTCCCAACGTACATCTTGTCATTATTAATCAGATATATTTTCGCATGAAGATTTTCTAATGCATAAACACTCCATCCATTGTTTAGACACTTCCTTATGGATTCTAAATCTGAACTCCCAGCCACAATATCTTTTGGTGACAGCCTAGATACAACATCAATTCTAATTTCATGATTACTCTTCGCTACGGTTTCCAACCAACATATCGCTGAAGCCGTTAAGTATGCAGAAATAATCTTAACACTATCTGCTAGCTGAATATCAGATAACAATCTTTCTTTAAGTTCATTTCCAGATATCAGTTTACTCATAACTAGCTATCTACTTTAGATATTCGCCAATCATTTTCTTTGCGTACTGTCCCCACTCTTTTCTTATTTCAAGTAACTGATCTCTATTATGTTCATCTTGCTCCCTATCCTCCATTAGCGCCCAGGAAGCAAATAGCAATTTAACAATATCAAATGAGGAATCATCAGTCTCCTTTAGATGTGATATTAAGTGCTTATAAATACTATGTGATTCATTTAACGTGACCTTTAACTTTCCAGCCGGCTGAGTAACATCAAATATAATATCGGCACCACGCATATCACTAACTGCAATTATAAATTTCTCATCATCATTAAGCGCCGCCTGGATAACCTCCTTAATATCCTCATCTTCTGGAGAAACTCCATCCCTTTCTAATTCATCTTTTAATTCTTTTTCTTTTTCTTGATCAGATAGTGTATTGCTTTTATGATCACTTAACCCAAGCGTTCCATCTTTCTTTGCCGCATCTGATGCGGCTTTTTCAGCGGCATCAGTAGTAGCCGTATCAGCTTTAGTCTTAGCACTCTCTCTCACCTTTTTTATTTCAGCTCGCATTGCTGAAAGCTTGCTAAATATAGATTCTGATAACTCCAAAATATGCAATCGAGGATCATCCTCTAATTTTAGGTATTTCTTGACTTCCCCTGTGGTTATTTCCTCCTCATTAGCAATATCTTCTTTTGTTATCTGCTTAAATGCTGTTGCAGCCTGCTTGTTATTGGTTACTCCAAAAATTTCATCAAGTGCTGAATCAAATCTTATTTCACCGCCCCACCAACGTTCATTTGTATTGTACTGAATATTAAAGCTGTTATTTAACTCTAATTCACGACCAGACCGGACAATTGAAATTCCCATATTTTTTTGGCAATGTTTTCCAAATGGCGTACTGCCTGGATCTTTATAATTCCTATCCTCATAATAACTATTATGGTTTTTCCTAAAGGCATGATCCGCGACTGCAAATTTCAAATGCACCTTATGTACTTCGCCTTTGTATAAAATTGAAACAACTTCTTCATCACCATACAAAATAAACCCTGGATTAATCTCAAAGGGTGCAGGTGTATTTGTATTAGGTATTAAATAGAGGGGGTCATTTGGTTTTACGTATTCTTCGAATATCATATCATTAGCACTATACGCTGCCATACGAATAAGGCACTTATTTTCCTGAAGAAAATATCGATACATCCGTCCTACAATAAACTCAGTGTTAAGAAAGAATGCCTTATGTCGCTTCCATTTAAGGCGATCTAAGTCCGACCATACGATTAATGTACCACTATCTGAAACATCACCCTTGATTCTGTTTTTCCATTCCGCAGGCATCTCAGCTAGCAGTGGTAAAGGCAATGTATCTTGATTGTTATTTATAATTTCTTTCAGATCTAAATAAGCGTGATAACACTCATTATTTTGCCATGACCAAACGTCAATTCGACTACATTGAGATATGGATGCATTAGGCAATCCCATACCAAATTTTCCAATTCCACCTTTAGCACCTCGTCTTGTACCTTCACCAAAGGCTAAAGCCATATGCAATACTTCTGGCGACATCCCTGCCGCATTGTCATAGACTGCTATTTTATGAATCCGGCTACTTTGCCTGTCACTTAACAAATTATTCTCTTCAAGACATATCAACTCAACATCTACAGGTCTTTCAAGATTGTCAGCAGCCTGAATACTATTATCAATCAATTCAGCAACCGCATGAGCTGCATCTTTATAACCACTGTCCTTCATGGACTCCATGACTAACGATATGGGAAATATTTTTTGTTCTCTATCTAGCATTACTTAATCCTCTTCCATCCATGCATCATCCCAGTGACTAAAGGCTTTAGCCATATCACGAAAGCCAGGAAGAGCATCATTAATGACGTAGATATCACTTTCAACTCCACCACCAGCTTTTTCACCTCTTGTTGCTCTACCAACCATTTGACTAAATAATGTCAACGAATTTGTAGGGCGAGCAATTATCGCAGTATTTGTTTTAGGCGCATCAAACCCAGTGGTTAAAACGCCATAATTGACAAGTATTTCTATTTCGCCGTTCTTATACTCTTCAATATATTTCCTGCGAACATATGGGGCAGTTTCAGACGTAACCAATCCCACTGAAATATCTTTGTATTTTAATAAAGCAAATAATGCTTCTGCATTTGCCATCGAGCAAGCAAATAGAATTATTTTACGCTTTTGTTTTGATAGCTCCAATGCTAACGACAGTATCAATATATTTCTTTTAGAATCAATACCTAACTGCCTCAATACACGCTTAGGAATATCTTCTCCATTAGACAATACATTCAACTCTCTATTAGTCAAATTTATTTCTTCTGGATTGTAGGCCAAGGGATGATACTTAGTTTTTGCAAGAAATCTATTATCTTGCAAATATTTGACAGGGTTATCAAAACCTTCTACCTCAAGCGTCACCTTTTTATAATTGAAAAATTCAGCGAATGCCCTGTTTTTTTCCACATCGAAGGTAGTTCGACCTGGAGTTGCTGACAAACCCAATAAAGAAGCACTTCCAGTTGTTTGAAAAACATTAATAATATGTTGATAAGTTTCCGCGACCGCTTTATGTGCTTCATCAAAAATCAATAGATCTGTTCTTTTTCCAAATGCATAGAATGCTCTTTGTTGATTGGCAGTAACGCTATTAAGCTTCTGAAGCCCAGCAACGACAAAACCACTAACGATACTGTCAAGAGAAAGTTTACTTTCCCCATACATTCTATACAAGCAAGTCTCCCCTATACCTAGCTTACCCCACGCAATTGCAAATTCATCTGATGCTTGATTACATAACTCTTCAGTGTCCGCAAACCAAACAACGATCTTATCATTACGTTCTTCAATATGATTACGAATAAAATCACAACATATGCC
>JBEVXT010000244.1:0-31433 GCA_040505955.1 Sedimenticola sp. | reverse complement strand
TCCATGAGCACCTTTATACAGAATTATCTCCGATGTGTCCCGTACTATATTTTATATCGATTGGATAGGTGGGTTGGTCGAATATTTACAGCAATAAAGCAATAGCTATTTGAAATTTAAGTGATTTTATCTTTTTCATGGTTCTTGCATACACTGCGGAAGCTAATTCCTTGAGTAGATAGTGAGAGTTCTCCAGCTGATTTGCATTGGCTCCACCAGGGCTGCTCCATCCAATTATGGGTTACACCTCCTTAGCGTCAAGTATTCGATATTGATATTTCTCGGTTCGCCTCCAGTATCGTGCTGTGATTCTGGAAGATGAAAAGGGTAACTGTTACGTCCCACTCTATTCACACCACTCCATACCGAGCTATTTAAGGTGAGATAAATGCAGTTATCCCACGCTCTATCGGGGAGTAATATTTCCTTTAAGAGCGCGGGACAATAGGGCCATTTAGCCTAAAGGATTGTGATCCCAAGGGCGTTCAGGGTTGACAGATTTACCCTCATGCAAAGTCACCATGTGACGGCGTATTTGAGTGAAGTACTTTTCGTCACAGGTGAGTGCCAACCAGTGCAACACCTCACTCAACGCAAAGGCGGCTTCATCAGACAGATGCTCCTGGAAGGGCGTGATCTCTTCATTCATCGCAACTCCTCGATTGCCTGCTGTAGCAGCTCATCCGGCAAGTGGTTTATCCCCTTGGGCACGGCCATCTGCATGGCGGTCTTGAGGATGCGCCCGGCATGACGAGGTAACCCCCGTGATGCCTGTCGTAGCAGTTCCATACCGGAGTCCGCCAACAGCGTGTGACTACAGCCCGCAGATTGCAGGGCATGGTCGATCAAGGCCTTGAAACGCTCTCGCTCGATGATGGGTTCGAGGTGTACTCGGGCCTGGATACGACCGGCCAGTGCGGCATGGGGGGCTCGATCCAGGGTAATGGCCAGAGCGGGGTGGCCAACCAGCCAGACGCTCATCAGATCCCTGGAGTCGAAAGCAAAGTTGATGAACGCCGGGAAGTCGCGGAAGAAGTCGTTGGGCAGATTCTGCGCCTCATCGATGATCCACAGCGGCAGGATCTGCTTGGTGTCAACAAGCTCCATGATGCGTGCCTTGATATCCCGCCACAACTGAGCGCGTCGGTAGGCTGGCTCCACCCCCAGGGCCAGAGCCAACCCTCGGTAGAGATCCAACCGACCAAAGTCGGTTTCGGAGAGATAGATGACTTGATAGCGGTGGGGGTTCAGTTCCTGGGTTAGCTGTCGCAGTGCAGCCGTCTTACCGACACCGGCCTCACCGGTCAACAGGCCCACGCCCGGGCTGTCGAGCAGCCAGCGGAAACGCTCCTGCAGTGTGCTCAGTACACCATCATCCCACAGCTCCGGGGTCTGTTTTCCCAAGGGGGCGTGTTTCAGTCCAAAGTGTTGTTGATACATTTTACTCTTCATCCTTCTCTGTTTCGGTTCTTATCGCTTGTTTGGCATCGGTTGAAGTGGTTGGCACATCACCTATAGCGTGGTGCTGCTGGTAGGCGAGCTCTACCAGATTGGTGCCTTTGCTGTTCGGCACAGGCGCTGCCGGTGAGGCCGGTGAAGCCGGTTTATGGCGCTGACGCCGATTGTTGGCGATTACATCCAATGCTGTGGCTTCGCCCAGCGCCTTTCCCTCACCGTCCTCTACCGAGATCGCCTGTTCTGTGTGTGGATCGACTACCAGTCGAACCTGCCGCCCAACCAACTCATAGGGCACCTCGAAGCGCTGTCCTTGGTAAGCCACGGTGCCGTCTTTACGCACCTTACGGGGGAGTCGATGGTAGAAGATCTCATTCAGACGGGCCGCCCGTTGACCCAGGGTGCGGATACGAGGCAGATCCTGCTGATAGCGCTGCAGGGGTGTTTGACCCTGCATACCACTATGGGGGCGGTGGTGGTAAATCTCCTCGATCCACGCCCAGAGCCGGGCGTTGAGATCCCCCATATCATGAAGTCGGCCATGATCCAGCTCCGTGAGGAACTGATCGCGCAGGGTGCGGTGCCAACGCTCCAGCTTCCCTTTACCCTCTGGGGCATTATGCGGTGCACCGCATAATCACCCCGACGCCAACGGTAATACCAGGCCTCAATGGTCTTGGCACTGATGCGGCGGCGGGTTGTCCCGGGGATGTCATAGTCCTTGCCGGACAACCCCTGGGTCAGTTGTTTGAGTTCGCCTCGCAGTAGTTGCTTCCGTGCCACCAATGGTCCGATCACGGAGTAGCGGAACAGGGCTATGGGGTGTAGCTCGTTCATGGTTTTTTCCTCGCTGACAAATGGACCAGAGAGGAGACAATATTGTGGGCAGCAATAACAGGGGCAGAGTCTGTGGGGAGGTAGATAGCCCGCTATATCAGCGTCCCAGACTGCTTGAGAATCAACACATCATGGGACGATCACTGCCTGTTGATCGAGTACCGCCATAGCATTGACCAGGGGCATTTGGTGCAGGCAAGCTGACCAGAAAGCCTCCGGCGAGTCATGATGTCCCAGCTCAGGAAAGCGCGAGCGCAGATGGAAGTTGTAGTCAGTGAACTGCTCATGTAACCGATGCCACCAACGGCTGATAGTACGGCGACCTGGCGGATGCTCACGTGCTGCCTTGCGAAAGGCAGCGCCACCGAGCACTAGCTCAAGCACCACCTGTTGGATAGCCCATAGGTACCAACGACGCGGAGCTATACAGCTTGGTAGTCGTGAACAACTGCGCCTGCAGCCACTGCAGTAGTAACGGAGAATAGGTACCGGGTCGAGATAGACGCCATCCTTGCCCTCACGATCAGCCTTGCGTAGGTAATGGCCGTGGCTCCAAAGGTCACCCTTGCCGCAATGTGGGCAGCGTATTGGACGATATACCTCCGGGTCTTGTTTAAGCTGATTTAAGTGTTGCTTGAGAGAGTGAATTCCTGGCAGGATACGGTTCATAAGGTCGGTCTTCTCTTTGTTGTGGCTTTGTTAGCGCATACCACGATAGCAAAGGATGACCGGCCTTTCTTTTGCTACTTTTGTTGCGGGGTCTATGAGGGGATGTTTCTGGAGAGAGCCTGGGTGTACATGGGATATTTTGGGTCGTTTGGCCTATGAGAGGGAGGGACGTAACAGTAACCGCTATGTTGCAACGTTTCTAGGAGCCTGCCCGAGAATAGGCACCGTTGTGAGGAAAGTCCATTTTGAGCCATTTTTTTTGGTCATTTGAGGCAAGTAGTTACTCTTAATTAAACAAAAATGAGCGTACAAAATGGCCACAATTATGTTTCGCCTACTGAGGCGCTCAGGCTCTTATTCCAGGGGGAGATGCCTGCATTCATGTGAATATTCGACCAACCCACCCCTAAAAGAATCAACCGGTTAGCTTTGTCCTGAACTGACGACATAACGGATAAAGCCATATGTCCTTGATCGGCACACTACATCTTGTGTTTGATTCGGCGGACATGGGGCTTGACCTCGATTTCAATAATCTCTGAATCTTCTGTATCCGGCAGTGGCTTATAGGCCTTGGCGCAAACCGGACACGGCTTGTCTTCAGATGCGGCATCGTGCTCTTCTTCAATGATCTGTAAACCAGGACGCGCTGTGCGCCCGTGACCTTTGCTGCCTTTTTATTGACAGCGAGGCCTGGAAAGATTTTGATCAGAGGTGGTCATGATTTTATCACTTTTGGTGGCACCCTTTTCACTCTTTTTGCCAAAATAGGCGCTGCTTTAGATCACGGATACGGCGGTAGCTGATTCAAGCTTCTGCTGGAGTGTGTCGAACTTTTGCTTGAGTTGCTCATGCTGAACCTTCCAGTAGTTGGCTTCCCATTTAAGCTGTATGCGTTCTTCTTGAATTAGTTGAATAATATTTTCAGAAAAGAGGGATCGCTTGGCCTCATTAGATCCTATTGACGGCTGAGATTTGGTTGGTGCTGTCCATGAGCACCTTTATACGGAATTCTCTCCTGTGTATCCAGTACTATATTTCATACCGACTTGATAGGTGGGTTGGTCGAATATTTACTATATTTTTACTGTAGCATTTTGTTTTTATAGGATTTTCTAGATCTTGTTCAGACACTAACTATAAGCCTGTCGATTTAGCCAGCATCCACAGGATACTTGATTGCCCGCTATAAATAACAACGTGCCTCCAACCTAAGCAATCAATGGAATTCAGAGATCTAATATGAAACAGCAGGAGACGTTTGCATCGTGTACATAAAGTTGCGCATAACTGAACAAAGGTTGTATTCTTTAGTGCATGATTTCTGTTTAACTCTTGCTTTTGTCGAGGGCAGACATCGAGATATAATAAAAGTTCTTGTGGAGGTACCCTGTGAACAGGTATAAATTAACCTTAGCGGATCACTCTTCAATCATCAACGATAGGTTAAAAAAATACTCAAGCAGAAATTCACCTAAAAGCACCCACCACATCGTGCACTGTATGCGACCATATTGATAAATAAAACGTGTAATATAATGCGTAAAGTACTCCTCTTACTTGTTACCAGCTTGATTTTATTTGTTTATAAACAATATATTAATATTGCTATTCTTTTCCCACTGATCATCATCATCTGGACTTATGTTGCGCTTTTTTTCAGCTTACAATTTTTCAGAAGTGATCATCACCCTGTGCGTAGTTTGATTTTCTACCTACTTTCAGTTATTCCTCTAATTTTAACCTTTTCTTCTATTTATAATTACTATGGCATTATCGGTATTGATAACAAGCTATCACATCCCTCTTTTCTGGAAACGACATACTTCAGTGTGGTTACTTGGACATCTCTCGGGTATGGTGACTTCAAACCTTCAGGGGAAAATCCAACTATGATTTGGGCTATGATAGAAGTCCTTCTAGGTTATCTTTACATGGGTCTCTTAATATCAAAGCTCGTTACATTCATGCACTCACTTGAACGATCATAGGATCGTAGCATCAAAAAAGCTGCCAGCCTATAGCTTTCCCACTACATACCCCCATTAAAGATGAGCTTTAACCGATTTGCATCACTAGTTTTTTTTATATCAAACTCCTGATAGCGATTTGGCCGTGCCCGCAGGTAATCGCTCAAATATCGAATAATTTCCTTCCTGCTTCCAGTGAAATATAACGCATAGCACGCAGTTGTATCATTTTCAGTGATATCACTGCACCCCTTAAGCTGCTTTAGCACAGGGATCACACGATCACTCAGCCTGTAGGGAAATCCCACAAGACAAATTTCGTATTTATTTTTTTTAATTCTGCGTTCCGGTGCAATTAACTGTGGCTCTGCTGATTGATACGACTGTACCACGGCATGCTTTATTGTCTTTACTCCAGAAACCGAATGCACCCTCTCCCGCTTTGGTGCTGAGGTGGCTGGCTTGGAGGGTATCTGCACTCTTCTGACTGGTACCTTACTCAGTACAGTCTGCACTGGTCTGGGGGTTTTTTGTTCAATAACACGTTGCTGCTCTATTACTGGCTCTCTCAGCACATCAGGTAGTAACACATCAACCAAGCCACGCAACGTAACATTGTAATAATCACCTACCAACTCATCCTGCAGTACTGACACTTGACGCAAACGTACCCGACTTCTCAATCGCCGCACATCCTCATCCGTGACTCCATGGCGGGTTGTGAGTCTACGCTCTAACAATACCTCCCCCCCCTTACGCTGTAGGTTCTCCTCTGCATGCATGTAAGCCAAACTCCGAACTGTAATACGGGTATCACTACTGCCCATGACTGCCTTGCCAGTAGCCTCTATCCAATCTTCCCGGGGATTAGCTGAGGGTGTTTCGATACTATCTGAAACAGTTGACTCAATGGTTACAAGATCAGTTCTCTCAACTTGAGTGCTACACCCAGCAGTTAGCACCATCAACATGAGTAAGAGTAACCTTGTGATCAAATTGCATGTCATTTCAAATTCCCTGGCATTGGCAAGGTGGAAGAGTTACACCTTTGTTTCAGAGTTTATCTTCAGGCATCATAAGTAAGCTTATCCGCCTATTGCTTGATTTCGCTCTCCTTTTAATGACTAATCCGGTATTTGATCACATTGGGGTTCAGTTTATAACCTTCCAGATCATTCAAAAACACAAGCTGTTCTTCTGAATATCCCGAAAGGCGAAAATAGCCAGAACTCTTACTACCAAGCAGTTCTTTGTTGATAGCCGATTTTCTGGCCTCCTCTATTTTAATAACGAGCTTATCAGCTGTAAGGCCATCTACCTGAACCTGGAAATAGGCATGACTGTTACCTGGTTTGCTGGCACTAATGGATGAGCCGTACACCTTTACACCCAGCACACCATCGGAACCACTCAATATTGTCTGAAGTATGCTAATCTGAGTAAAATCCCAGAGTCCCTTTATGCGAACATCAATAAAGTTCCTATTAGGGACACCCGCGTTCCGCTGACCAGGTTCAGTGCGCACACTGGAAAAATCAGCCTCATTATGCGCACATACCCAGGTTGCCAGCTTTTCACCAATAAACTCACCAACACGTACCTGAGCCCTCTCTCTAGCATCTTCACAGCTTAGGCGTGTAATAGAAACCTTCCCTCGGATGGCAGCAAGGGCCAAATCATTACCGGCCGTATCATACCCATCACCTTCCACCACAGCACTTACCTGACAGAAATCACTGTAAGTGCCGTTACTACGCATTTTCAGCCAGAAGAGGTAAACCATGTCTGAACCGTATTCGCTGGCAATATTGGTGGAGATGGTTCGGGATAGGCTGGGGTCAATTTTATGCCCCTGTGCAGTAAATTTCTGATACGTCGTTTCCCAAAACACCCTGTCCTTCTCGGAGCGAGTTCCTATATCAGCTGGGTTTCTTACCTGAGCACCGGTCATATTCACCAGATTGGCATTAATATGACGCAGTACCCTACGGTATGCCCGATACTCTTGGGAATCGCCACCTAATAGTGCCCCCTTCTCCATATAGTGAGGAACAACAACGATCGTCATATTGGATGCATCACACCCTTCATTTATCGCCAACACGGCTTCCAGCGGAAAAATATTTAAAAAAGCCAAAAAAAACAGGCGTATCAGTCTAGCCGAGGCTTTCATGCTTCTCTCCTTAGTTGGATATTGCTTAATAATGTACGATAAATGCAGGAAATATGGATTTCCCCAAGGGTACCCTTTGCTGATACATGAACCTGCGATTCCGGGTAAAACTGTCAAATAAGTGTTCAGAGCATAGAGCCTATCGTAAACAGGCTAAAAATCGTTTGCCACCACGGCTTACCTGATGCCTCCGGCATTTGTAATCCCCCAGCTGTAGCTTTAACTACAGCGCGACAATTTTCCATATCAAACAGTGTTTCCAGTACACGAAAACCTTTCATATGGCCTCGCAGCATGAAACTGCCGTGATCATCTTCAAGTACACCATCTTGACTCTGCCTAACCCTCGACAACCTGGCTGCCTCTGTCAGTTCGAGGAGCTGAGTTCTGGCATCCAGTTTTGCCGCCTCCTCAGCACTGTACCTGAACCTATTCTGTGGCAGACGCTCATTGCAGAAACCGATACCAACCACAACGACCCCATTGCCCAAAAGCTCAGTATCACCTTCATGGGTATCAAAAAGCTGACTGACAGCCACCACCGGTATACGCTCACCAGCCTGAAGCTGCACACCCCTCTCATTTTCAAGCGCAGTGATGGCAATCACCACAGCATGCAACTCACTCCGCCCCGGTTTCACTGCGCGCCTGTCCAATGCGAGCATAATATCCGGACTTTGAAGATGTGCCCGCGGGCGAAGTTGGTAAAGGGCACTTTGATTATCTGATTGGCGCTTTTCCAGCATTTTCAGCCACTCACCTTCCGCCACCTGTCGCTCTCCCTGATGAGTCAGCGCCAAACTAACCGCCGCCAGCGTCGAAGAGGAGACCCGAACCGAACCTTCGACAACCCATACCGGGTGAGCTGCACGATCATGACTCAACCAACGCTGTTGACGATAAGTATTCAGAATAGATTCAACAAGCCGCTGTTCCGGCCCCTGGTTCAGTATCGCACCAACAGGATGCGCCTCATCCTCATCAAAGGTGACCGCTAATGAGGACATTGTGTAGAAGAAGATCAGAATGGCGGTTATCGTTTTCATGGCAGATAATCTCTCCTGGTTGCCAGCTAGGTTGTCTTTCACCTCGTGGAATGAGTTATCTTTTCAAGGGTTGATGGATTACGCGTTTGTGCCTGCTGGATGATTTGTAAACGTTTCAATCTATCAAACAGTTAAAGAACTGATCACTTGGTATCCTGAAACCGACAACCCGGATCACTTCTGAAACGGTGTCGATTTATACGGATTCCCGATGCCTTCACTCACTTTGCAATTCATGATCACTCGTCAGGTATAGTAATCGGCTCACTTACCGGTGCACTCTCATTGGGCGCTAAGGGTGTACTCTTGTGAGGTGAACTCAGGCCGTTCACAAATTCATTGGCCACTTTTTCGCAGAACCCCGAATCCGTACCAGATTTTTCGAAAGTTGACAAACAGGCAAACCTGTATGCCAAGCCTGAAGCCAGTGGGTTCGCTATATTGTCGTTCGTTTCATCAGACAACGTATTGCTTGTAATAACTATTTCAGAGAATTCAATATCAGGTATCGGCTTGCCATTTACCCTGGCTTCTCGGACATGGACAGTGGCGCGCCAAACCAACTCAATAGAAGCCGCCTTATGCTTCAATGAACTCAGGACAGGCCGACTTGCACGCTGCCTCACTGAAACAGTAATAAGACCATGGACCGGTAATCCATGGAGACGTTCCCTGAGTTCGGTATCAGCATATCTTGCAACTAGATGACCCAATGTACCTTTCCCCTTTAGGCCGTTATCTTTGCTGAATACGATATCGTATATTGCTACTGCAAATACTAATCCCAAGACCACAAAAGGCATAATATTCCTTATATTAGAAGTTGCACCACCCTGCTTCTGCTGCATTATGCGGATTTCACCACTCTCTGCTAGTTCTCTTCCACTTAAACCATTGAGCAAAGAAAGCACCTCATCTGCATTGGGCACCTCTTTGAGCAGGATTCCTCTCTCTTTCAAATTGGTGCGATCCGCCACTCCTACCCCCTGCTTGTCAGAAACGACCAGCCAGTCACCCGCACCCAGCGCCTCCATTGCAGCAGCAAGCTTATCAGGAAACCGCTCTTTCTTAACCGGAGTCAGTCTGCCACTTGAGTTGAGATGACCTGTTGCTGCTATGCACGCTGGCATTTCAGACCGTTGCAAAGAAGTGCTATCACCTGCCAGATAACCATATATTGCTAACAGAAATGCAAGTCCCGCGCTACTGTCCTCTATCGACTGCTCTTCAGGCTTTCCTGTATTCAACTCACGCAGCTCAATATCCAACAGGGGAAACGCTTTCCGTTTAAGTCGTTTTTTTATGACATTATAAGCAGTAACGGCTGAACTCTTTGCAGAAGTATGCGCATTGGCAAGCCTCACACCCTCCTGATACCCATGCTGCTGGTGAGTACCACTCTGGACTGCGATACAATTTGCTTTTTTCCCATTCGCACCCCAAACAGTCAGGCTTAAAGCCTGAAACTTCGACTCCCCGTCACCAGTCTGCCGGTTGTCAGGCGGCCTCATACTTCCCCCTTATATCCGCTTTAGAAAGATACGCCGTCTAGCCCAGTCGATACGATAATCGACCATGCCCCCCGCCTCGAATTCAAGTTTCTCAGCCATATCGCCTAAATCAACGGATTTGACCATATTATAGAAATTACATCCGCTACCGTCAGTAACATGCTGATTGCTCATACGTTCCAGCAGCCGATGTAATCCAGCACTCAAGCCCACACCTAGCGACTTCTCAAAGCATACAGAAAAATCAAATGCTTCAGGTGCAAGTGTTGACGGCCTCTCACCAGGCTGCAATTTTGATGAAGTAACCAGTGCGTCCCCTAACTGATATGGTTCGGGGGACTGCTCTCCCATCAACGACGTTTTTACTGTTGGATCACCCTGAGCAGGACTCTCATCATGAGGAACCTGTATTGGCTGCTCAATTACAAACCACACTAAGAAAGACAGTGACAGTGCACCAAGTACAACTGCAGATGCAAGCAAGCAGCGCCTTGAGCAAAATGAAGATGGCTTTCGAGTAGAGAGACTGATCAGTTTTATCACGTCCTGTGAATGAGCCACTACATGGATTTGAACGCCTCTTTCTCTCAGACACTCCAACTTGTCTCTAGCACCATTCTGTCCTGCAGGCAGCATCAGCCAATCACCAGACTCCAACACCTGGCATGCAGCATCAAGCTTTCTTGGCAGTGTCCCGACATCAACCGCTGTTAGCTTGCCTTCACAATTGATCTCCCCAAAAGCAGCGATACGGGGTGGCAAATCCTCTGCCGCTGAATACAACCCACTTTTTATAAAATAGGAGATCTTTGCGAGAAGAAATGCCAGACCGGCACTACTGTCCGTCACTTGACGATTGATCGGTGTCGCTAAATCCTCCGGATTTGAATACTGAACCTGCAAGCTAGGATAACTGCTAAGCGACATATCCTTTTGAATAAAAGCATATGCATTGGCGCAAGATGCCTGGATAACCTCATCACCAAGTATAACCTTGCAACTTCCAGGCTTTCTTATGCTTCCATACGCATCCTCTGTTACCAGAAGATAGCTTGCTACACCCAGCTCACCAGGCCCCACCGTCAGGCTGTATATATTGGGCGGAGACAATGAGTTTCTCCCAGTTATCGCTCTGTGGTCAGAGGGGGCCAGTCGACTTGCAGAGTGAAGGTACCCATGGCCAGCTCTTTAGCATGATAAGTCAACCCCATGGCCACTCCGCTTCGAATGCTGCCCTGAAAAAGAGTCACTCCCCGCACCCTGTCAATCAGAGCAATTCTAGCACCGTCCAAATCATGCCAATACTCCCGCATCCTCACATCAATTCTGACTTCGCACTGCTCAGGATTACTCAATGGTGTCGTCTCCATTGAAAAGAGACCATGTTCGGAAACAGTCCGCCACCCCCTTGTCTCACCGGTACTTGCCACTAGCGGCAGATCGTCCAAACTAAAGCACTCAGCTTCTATTTTACTCCTGAGCTGATTTCTTCTGCCCAAAGAGACATAACTTTCCATGCAGATTGCACAATGAAGGAGGTGATGTCGTGCAGATGACTCCCCTCTGTCAAAGCCACCAGACATCGCCAGCCGGTTCAGTGTGCTTAGGTGTAAATGCGTCGCCTGCTGAACGGCCGACGCCCCCATGCTCTCTTCCAGACTGGCAGACACCAGCCTCTCAAATGTGGCGTCATTAATCACGCTGATATCTTTAATGGTCATTTTTTCCTCCAACATCCATGCCAGTAAAAAGTTATATGAGAACTCATGGTGGTCACTCCAACAGATCCACAGCTTGCACCGATTCACACACGCAATCCTGAAGATGCCCAAACGCATCATTCTTGATCTGCCGAACCCGCTCATCAGAGACTCCCAGAATCACAGCTATCTCTCTCTGTTTCATTCCACTGTAGAACAGCAGTTTGATCACCAATTGCTCACGCTCAGGCAACTTATCAATACACATACCCAAGAGTTGCTTTACCTCTTCCTCACTCGCTATTACATCAGGAGTCGGTTCTGAACCTGGAAACCAGTCCATACCTATCTCATGCTGGTCATCAGCATCCATGGATGGTGATGCTGTACCTCCCGATGAGATCGTCTGCTGGATCTCTCGTCGAGAGTGAAGCTTTTTCAAGTCCCAACCCAATGCTGCAGCAACAGCACTATCAGTCCATTCCTTCTCGTTCCGTAGTTTTTTCTCAGTTTCAGCAAGCTTTCTGAGGTCTTGAAAAACATTCGGTGTGCCCCTGATCAGATTCCCAACTCGCAGGCAGTCTTTACAACCATACTCAGCATAACGACTAACAAATGTCTCCAACTTGGCACCCCGGCTGGAATCATATTCGAGGTATTTTGGCCAAATTCTAATCAGTGCATACGTTGTCAGATCATCAACCGTAATCTGCTTTCTTGTGCATACATACAGGTGTGTATTGTAAAACGCTTTGGCATACTTCTTCACACTTTGTATTAGTTTTTTCTCTTCTTGTTCATCCATACCACTCTCCAGAATTCCACTTCCCTATCAACCGTTATCGTTGTCACTGGCAGACACAGCAATCCAAACTTCACCAACTCGTATGCTTATACACTCGCAAGCATATCTCTCGGCACCAACCATGGGAAACCAAAATACCTCTTCGTTTCGTAGGAATCAACTTTGTTAACCATATCAGACACCCACAAAATCAAAAAACTATCTAGAGGCAGGAACCAGCGGACGGTTTCACCAAAATACAAAATTTCACTTATAAGAAATCACCGGCTTGATTTTCTTTACCAATCCACGAATAAGCAGGTAAGGAGTAGCTGTTGCTATCCCCAAACGATGAACCACACCGTATTCAAGGAGAAAAAATGAAAAATCTAATCCAGTATCAACGCCTCGCCCAAGCTTTCCTGGCGATAACAAGCGTGCTCCTTATCAGTGGGTGCAACAGCATAACTGTCAGGCCTGCACAACAGTCACCGGCTACCGTTGAAGAGACCGATCAAACTATCAGCATGCGCTTGGATCAGCTCTACCTTGTCGATGCCTCAACCTACTTTAGCACGCTACGCAATCATATCGAGGGGGAAACTGCAGGCATTGATTCACATCACTACATCCGAGCACTGGAGGAGTACAACAAGTACGAGTTTGAACATCTGTGGATGAAATCCGCCTGGCTCTACCTCAACACAAAGCGTGGTGGAGAATCGCGCTTAGACGGTGAGAATGATAGAAAACTGCTCAATTTTTATGCACATAAAGCTGTTGGGCATATCTCCCACGAATATTCTGAGAAGCTTGATCAGTTGTGCAAAAACCTACATCAAGAAGAGACCTGTTCCCACATCCAGTAACCAAGAGGATAAAGTGCATGAAATACTACAGGATTATTAACAGCTACCTTGCAATTTTTTGCGGCCTCTTTCTACTCATTGGAAGTGTCAACGTGACAGCCAAGGCAGTAGTGAATGAGGCCAGCCGTGTCGTTAACAGCATTATTCAACAAGGAGAATCGACCGGAGGAACCATTGGCTCCTTCTATAAGGAGTTCAATACCAGTGCAGCCAAACTGACTGAACTCGAAGCACACGTGGATGGATGGAAACAGAAAGGACACCTTTGTGAAACGTATGAGCAGTGTCCAGAAAAGTGGGATCTGGTCTACGCTTACTCCAGCCAAATCATGGGTAACATACAGACCAGCTTCAACAAGAACCGCGACAATATGCTTCAGGCACTCCGCAGCTTCTCGAAAGCAGTCTATGAAGGCAAAGACAACATCAGTGACCAGCGTAACGAAGAACTCGCTACACTTCCAATCAAAGTCTCCCGCTTGCGAGAAGCAAATAGTAGTCTGCGCGAGGAGAGATCCAGAGCGCAGGAAATGTGCAACGACAACAGCAGTACAAAGTGCAAACGCTTGTTCAACCAGCTGAGCCGAAAAGCAAAACGCATCAATCGTGAGTTGCAGCGGCTCGTTTTCACAAGAAAAATCGCAGAACTTCGAGGATCCCTTGTCGGTAAACTGGACAGTGTACTCGACAACTATACCGACATGGAAGCGAATGCTGTATCAATGATGGCTAACTATGCATTCATCTTCGAACAGTACAGTGACATAAATGGTGCAGGAGGGCTGGGCAATCTGATGAATGCAATCAAGGAGCTGAATGCCCTGGACAAAAAGCTATCGAATATGGATACGATCTCAAAAGGCTTGCAGCAGAGTCTGATCGGCATGGGTGAAACACTTAATGCACGCCTTGCAGAGCTGAATGGAAAGGATCTCAGCACTGAATCGCGAAGCAAGGCATTGCAGTCCAGCAGCCGCATTCTTGACAGCAATGACTCAATCATGGCTCAGCTTGAAAATGAGCTGAATCAGTAATCGAGTTTCCCCATAATCATTGCGGGGAAACTGAGCACGCAAATAGGAGATAAGAGCATGAAGAAGCTTTCCACAGTTGCTATTGCAGGTGTACTCACTGCAAATCTTGGAGTTGCATATGCCACCAGCGGCACCACTCAACTTCAGGCCGTCGAAAACGCCATTACCTTGCCCAACACAGATGAGAACCAGGCAATTATTGCTGAAGAGGCTGCCAGGGTGAGCAGTGAAGCAAGTAACGGCCTCAGTGCAGATGATGCACTGGATTCAAGTAACAAGATATTTCTGAGTCATAACCTGAGCCTTATTCAGGAAGCACTCTACAACATGGAGAAGATCGCACCCTACTCCAATTATATCAATGCACTGCGCCTTGAGAAACTGAGCAAAACCAAGCTGCAAAAAGAGCGTCTCAACAGAGGGGAGGTCACCAAATCAAACTTTAAGGATGAAGTTGAAAAAATTGACCGAATCCACGACAGTGAAAGAGTGGAGTCAGCACAATTTCTTGAAAACAAGGGCGACAGGTTACGGGGTATCTGTACCAATTTGAATGAAAACAATCAAGCTATCGCTGACAATCAGGAAGTACTTGAAGGTCGGGCCCTGCCGCGTAGCTTGACCAGCCAGATACGGAAGTTGGAGAGCACCAAGATCTGGCAGCAATTCCATAACAATCAGGGTAGTGGGCAGAAGGTTCGCTTAGCCCTGTCGAGACTGCCGGATGGTAGTGATGGCATTGTCTTTTGCCTGGACAACCTCTTCAGCAGTTACACGGTGAAACACACTGGAAAGATCTGGAGTACAGAGGCAATTCGAAGCTTGGGTAGTAATTAATCTGAAGAAATAACAAACCGGCCGTTTAGCCGGTTTGTTATCCTACCCCATGCTATCGGGTAGCGGCCTTGTTGAGTGCTTATTAATAGCGTCCAAGCTTTCTGTTCACATAATGGCCTCTCTGAGACCAGACTGTAACATAGTACTCTATTGAGATGCATACAACCAATAAAATCAGCAATACAATCAGCCAATGAGCACCAGGCTCTGTAACCATTGTAACCAGAGGCATGGAATATACCCAGCCTGCATATGGCAGGTAGATTGCAATAGTGAGTAATGTTATCAGCTTCACTACACCCATGATCAGTCCCCTATTTCTACCCATTCCACGATAAACACTCACACCCAACCACAGTATACAAACAGAGGAAATAATAAGTGCTAACAGAAAAAATGAATAATGCGACATTAGCAGCACAAGTAGGGCCAGTAATGTAGCCACAGTAAATCCAATGATCGTGTTTAAAAAAATTCCTGCGTGGATTTTTCTATCCGGCACCCCGAACGCACTTAACAAACCATCATCACACATTCTTTCACGTGCGATGTTGTTTAACAGCAACCAAGTACTGGAGCACAAGTAAAAGAGCACAAGTAAACCCAAAAATAGAAAAGTCGTCTGATATGCAGTAGAAAGGCGACTTACTTTACTCAGCACAGACTTGGTCTCATCTGCAATGAAAAGATCAAGGCAGCCCAGGAAATCCACGAGGTCTTCATCTAGGTGGCTGTAGTCCTTGAGATAGCCATCAAAATTAGTAGCAATCCAATCCGACTGCTTTTTTGGTGGAGGAACAGGCTCTGAGTTTGACGAAAATATTTTACTATTTTCACCTGCCAACAAAGGACAATCCTCAACCCAGAGATCGTTCAGGCCCGGCCCTGCAACTATATAACCTACATTAGTTTTATTTAATGTAACTTGTGGATCGAAGCACTGTTTGAGGTTATCCGCTTCAGGGATATGTTCAAATTCCACATCAAGGGTATCTATGACCTTACCAGGCAACTTAGGAAATCTCTCACAATGAGCCTTGCTACCTGTGCGCCCCTGGTTTGAAAAACAGAGAGCATGGCCATATTCAATGAGGTATGAAGGCTCACGTGCTATTTCCCAAGGCATAAACCAGAGAACAGGTAGCCATCCTTTTTCCTTAAGAAATACACCAGGCCGGGCAGAGGTGGACGACAAGTAGGTCACGAGCGACTGAAAACTGGCAAACTGCATCAGGTCATCTTTTGATACCGCTCCAAGACGCAGCTCTGTTTCCAAATATTTCCAGAAGTCAGCATCAGATTTTAACTGGGCCAATAGCTCATAGTGCTTCAGAAGAGAACTCAGCGCGGGTGGTGTCTGTTTGCTATGGCCGGACCAGTCCAGTTTCCTGACCATATCTAGAGTAAGAAGGAGGCGCGGCATCCCACTTTGCACAAAGTAGTCCTCCAGCGGAAACTTATGCGTTCCCAAGAGCTGCAATGACCCTAACAGCCTCGAGTCAGTAGTTGTCCACCGTCCGTGGAAGTGAGGATCTTTACGAGAATCACGCCCTAAAAAATCGAGATGTGCTTCGTCAAGAATATCGAAGGGGTAAAGCGAAAATTCGATCTTACCCCATTTATCCTGTGACATATCCAACAAGCAGTGGCTCTTTTTCCCATATACTCTCTTTTTACCATCAACAAGGTCTTTATTTGCCTGATCAATATCAGAGAGTGAATGGTCATTTTCATTGTATAGCCACACCCTGGCGTAGCCACCACTCCCCAAAATCATGCGTTGTATCATCTTGTAACTGCCTGACCATAACCCTGACAGTATAAGCATGACCAAAATGGCCAGAAAAAAATTAAACACCAACTGACGGTAATAACCACCACACCAAAGCATCCGAAAGAAGATGCGCCCATAGAGTAGCAGTGCAGGTTTGTAAGGGATTATTCGCTCTTTTGATTCACTCAATTACGGGGCCACGGAAGGTTTCAGATACAAGCCATCCTTCTCAGTAAACTCATAAATCTTATCTGAAAATAAGTTCAGCTCATCTTGTTTGTGCGTAATATTAATCCATAATCGCATATCAGGGGCCTCCTCTACCCACCCCCTCATATATCTCAGCGTCTTATAGGCGTTGGAATTGCTACTAATTTTCGGGCCATTACCGCGATCCAATCCTTCGGTTGGCTCATCTGTCAGCAGAATACTTTCATATGGATTGGTGGCACGAATAACCGCCATCCTGCGCATCTCGCCACCAGATATCTCATTGGAAAAGCGATCACTTATGCCCCTCTCCCCGCGAGTGCTACTACCAGCGACAGCAAAGCAGTTGCAAAGTGAATTGAACAGCCCTTGGGGGTGATGAAATTGATCAGCGCCCTCACTCCCTGCAAGGGAAAGTTTCTGCATTGCTTTGATTATTCGCGCATACTCACCACTGATCTCACTCCGTGTGCCGCCCTGCAACTGCATGGGTAACAAAAGGTTTTCTATACAGGTCAGATGTTTGACAAGATAAGCCTCCTGAAAAACAAACCCGATAGAATGGCGAACTTTCTCTACCTCCTTTTTCTGGGCGACAGGGGTAATGCTGACGACATCCTCCTCTCCGGGCAAATGATAATCTATAGTACCTTTATCGATAGGTGCAATTCCGGCCAGCATATTCAATAGCGTTGTTTTACCTACACCGGAGTCCCCAGTAAGTCCTATACAGTCACCATAATGGAAGAATGTTTCCTTTTTTACAGCGACAGATGAATCATTACTGAGTGATCTCTTTAGATCATGAGACAGGCGAATCGCTACCTTCTTCATGGGTTTTCTTGGTTATCAGCAACACCAGGCAGATACCTTACCGGAATATACCCCGCTTCACCTTGGTCATAGTCATACCAGATATCAGCATTTACTGATTTATCCTTATCCAGCTTAATATAGGTTCTCCCCCCCTCGACGACTCTCCTTAGTTTTGGCAGTAATCCTTGTTTCAATGCGCTGTAAGTGATTGTTGCCTTGTTGAAATACTCGACGATAGGTTTCAACTCACGCGTTGTCATATTCTTCAAGTTCCCATACTGAATTTTAAGAATCGATGATTCCGGCAAAGGCAATCTTGCCATTTTAGTCAACTCTTCGAGGGTTTTATCATCTAAACTTTCACCTCCACGTTGCGCAATAAGCCCCCTGAAGAGACCCTCCCATACCTTGAGAATAGTCTTTTTGTTTCTTCTTTCCGGACTTGACAAGCGCTTTGTAAGATTAATCCATTCACTAAGCTCATCTGTTGTCACAAAGACTGTCTTCTCTACATCCTGCTTTTGAATCCAGCCAATGCCAACTTCTGTAACTAAACGCTTTTTCAAATCAGCTTGCACAGTTTCATCAAATCCCATTGCTGAAATTTCACTTTTAACAACCTGATTAATTGATCCTGCAATGACTGCAGCAACACCCTGCATAGCTTCATCAACACCTGATCCGGAGTTTATCCTCTGGCCCACAGCACCCACAATTCGTTGTGCATCCGCAAACTTTACTGCGAGATTTGCCAGAAACTCTGCGACTTTCTCATTACCTTTATCATCATTGGAGGTAATTTCATCAAAACAGTTATCACTTACCAATCCCTCCATCTGATCGTTAAATAGTAGCCATGCATCATGTGCATCAGGTCTGCTATTTGCCGCATGTACCGCACACCAATAGACTTTCGAGAAAGCTTGGATGAATTCTTCAGCACTGCCATTCTTCTTGTGACTACCATGGTCACCCACAATAACACCCACCGCCATCACATCGTCACGCTTCAGCAAGCTTTTGGTCAACACTCGCCTTGTCAATAGTTCCCTGCTACCCCACAAATCCTCCAGTAGACCATCTTTCACCTTTACATCGCTCCACTGCTCAGAGTCATTTATCATAGCGTCAAGTTGATGAAGAAATTTACCTGAATCAACAAAGGATGAATAGGTAACTTGGTGTTGATCCCCATATGCATCATCGCGATAAGCGTGAAGCGCAAAAAGAATTCGATTGTCACCTCGTAACTTATGTTCCATCTCTTTCAGTAGCTGCTTGACTGCTTTGAGCTCCGGAATAATACTGTGGGTTCCATCCACGAGAAAGAGCAATCGTATCGCCGAAAATCGCTTCCTAAGCCTTGAAGAAAGTTGTATTCGTCCGCCAATCATTTCCATCTTCTGCTGAAGTGGTCCAGTAAGATAGGCGACTTTATACATCTCACCATTTACACTTTCATCCAGCAGTGGAAAGCGTGTATAGTTTGGCTTCCACGTCAAACCCTGTGTTGTAGCTACAGTGCGACTACCATCAGAATCCGCGTATATTGGCGAATTGTCATTTACCGTTTCCACTGCAAATATCGTATCCCACTCTATGATATGCTGATAGTTAACCCAGCCAATAAACTGCTCTGTACCTCTTGTGTCAGACAATGCTGCTGTATCAGTCAATAGCACCCGATGGATTGTTTCTTCTCGTTGCTCATCAAAGTCAAAACGCTCATCAAAGATGTGCATATAGCGCAGTACACTAACACGCCCAACTCCAAGAACCTCATCAGAATTGCTATCGAGCATCTTTTCTGTGCCCGTTGAATGTCGAAAGACAGGGATACCCCCTTCAGCCGTCTTTATACGCAGTACCGTTTTCCGACCGATGTAAGTCTTTTCATTACGAAGCGAATGACTACGGCACACCACACCGGCCTGCTTAGTATCGATCCAGCGTTCGACTCCATATTCAGGATTAACTACCAATACCCACGAACCGGATCGGACATTCTTACTTTCTGCTATCGAATAGTGTAGATAGTGTGTAAACTCCGGCAAATTATCATCAACTGCGCCCTCTCTAGCAGCACGGTAGTGCTTCACCCCCTTGCCTATCACCCAAATTTTTGGATCGTATGTCTCACTGTCCAACCCTGGACCATCGCCAAACCAGCCCCGGAGTTCTTTGTCTGTACAGGCAGCAAAAGCAACATCCCATAAACTTATCAGCACTGCACTGGCAACTATTCGCATGATCAGTGTTGAGTATTTTTTCATTGTCCATCTCCATTGATCAGATCTGCCATGCCTTCTGGCTTAAAGACTTGGCAGGTTAAATTAAGTGGCTTACGATCCAGATGCCAGTTTTCTCCTAGCGCTTCACACTCTTGCCCTCTTCCACCCACCAGATATACAGTCAACTCTCTGCCATCAAGTTCATGTTCAAGAAGGAGAAGATCCTCTAAAGGCGGCTTACTCTTCCATCCATTATCAATTAGGAGCATGATTTGATCATCCGGTTTTAAAGCCTGAATCATATGCAGCCACTTTTTAGCCCACTGAAGGATGTGTTTACTCGGATTGTTCACATATTTATGATGATCGATAAACCCATACATGTTTACCCATTCATTTACAAGTCCGTCCTCAGATGCCTGATGATTTGCACTGCTCACCTTGTCAAGAAGAACAAGCACAGTCTGAAACCCATCTAATCGAGAGTTAAACCCACTGATCGCTTTCTTCAGTGGTTCACTGTGGTCTTTGAATTTTGAGCTGGTATCAATCAATATCAACCGCTGCTTCTCTTCACTGCCTACAATAGACTCATCCTCATATTTTATCGGCACAACCCCGTCACGATTAACATTTCTCAAATTCACACGATAGCAGGGTGTCCGTGTCATCCCTTTGTCATGGATAATCCTGACTGAACTACCTGACTTGACCAACAACGCTATTTCTTTTGGATCATCCAGGTTATCGGGGATGAGTTTCAGTCTGCTTAAGGTTCTCCATCTGAGGCAATCTTCAGCAGTACCGCACTCCTTCTCCTCCTTAATTGCCTGATTATAAGTTGTCAAACTATAGTCAATCAATCCATTGTCTTTAGTCTGTTCAAATCCGTTACCAATATAAAGCACGTCCCCCGGTGTACGCCCACACTTCTTAGCGTTGAATATTTCCAGTTTACCCTTAATACCAAATAGTTTTGGTATTTTTTGTATAGATTTCCAGGCCAATGGCAAGTAGACCATTTCCTCATCTATCTCTACCAAGTCAAGCAATTTCCACTCCGTGATGTTTTTTACAGATGTATTTCCCACTTTCAGCATGATAGGCGAATCAACTGTTGCTTTCTCAGTGGACAAACACTGAAAGTATTGAGTTACGTTCGACCGTGTAGACGGTACTTTCTCCAGACATGTATCCTCGCCAAATTGTACCCTGGTACCTTTTGGAAGTGGTATAGCGATATTGTAGGTATAGAATATTTTCCAAGAGGCACTATCCACACCAGAACCAAAAGAGTGCATTTCAAACAAAATCCTCCCGCTATCTCTATCACGCCAGCGCAGATAACCGTCAGCAACTCCCGACTCGCTGATAGCTATGCTTTTTCGGCAGACAAGATGATTTCCATTGGCTGGTTTCCAGGTGCACTTGTCAAATGAGTGAGCTGCTTCAAAACTGATCCGAGATGAGACACCATCTGATAGGAGCACCTGTGGTAATGCAGGGAGAGAATATACTTTCGGCACATCCGGTATTATTACCTCGAATCTCCTTTCTTTGGAATTATATCTTTCTTTGTCAAGAATGATGCATGCGCTGTCGAGAGCAAGAGCACGATCATATTTTCGTATCATGAGTGATAATACTTTTTCATAAGAAACGGTCGCTACTATTGCATCACCTGTACAGGTGGAAGTAGCATACTTGAAAATCTCCGCATCCGCACCCCATATGCCGGGATTGTCACTTTCATTATTCTTTGAATCTAGATAGACAATTGGCCAGTTTATAATCTCATAAAGCTCTTTAACAGTGCCTGCTGCCCACGTCTCCACTCCGAGCGGTCTTACTGCATTACCGGCCACCCCAAGAGTTACATTTCGCCAATCCATATTTGCGCTCATTTTACAACGATACAGGTCACCCGTGGCAACACAATCCAAGCCTGCCATTGAAAGCGATACCTGATTATCTGCACCTCTTATATAGTAATAGTGGTGAAGTGTACTGGTGTGATTTCCATTACTCCATGCCACCTCAATTTCACTCTTCTCTCTACCCATACTATCATCAAGGATCTTAATGCTCCCATCGGTGTTTGGTGTAGACGAGCAATGCAATAACACCCCCTTAATGTCGCACCCGGAGGTGGCGAGTCCACCTGTCAGAAACCAATCGCTGTTTTCCAATGAATTCTGCACATATATTGCCACTCTTTGTGTCAGTGTATTTTTGAGCTCCCTGTGATCATACTCACCGCTGAAATAGATATTACCCTGTGCCGTTTCCATACTAAACGCACCACGTGGGGGGAGACTACCTGTGCATATCCATCGAAGAGCATTATTAGTGCAGGTAAAAGTGGATACGTCACCTGATATTATTACTCTATCATTCTGCGCAACTCTATTCTGAACCCAGTCTGGCAACAGATTATCAAACCAAGTTGGTGTAAGTGTATCGACAGTAATTCCACCTGTAGCAGTCAACTCATGGAAACTCATAATGGCGCTATTAATCGGTCTATACTCCTCTCCCCCTATGCTCCACTTGACCTTGAATTTGATATCATCCGATTCTATTCGCGGATACCTCAGGTAGGTGTTGCCTGATTCCGTCAGGATTCTAGCCACTTGCCACTGAGTAACATCAGCACAGGGTGTAGTACAGTACCGAACACTGAGATTGGCTCCAGTTAATCTTTCACCATTAAAAAGTTTGGGCCACGCTCTAAAATACGGTGATAGCTGCCCAAGGGAATATTCACGTTGATTAGTGCTGCTTGCGTTGATTGTTTCGTTTACACGAAAAGGCGGTGATTTTCTTATTCTATTCTGAATGTGACATGATTTGATCTTACTGCTAACCTTTCTGGCCTCAGTCATAAATTTTGATTGGCTGAATGCCTGCAACTTCTGAATACTCTCTTTCTCTTCAGAATTAAGATCTTTGCAGTTAGTCAAGTCGCCCGCTGTTAGTTGGAAATAGTCCTGTGACTTCAGCTTCAGAGAATTCAAGCTATCACTTTTGCATGACCACTCATAGTTTATACGCGTTGAACCTTCCATCTCTTGTGAATTGATGTATTTACAATCCCTGCCACCCAGATCAGGCCTGGGTATATCACGTGGAAGGATAATCTTCACAGATGATCTCAACTCATTATTTTTCGTTGGCCAAAGAACAAGCCATTGCTTATTATTATCACCACCCCACTCGCCATGCAATTCAGCAGACTGACAGCGTCCCGTACTATCACAAAAGCTCCAATGCTTCGGGATTAACCCCGTTCGCTTTTTCCCATCTGAGTCAATAGTCAGAATCTCTGTCCATTTAGAACCAGGGGGAATATGGTTAACTGTATTCAAGCTGACTTTTTGTGGCTTTATTAGAGGTGTATCGCTATTACCATACCTTTGAGCCCAATCTATCCAACGTGTCTTATCTGCACTAACATGCCGCAAGTCAATACGGACTTCCGGGAGGTTGTGTGGCTCCAACCAGGACGTGTCGTCGCTATCACAAATCCAATGGTACTGGCCATTATCACGTGCAAGTCCCCCGGTTAACTTGGCTTTTTTAGTTAGTACTTGGTCACTCGTTTTGTGCCAAAGAACCACAGACAACTTTGCAGTGATTTGGCCCTGTTTTTTGCTATAGCCAATACTCTCACCTAACCGATATTCTAGACTGACCGTTTCGCCAGGTTCAAACTTCGGAAATGCACTTTTTTTATCACTAATTTCATCATGCTTAATAACTTTAGTATTGTTATCAAGCCACCCACAGTGCGTGAATACGGGCTTGGGCGATCGCATATCGGCTGCTTGTCCATTTGCATCAATAAAGGCACCACCGCCTAGTACCAATACAACGAACAGATAGATATACCTACACTTATCCATCGCTTCACTCACTCCTCTGGTGACAACCTTCACCATCTTTAAGGGTGACGGCCAAGCGCACTGTAGTCAGCCATGGGATATCATCCAAAGCCATGCCACCGCTGTCATAATCTTCGAGCGTTATAGCATTTCCAGGTGTACTCCAGTCATATCCCATGATGCCATCACTCGTGTACTCAGCAAGATTACCAATGAGATTACAAATCCGCCACGGATTACAACGGTGAGAACCATTATTTCGCGCTGGCCCTTTCTCCTGTAGGCACTCCAAAGTGTATGCCGTGCTACAGTCTTTGACCGCTTTCAGATTATCTATGCCACTCAGTGCAAAAGGACCTGTCAAAGCATATAGCCACTCTGTTTTAGTGACATAGCGGAAGTCGCGCCCTGTCTTTTTGCGTAGAAATTGAAGAAAGCGCTCTACATACGCAGTTTTCATATGCGATACTGGCAACTCCAATTGCTCCTCCAGCTTCGCTCGTATCCCCAGACTGCGCCGCGATCGCATTTGTGTCGATGTGCTATGTTCTCGCGTTATATTACGAAACCTGAAGGGTGAATCTCCCGTGGTCTCAACCAGCCTTGTTGCATCTGCCGCCAGTTTATCACCATATGCTTCAAGGAAAGTCTTGATATCTCCTATGCGTAACTCAAACTTTGCTATACCAAAACTCGGGATCTGCTGCACTGTCGCACTGCCTAGAAATATTTCTGAAACTTCTGATGTTAAGCTGCCACTTGGCAGTATACGCATGGGTGGTGCGTGGGAAATCTTTAAATCACTTGGTAGAGTGCAAGGTGCAGGTTGTTCAAAATACCCTGATAAATCAAAACAGGCTTTTACAGCATCAGGTAGCCACGCTTTTTCAATATCAATTGAAGATCTTGCAATATACTTCCCCGCTGACTCCTCTTCTTTCTCGAGAATGGATAAAGTTAGTTGCAGTTCTTCACCTCCTGCCAGCAGCTCCCACCTTACTGTCAGAAAAAGATGTGCTTCCTGTTCTGAGTGACCATCGTGTAATACGGGACCACCGAACATATTGCGTTGATAGACTAGAGAAGTGTGTATTTTCTGGGCAAAGTGGTTCTGCAGAGGCAAGCATGTATTTTCTCTGCCTAGGTGATCGCTAATGGAACTCACTTCAATGATACTGTTAGCGCCCAGCTTTTTGTTCTGTTTTAGTCCCTCAGTTAATCTCTGGAACAAGCGGGTCCATTCACCACCATAATCACGTGCATAGGCAGTGTTGGAAAAGCAACCCAGCGTCATCAGGCTACTTAATAACAGACAGCTTAACCAAATACTCTTCGTTTTCTTCCAAGTCATTGCCATGGATTTAGTCACTTCTCTTCTGTAAGCGAGTCTTCGCCCTCGTGAAAGATTTCGGGACATCCCAGTCCCCAAAATCAGGCCTCCGACAACCTATTAGTGCCCCGCCCGTCCTGGTCACTGACCGCTACGCGCACGACGGGTAAGCAGTGCGGCCTCACGGCTACCGGAGATTACCAGCCTTCGCTTCGCCCTCCATGGCTGGCAGCGTATGCAAAGTAATCCAATGCAGCACATACCTCCCTATGACTACGGAGTTTCGTCTATCAAGCACGGCACCAAGTCAGGTGTTGGCATCTAGATATGTCATGTTACACCCTTTGTGCAGCTAGGATACGGTACACCTCAAACTGGTCTGCGGTATCTTAAATGAGGTAATTTACTACAACCATACCACCTTCACGCAAATCGGAAACCTGCCTTGTGATCTATGATAAACGGTGCATTAGAGAACTTTATTCCCTACCATAACTATGCTTTAATTGATGATGGACAGCAAGAACAAAATGTAACTCGAGGGGCGATCCACACAATGCCCCTCTCCTTCGCTTGTGAATAACGGTTCACTATCGGTACTGGCTGATGCCCCCCCCCCGGGGGGGGCACAGGCAAGCCGACAGGAAGAGATATGACAGTGAGCAATCTGGCTATATTTCTGATCATTGGTGTTTGGCATAACCTCCGATATCGGATACTTTTCCCCGCACTCCTGTTGTTGGCTTATTTGAGTCTGCTTTTTTACCTTTTTCATATATCACTGCTGCTCCATATGTCCCATCCCTGCACCTTGGAGGATGCAAAAGACTATTTTGTAAGCGCCCCTTCTCCCCTCCCTCAAGCATCTATCCAGTGCAAGGGTAAACAGTGACCCCCCGGCAGGGGGAGAGAGACATCACTCTATAGCACTGTGCAGTACCCTTTTTCACCCCCTCGAAAAAGAGAGTACGCAGGCGCACAGAGATAGTGCATATATATCACTATTGCTGTCACCATTATTCATAAAACACCAAAATGTAGATGGTAATAAACAGCATGTCAACAAACAGTTGGTAGAGCCCAAGTTGCAGGGCAATGTGCCGCTTCTGGCGCATGAGACGCTGTTCACTATTCACTCACCTGCTCTCCCAGTGCATGAAGGAATGCCGCCAGCAAATAGCCTATGATACCGATGCCGGTAGGGCCAAAGATCATGATCTTGACGGCTTCTCTCTCCATACGACTGCTGGAGAGTACGCCAACAACAGTGGAAAGCATGCCGAGGGCGGGCAGAACGATCATAGCCATCTCCATAAAACGGACAGTGCCCTCCAATCTGATCCTGGCACCGGAAGCACTGATGCCCAGCCAGATAAGAATCAGGCGGATACCGAGGTAGAGTTCGGTAAAGATCAGGAACAGTTGCAGCAGTGATATCTCCGAGGCGGATAGGGCAGTGGCGACAACCTGGCGGTAGAGGGCCAACCTGCCATCCACAGGCTCAGGTAGGGACCAGCCGAGCCACTCGCCCAGACCGAGATGACCGTAGCGTTGGGTCAATACGGCCATATCTTCTATCGAGAGCAGAAGCAGCAACAGGAATGTAAGCACCAGCAGCAGGCTGGTGGTTGACGCCCACAGACTCCAGCGCGCATTACCCTGTATGGCTTTCATTTCGTCTCTCCTGGTGTCTGCTGCAAAAGGAGGTTTGGGTGTTGACAGAAGCATTGACAGGCTGGCGACTGACGGGGCTGCAGCTACATCCTTCCTTACCGGGAGTGATGTACGTTTCTGTAGCTGCGCCACGGGTGGAGGCGGCCTGACTGTTGGTGAGAAAATTCTGAAGGGGTAGAGGATTAGCCTGGTCGGGTTCATCAGAATCTCTCCTGTCAAGTTGTTGAGCACCAGCAATAATGAAGCCCTCACCGCTGTACTCCGGATCAGGGGCATGGGATCGATGACAGTTTGGGGGCTTCCCGCACTGACGGTGAGCAGTCGCGGTTTTTCCAACGGCCCTGTGGTGACTGATCCTATTCATGCCCTGTTCTTATCCGGTGTGTTCGTCATTAAGCCACGAGCGTAGCGCAGCACCCCATCAGCGTAGCGCCCCTTGTTGATCCGGATCGACTTACCCTTGCGCTTGACATAGATGATATCGCGGGGGTATTTACCCCACTTGGGCCCGGCATAGTAGAACTCGAGGGCGCGCTCCCAGTGGGCAAGCTGTGTTCGGTCGTGGTAGGCGGGAAAACTCTTTGCCGCCAGGCTGAAGCAGAAATCCAGATACCAACTGCCAGCGAGGATGGAGTGTTCCGCATTCAGAGGGTCGTTGATATCTATGCTCCGTTTCGCCAGGTGCTTTCTGGCAAGTGCAAATGTAGCGTCAATTGTCTGCATCAACCCTTTGGCACTGCTTCCTTTAGCCCTGGCATCGGGACGGCCGCCGGACTCTTGTAGAATAACGGCCCCGATCACCGCTTCCGGCACATTGAATTCGGCCGTTGCCCGCTTGATCTTATCCAGGAAAGGGGTGAGCCGGCGCTGCCAGCGGTTGTCGTCGGAAATGGTCAGCAACTCCCGCTGGTAGACCTTGGGGATCGCTTCCAGATCGCTCTCATTCAGTTGCCTTTTGGTGCCGATTATGGCCGGATACTCTGCCATCAGCTCCCGCCACGCTTCGCGCAGAGTGGGGGGGAAACCGTCCTCACGGAGCGCCTCGCGCTGCTGTTGCAGCAACATGGTAAATGCATCTGCACAGAGTTGCGGTGCCGTCAACAGCAGTACCAGCCCAACCAAAACACACTTAAGTTGATTTTTCATCTTCTACTCCGACTCAACCAGTATTGTCGATGGGATCTGTTGCTGCTCCAGGTAGAGCAACGCCTGGAAGGTGGATGAGACGCCAACCAATTGCCCGGGTGCATCGATAGTGAGGTAATGTTTCCCCTCTCCGGTCTGATTCAGTTGAACCTCCTCTTTGAGTATCTGCATCTGTTCCGGAACCCTCCAGCGCTTATCACTTTGCTTCAGATAGAGCACACCTTCTTCACGGACAAGCCTGGCCAGTGGGGCGTTGATCACCACGCTCCCACCACTGGTGACTCCCGGGGATACACCGTTGTATTTTGGTGATGCACTCATCATCAGCAGTACGCTGATAAGAAAAAAACTTAAGAAGAGCACGGCAAAGAGATCCTTTCCAGGGTCACTCTCCGTTGTGTCGGCACCGTCGTTGGTCCAGTCATCTGTCCAGTTAAGCATTATCGCCTCCTGTCAATTTTTTACACAGTTCCCAGTGCATGGCGCGCAGAAGTGATTGACGCACCCGTGTGACCTTCTCTTCGGTCAGTGATAGAAATGTATAGACGATAACCCCCAGCACGGCTGCCACCAGTGAGGAGACCAGCGCGGTGGCGAGGCCGCCTTTGATCAACCCCTCCATCATTGCCAGCGGATCAGTGCCCCGTGTTTTCATGGTCAGTGCGGCAAAGGCCCCTGAGACACCGACCAGGGTGCCCAGAAACCCTACAAGAATGGCGCTGTGGGCCTCTATTTTTAGGGCACGCCGGTGGCAACCGATCTTGCTGTCAAACTCACTGCCAATGGCGGCAATGGTGAGATCGGTGGTTGTTTTATCAGGCTGCTCCGCCAACTGATTGGCGCGAACCATTGCCGCCAGATACTCTTCGTCTATCAGCTTTCTTACGCCTTTTACGTGATCAATTATCTGTGAGTAGATCCGCCAACCATAGTAGAAAAAGAGCGGCAGAGTCATGCCGAGGGAAGCGAAGAGTTGGGCCGGGCTAAACCAGGGTTCATTCATTTTCTTTTCTCCTCTGCTGGATGGTTACAAGTTGAAAATCTGGGCGGTACGACGGCTTTCGGTGTCCAGGCCCAAGCAGTTTCGGTGAATCGCCTGCCTCTCTCCCCGGTAGTCAAAGTAGCGGGGCATCAACACGCCCATTTGCCCTCCGGACTCGCGTTTAAGTACATAAACGGCGTTGCGGAGCCTGGCCGTTTTGCGGAACACCTCAGTATCGGCAATGGCTTGTTCGCGAATCTGGCATTCAAAGGTTGCTACCACGCGACCTTTGAGGTGGCGAGCCTCTTGCTCCAAAAACAGATACCAAAGCTGTATGTTATCGGTGCTATGTCCAAGTTCACCCTGTTGCAACGCCCGCTCGGCACGGTGCCAGAGGTTGCGCCCGAGTACTTTGAGACCTTCGTTGAGACCATAGATGCCTTTCACATGACTCAGCGTCCGAATACGCGACGGGGTTAAGCGGAAGAAGCGGGAGCCGACCTGAATGATTTCGTGTCCACCCAGAACCCTGGATGCACGATCCGGGTCGGCATACTCATCCAGCACCCCCCAGCCGTAACCTCCCTCTTCTGCCAGGGCCTGTTGAGCAGCAGTCAGAGGTGTAGTCTGTTTATGGCTATTATCAAGCTCGACAAACTCCCGATTGCTGATGGTGGCCGCATCAAACTCACCCACCTTACCGGTAGCGCCTCCCGGCAGCGCTGAGGAGAGTTGGTGAGAGGGTTGCGATACGCTATGGTCAGCCACCTGCACCGATGGTTTTACCACCGGGTTACTGGGTTGTGGAGCCAGTGGGTTTACCGGAGCAGTTCCAAAAGCTGTTTGAATCACAGGCGGCTTATCCTGTGCCGGTGGCTGGTGGGAAGCAGCAGGTAGCGGCTGATCCAGTGCTGTGGGTTTCGGCGCTGCCGATTGCTGTTTTGACAGCTGCGACTCTGGTATCTTTTCCACTGGTGCCTGTTTTACAAGCTGATGCTCTACTGGGGGGAGTTGCGGTGCAGGCGTTTTGTTTGCTGCCTGCCGCACCTCAGTTGGCTGCTGCGTGGACTCCTGTTTTACCATTTTTTCCACCACTAGCTTCTGTTCTTCACCCTGTATATCCATAGGCTGCAGTTCCTCGGCGGGCGGCTCTGTCGGTTTCTGCTGGTCTTCCGGCCGCTGTTTCACTGCTAGTCCGGTCAATGGCAATTTGTTGCCGTTGTGATCAGCACGCTCTTGTATCGGTGGGCTCTTGCTGAAGTAGACCCCCCCCTGAAGTATCACTATCAGCAGAACAACCAAACCGATATAACCTGTCTGTTTCATCATCTTTGCCCCCTTGTACTGGTTTTGTGTCATCACTTGCTATCCCCTGACAGATGCTCAAGCAGCTGGCTGTTTCGCTCCAGCCAGTCATCTTGCCGTACCTGTTCAATCTGCCGATCCAGCTGACTGATGCGCCGAATCAGATCATCACTCTGCTGGCGACGGGAGGCCTCCAACAAATGATCATGGAATTGCCGGTGGAGTTGATCGGCTACCTGCAACAATCCATCGGTATGCGCCGTGGAGGGATTACGCCCCACCCCTCTGGCCTGGATCCGGGTGGTAAACGACCCCGGACCGACCTGTAATTCACAGTCGATTCGTACCTCATAGAGCACTACCCCTGGCAGCACCGGGTCTGCTCTCACCAGCGTCTGACACACCCCCATCACCCCTATCTGGTCTGCAAGGGGTTGGAGTATCTGTTCGTCTGTTTCAATACGTGCTTTCAGGTATGCAGTCACCTCCGACAGTGGCTGCATTGCCGTAGCTGGCACACTGAGGAGTGCAGCCCAGAGCAGCAGCCAGGTTCGATTGAAGGGGGGTAAACAGGGCATCGGTAGCTCCTTGGACATACAGGACATGGAGACTACTTCGTTGAGAGGTGAATAAAATCAAGTCTCTATCCGTGGATTTTACCGGACTGCAGTCTTCGCCCTGATCTTACGCAGCCTGTGCACAGTTCCATTCAGTCGGGCCCATGCAGTGGTTCTTGTGATTAAAACGACTATGCGCCTGCAGGGTCAACTCGGTAGAGGCTTTAAGAAAGTAGCGGGATTCGCCCTGGGCGCGAATCCGGCGCGGCATACCCGACTCCAGCTCGTAGAGACGCAAAGGCAACCAGCCAATCAGCTCGTTGTCGATATGGATCTCCCGCTCTGTATTTTATGAAACCTGAGTCACTTGAAAACTACCACTTAAATTACTGAGCAGTCCCAGCGTAATCAACACTTTATTACACAGCCGATCACCCAGTGCTGCGCACGACTCATCACTATCCACCCCGTTATTGGGTGTAGCACAACCGCCTGCCCCTCAAGAGGGAGCTGCTGCCGGATAAGTATTAGCAACTGCGTGGTCTGATCCCAATGCCGCTACCTGTCATGCAAAGCCTTGAATTTTCATGTATTTTGAGAAATCATTATCTAGTTCGCGGCATAGTATTTCGCGAGGCT
>JBEVXT010000243.1:0-3150 GCA_040505955.1 Sedimenticola sp. | reverse complement strand
TGTTGTCGTTGCCCGATATGTTGACATCCACCGTGCGGCCCTGGCCGATGCCGGTTTCAAAGATGCCGCGCTGGAGGCTCACTCCGAACATACCAGGGATGCTGTTCATGATGCGGGTAAAGAGCGGCATCATCTTGCGCGCCTCATCCTCATGGGTGCTGATACCGCCAAAAAGGGTGACCGCATCCGAGGCGACATAGAAGATGTTCTCGATCTGGGGTATGCCCTCCTTGCCATCCTCTTTCAGGTAGGGGGCGACCTCCCGGGAGATATAGTGGCCGATCTCCAGTCGCTTCTGTTCGGAATAACCGGGGGGCGGCACCAGTATATTGAGGATCAGGTTGCGATTGCCCTGGGGCAGGTACTCCGCCTTGGGAATCAGCGCCATCACCGCCATTGCCGAGGCGGCGGTAAAGATCACCACGGTGGCGATCTTGCTGAAGGCGTTTCTGCGGGTCAGATTCGAAAGGTACATGATGGTACGGACAAAGGGGTTGCCTTTGGGCGGGGCGGTGTTGGTCTGTGTCACCTTGCGTTTGGAGAGAGTGTAGAACTTGTTGGTCACCGCCGGTATCACCGAGATCGAGACAAACAGGCTGATGGCAATGGAGAAGGTGATGGCGATGGCAATATCCCGGAACAGTTGCCCCGCCTCCTCCTCGATGAAGATCACCGGCAGGAAGACCGCGACGGTGGTGACGGTGGAGGCGAGCACCGCTCCCCACACCTCGCGGGTGCCGTCGTAGGAGGCGTGAAACGGTGACTTGCCCATGCGCCGGTGGCGGTCGATGTTCTCCAGCACCACGATGGAGTTGTCCACCAGCATGCCGACGGCAAAGGTGATGCCCGCCAGGCTCATGACGTTGATATTGCGGTTGAACAGATACATGAAAAAGAAGGTACCCATCACCGAGATGGGGATGGCGATGGCAACGGTCAGGGTTGAACTGACCGAGCGCAGAAAGAGCAGCAGCACGGTGATCGCCAGGACGCCACCGATCATCAGGTTGGTCTGCACCGTATCGATGGCGGTGTTGATATAGGGGGTCTGATCGTGAACCCAGTCGAAGTAGAGGCCGTTGTCGTGGAGAATGCCGTCGTTTAGACCGTTGACCACCTTGCGCATGCGGGCGGTCAGCTCCAGTACGTTGGCCCCGGCCTCCTTGCGCACACCAACAACAATCATCGGCTGGCCGTTATGAAGTACAGCAGGGGGATTGGATGCATAGCCAAAACCCACGTCGGCGATGTCTCTGAGATAGATCCGCCGCAGTCCATCATCGGCCAGCAGCAGCTCTTTTGCATCATCCGGAGACTGGAATTGGCTGATGGTGCGGATACGGTAGTTGCGTTTTGACAACCCCAGCACTCCCGCCGATATATTGCTGTTGGCGCTACGCACCCGCTCAATCACCTTGCTTAGGGTCATGCCGTGATCGGCCAGTCGTTGGGGATCAACTTTGATCTCAAAGCGCTTCTCCGTGCCGCCGAAAGCGAACAGTGAGCCGACGCCGGGCACACGTTCCAGAGAGTGGCGAACTTCGTTTTCAAAGAAGGTACGGTAGGTTTTGATCCGGTCGTGATCCCCCTCGCGGGTCTTGAGCATCATCCAGATGATAGGGGAGTTCTCGGCGCTGGAGGTGCTGACCGCCGGTTTTGCGGCATTTTCCGGGTAGCTTGTCACCTCGTTGAGTTTGTTGGTCACCCGCACCATAGCGTCATTGAGGTTGGTACCCACCTTGAAGGTGAGGCTGATATTGCCGTAGTTGTTGTAGCTGGAGCTCTCCATTACCGTCAGGCCGCTAATGCTTTTGAGCACATCCTCCTGCTCCTCGACGATCTCCTTCTCGATCTCGTAGGGGCTGGCACCGGGCCAGGTGGTGTTGACGCTGATCTTGGGCGCCTCCACATCGGGGGTGAGCTGCACCGGCAGACGACTGAGCCCGATGATACCGAACAGAATCACCAGAAAGACCGCCGCGAAGGTGGAGACCGGTTGGTGGATAGAGAGTTTGACCAGATCCATGTGTGCGCTCCGCCCTTATGGCTTGATTATGGTAACGGCCTGATCCGGGCGTAGGCGGTCATTGCCATCGATCACCACCATCATGCCGGTAGTGACGGGTGGTTTGTCTACAGCGACAAAGTCCTTGGTGCGGGCGACAATGTTGAGCGGCAGCATCTTCGCCTTGTTTTCTTTTACGCTGTAGACAAAGTCTTTGCCTTTGATCTGCACCAGGGCGTCACGGGGTATCAGACGTAGCCGTCGCTTATTGCCTGAGGGGATCTCCGTTTCGATCGACATGTTCTGGATCATCCCCTCGGTGAAGGGGAGGTTGATCTTGAGGATGGCGCTCTTGCTGCGCAGATCGGCCACCGGGGTGAATCCGCGGATGTTGCCGTCGAGCTGTCTACCAAGGGCCGGGAGGGAGACGGAGAGCGGCTCTCCAGCCTTCTGGTAACGCACCAGAGATTCGGGGATGGCGATCTTGGCGATGACATCCTGGGTTGAGGCGAGGCGGCAGATGGGGTTGCCGGGAGCGAGCCACTCTCCCTGCTCCTTGAATTTGTTCAACACCAGACCGTCGAAAGGGGCGCGAACGGTGCTTTTGTCGAGCTGCAGCTGAAGTCGCTGCAACTGTTGACCGAGGGTGGCCCGCTTTTGCTCCAGAGCGCTGAGGTCAAAGCGCGAGTCATCATAGGCCTGGCGGCTGGCGGAGTTGTTTTTCAACAGACTCTCCAGACGCTTGAGCGTACGCCCCACCTTCTCCATGTCGGCACTTACCTGAGCCTGCTCCTTGCGCTTGATATCCATATCTTTTCTGGTCAGATCGGTATTGAGTCGAACCAGGGGGTCACCCCGTTTGACGTGTTTCCCCTCTACCGCCAACTGCTCAACGATCAGACCGGAGACCTCGCCTGAAACCTCTGAGATACGATCAAAATCGATAACGCCCATCAGGCTGCTGGTCTCAGCGATCACACGCTCTTCAACCGTGGCGACCACCACCCGCGCCGGTGGAGGTGCGGCGGCCTCCTCCGCCCACAGACTCTGGGGGAGGAGCAGAGCGAGAGAGATCAGCAGGCGGAGTGAGTTCATAAATAGTGTCCATACACGATGGTGGGAATGAGGCTGGGCTGTGAAAAGTG
>JBEVXT010000242.1:0-3904 GCA_040505955.1 Sedimenticola sp. | reverse complement strand
ATGATGTACGTGAAGTAAAAGTAGATCGTGATGAGAAGCGAGAACTACTTACCCTGCAGGTGGCTGGAAAAGATGGCACTTTTCATCCTGCGCGTTCACTTTCTGACGGTACACTACGTTTTTTGGCATTAGCTGTGCTCGAATTGGAGAGAGCCCCTGGGGTTCTCTGTTTTGAGGAACCGGAAAATGGCATACACCCTCAGCGTATTGAGGCGATGTTGGAGTTGTTGCAGGATATAGCCATGGATACGAATGAGCCGGTGGATAATGATAATCCACTGCGTCAGGTGATTATTAACACTCATTCACCAAGTGTTGTATCACTTGTGCTAGCTGATACTCTTGTTGTAGCTGACCTACAGGAGCAAGTAGATAAGACGACTAAAATCCGTTTTAAATATGCACGATTCAGCTGCCTTCCCGAAACATGGCGACAGCGTGTGTCAGGTGAAACGACGACTATCAGTTTAGGGAAGCTTTTATCTTATCTTAACCCTGTAGCCGATATTGTCCCGGATACTGGCCAGAGAATGCGTGTAAAAGATCATTTAGACAAGCAGTTGGAGTTACCGTTTAAATGAAGCGATTGCGCTTTACTCTGATTACGGATGGTAGTTCGGATAAAGCACTGATCCCGATCATTCATTGGCTGCTTAGTCAACACTATCCAAATCTACCTCTTGATGGTGAGTGGGCTGACTTGGCTCGTCTGCCAACACCGCCACAAAATCTGGCACAAAAGATTGTAATAGGCAGCTATCTGTATCCTTGTGATTTGCTCTTCATTCATCGAGACGCTGAAAGAAAGCAGCATGACGTTCGCGTTGCAGAGATTCGTCAAGCAGTAGATGGTGCTCAGGAAATATTAGATGAAAAACAATTATCACTTCCACGTCATGTATGTGTAATTCCAGTTCACATGCTGGAGGCATGGTTGCTATTTGATATTAATGGAATTAGACAAGCGGTAGCAAATCCAAATGGCAAAATACCGATTCAGTTGCCACCGCTGAACCGTTTAGAATCACTACCTGATCCAAAAAGCACCCTTTATGAACTATTGCGTACTGCAAGTGAACTTCATGGTCGTAAGCTGAAAAAGTTCAGGCCGCAAACTAGCGTACACAGACTTGCAGAATGTATTGATGACTTTTCACCACTGCGCAAACTACCTGCTTTCCAATCTTTGGAAAAAGAAATTCATGGAATAGATTATCTTTGAGAGAAAGTATGGATAGACTTCCGTATCGCTGCAATACTTTATCTGGTTTCTTTCTTTGCCATCGACTGACTAGTCATTTTTTTGATTAGTATCAACAAATAGAGAGTTGGCTTTACTATTACCTCATGAAAATCCTCCACACCTCTGACTGGCATATCGGTCGTTCTCTTTATGGCCGAAAACGCTATGATGAATTTACTGAATTTCTCGACTGGTTAGCAGAGACCATCCAGGATGAGCAGATCGACGCCTTGCTGGTAGCGGGCGATGTTTTCGACACTAGCGCCCCCAGCAACCGTGCCCAAGCGCTTTATTACCGCTTCCTGTGCCGCGTTGCGACCTCTTCCTGTCGCCATGTTGTAGTGACCGCAGGAAACCACGATTCTCCTTCGTTCCTCAATGCACCCAAGGAGTTACTCAAAGCACTCAATGTTCATGTGGTTGGCGCGGTGCCTGAAAACCTGGATGATGAGGTGCTTGTTCTTCGCAATGATGACGATTCTCCAGAACTGATCGTCTGTGCCGTTCCCTATCTACGAGACAGGGATATCCGTGTGGCTGAAGCCGGAGAAAGTATTGAGGACAAGGAACGCAAGCTGATTGATGGCATCCGTGGTCACTATGCTGATGTAGCGGTTTTAGCAGAACAGAAGCGCTTGGAACTCGGGGTGGAGATACCGATCATCGCCATGGGGCACCTTTTTGCAGCCGGTGGGAAAACCATTGATGGCGATGGTGTGCGGGAACTGTATGTAGGCTCGCTGGCTCATGTTACTGCTGGAATCTTTCCCGAATGCCTGGACTACCTGGCGCTTGGTCATCTCCATGTCCCGCAGAAGGTGAACGGTTCTGAGGTGATGCGCTACAGCGGCTCTCCTCTACCCATGGGCTTTGGAGAGGCAAAACAGCAAAAGAGCGTTTGCCTGGTCGAATTTGTCGGCACTGAGGCAGCGGTTCAACTTATTGATGCACCCGTCTTTCAGAAGCTTGAGCGTGTCAAAGGAAGTTGGGACGAGATTTCAGCCAGAATTCTTGAACTGTCGACTACCGAGTCTCTGGCCTGGATCGAGATCGTCTATGAAGGAGATGAGGTCATTGGTGATCTACGCGAGCGCCTGGATACCGCTATTTCTGAATCGGAAATGGAGATTCTACGTGTTAGGGACAATCGAATAATCGACCGGGTACTTGGGCAGATTCATTACGAGGAAACCCTGGATGACCTGAACGTCCAAGATGTTTTCGAGCGTTGCTTATCGGCCCACGAAGTGCAGGAGGATCAGCGGCCGGAACTGCTTCGTACCTATCAGGAGACTGTAATGTCTCTCTATGAAGATGATGTACGAGCAGAATAGAGAGGCAGCGGATGCGTATACTACAGCTACGATTTAAAAATCTGAACTCGCTGGTCGGTGAGTGGCAGATCGACCTTACCCATCCAGCATTTGCCGTCGATGGGATCTTTGCTATTACTGGGCCGACCGGTGCGGGAAAAACGACCATTCTTGATGCCATCTGTCTTGCTCTTTATGGACGTACCCCTCGGCTTAATAAGGTCACCAAGAGTGGCAATGAAATTATGTCCCGCCAGACGGGTGAATGTTATGCCGAGGTGACCTTCGAAAGCCAGGCGGGTCGTTACCTCTGCCACTGGAGTCAACACCGGGCACGCAAAAAACCGGGTGGCGAGTTGCAACCGCCAAAGCATGAGATAGCCGATGCCGATTCCGGGCAGGTTTTGGAAACCAAGATATACGAGGTCGCCAAAAAGATTGAAAAGAGCACCGGCATGGATTTTGAGCGTTTCACCCGTTCCATGCTGCTCGCTCAAGGTGGCTTTGATACCTTCCTGAAAGCTGATTCCGGTGATCGAGCGCCCATTCTGGAGCAGATAACGGGCACGGAGATTTATAGTCGAATCTCCATACGCGTCCATGAGCGTCGTTCCGAGGAGCGCAATAGGCTCAATACCCTGGAGGCGGAACTCGATGGTATGCAGCTTCTGAGTGAAGGGGATGAACAGCAACTTACTACCTCTCTGGAGCAAAAGAGTCACCAGGATACGGACCTGAACCAACAGATTACCCACAAGAATCAGGCAATCACCTGGATTGATGGCATTGCCAAGCTTGAAGAGGAGTTGAAGCAGCTTGGTCTACAAAAGGATGATTTGCAGACTCGGATGGATGCCTTTGCCCCCGAGCAGGAAAAACTCAGGCTTGCCAGTCAAGCGCTTGAACTGGTGGGTGATCATTCCTCCTTGACCTCCATTCGGCGCGAACAGGAGACGGATCAGCGCAACCTTGGGAAGAGTCAGGAGTCCGTACCCACCCGTGAAGATGCAGCAAAAAGGGCAGAAGAGGCACTGAAAATCGCTGCCGGACAGCTTGAAACAGAGAAGAGGGAGCAGCAAAAGGCGTTGCCGGTCATTCGCAAGGTTCGAGAGCTGGATCTGAAGATTGCCGAAAAAGAGGCGCCTATTAATGCGGCCACCGCCACCATCGCAGATTACAAAACGTCGATTGATGAACTCCGCACCAAGCAGAATGAAGATTGTGCCGATCTAAAGGGTAAGCGAAAAACTCTGGAAGATTTGCAGCAGCAGTTGGAAAAAACAGAAGCTGATGAAGGATTGGTAGAAAATCTCACAGGGATTTGTGGGCGATTCGAGGTTTTGCAGAA
>JBEVXT010000241.1:0-10673 GCA_040505955.1 Sedimenticola sp. | reverse complement strand
GCAGTTGCACCTGTTTTTGTAGTTGCGGCCACCTTGGCTGAGGATTTAGCGGCTGCCGTCCCTGCTCCTTTGACCCCGGCAGTAGTTGTTTTAGCTGCCCCGGCTTTGGATGAAAAGAGGGAGAAGAGAGAGGATTTAGAAGCGCCCGTTTTGCCAGTTGTTAATACACCTGACTTTGCGGCTAATGTTGACTCAGATTGTCCTGGTAGAGGCGAATAAATAGTTGATGTTTTTGCTTGAGAAGTGGCTGTAGACGCGCTTTTTAAGGACGCCTTGTCGCAACACGTTACATAGCCCTTACTCATTATAAGCACTCAATTTGATGTTATAAAGCTTTTGATTGCAGTACATGGCGCACGCTAAACTGACCTTAGAGTAAACTTGATCCAATAGCATGGAGATAATCACAACCATAACAAAAAGATAGAGTATGATGCAATTGATAATTTACCACTACTCTCAGGGGGAATTATTGCATAATGAGCCTCTTGCATAAACTTCCAGTACACCACAAACAACCGAACACAGTGCTGGCTGGTCGCGAAATACCTTCCTGATATTGCAGATATTGGAGCTACAACAAACAATGGACAATCGGAACAATGGATACCTCTGGGAGGGTGAGCCGGAGACAAGCATGCCCCCGTGCAGGGATCGCATGTCGATTGTGATCTTAAGACGGTAAACTATATGCTTACTGAACATCGATGCTACAATAGTGAATCATGATTAAGGGAAGCTCCTAGCTCTACTACTGTTGAGAAAAATGGCATGATTTTAAGGAAAAGCACCTAACTAAGAGTGACTTGCGTTTACCCAATGCACTAGTGAATTTATGCCTTAGTAACATAGATAGTTTTGCATGAGTCCCAATATTGATTTACCTTAGACTGCAAGATCACACCGAGAGTGTGATTAGGTGGTTAGTACAACCCGGCCCAAGGCGATTTTCAGGCAAGGCCGTTACAGATAGGATATTTAGGAGAGTCGGATGAATCTAGCAGCCTTTCTTTCACAGAGCACCAGCGGTATTGGTGTATTTGGAGCACTCATTGGTGGTGCAGCGGCGGCAGCCAAGAATTACAAAGACAACAGAGACGGTCTCATCTCGGTTAAAGAGGCCGTCTACGACACCTCCAAGGAGGCAGCGGGCGCAGGTGTTGCCACCGCAGTCAGCGCTGTTGCAGTGGGTGCCATCGGCGGCGGCCTAGCCCTCTCCATCGGCAGCGCAGTTATTGTCGCCACTGGTGCCAAGTATGCGTGGGATCGCGGCATGGAGCGGCTCGATGCCCAACTCGACGACTCTGACATCGACGAGCTGGACTCAGCTGTAGCGGAGTAACTGTGACGATTATCGGCAGCACCCAGCCGGAGCTGCCGGTAGCCCAACTTCTACCGCCCAAAACAAGGCTCGCAGCACCGAGCCAGCTTATATTGGTATCACGGCGTAAAGTGCATCCGACTGATTTCGTTCAGCCAGCCGAAGTACCCGACTAAGAACCACCTCCAAAGAGATGGAAAAAGAACATATCCTGGCACCCAATAATATCATCTTCTGTGAGAAGCAGTGGAAACCGCTGGCGGCCATCTTCACTGCGCTGATCCTGCTTACCTTCCTCTGGGCATTCTACATTCTTGATCACTACCTTGATGCCTACGATTTCGAGGACTACTCGATCAGCGCCACCGATGGCGGCATGGCCGGGCTTGTCACCATAGCCAACCAACCGATGCAGCTACAATCACTGGTGACACCTTCAGTTGTCACCATCATAGACAGTGCACCTCAGGGGCGCTCACTTGCCTCGGGCGCCATCATCCACCCCGATGGCTACATCCTGACCACCGCTCACTCTCTGAAGCATGTAGCAGAGATGGCGGCACTGGTTCACTCCCCCCAAGGCGTGCTGAAGTACGAAGTCAAGCTGGTCAAACTCCACCAACCGCATGATCTGGCCCTGCTGAAGATGGTCACCAACGACAAGTTCCTCTATCTTAGGCTTGCCGACACCCGGGAACTTCAGCCCGGTGCACCGCTCCACGCCTTTGGCAAGACACTGAACGGTGCGGTGACTGCAAGGTCGGGTACAATGGCACAGCGTGGCATCAAGCTGACGGTCGATAAGCTTGATATATCCCACCTGCTGAAGAGCGATATCGCCTTTACTCCGCAACACAGCGGAGGCCCGATGACCGATTCCCAGGCACAGTTGGTCGGTATCAATATCATCTTGAGCAAGACGAACAACCAGGGTATTGAGGGCTACACCGTTCCCGCCCACGTCATTCGCGCCCACTTCGAGGATGTAGTGCGCTTCACCCCCATGGATCCCTATCCATCTCCGGCCGATAACACTACCACCGGTAATGGCCCACTGCGTGGCATGGCCACCGCTTGGTGGTCACGCGCCCATAATGTGCAAAAGGCCACTACCCCCGCACAAACCCAGAAGCCGTTAGGGATAAATATAGCCACCGCACCTACTGCCGCACCGGTTGATCACATAGGTACCGCTGGCGACAAAGTGACCCTTATTGATCTTGAGCACGACACCGGATTCAACATCGGTGGATTTAAACTTGATGCCATGTTTGGTATGGCGATCCTCGGCATCATCGGTGGGGCGCTCGGCTCACTGATGCCGATGGGCGGGAGCATCCTGATCATCACCGGCATGATGATCCTGTTCGGCTACGGCCTCTATCTGATTAGGCCGGTTATCTACGTCACCAACCTCTTCACCTACGGCATACCCGCACGCCACTTCATGAAGCAGGGACTGTTGATGCGCAGCCGCATTGTCGGCCTTCTGCCATGGATCGTTTTCGGTGTTATCTTCGGCTTCTTTATCGGCCACAACCTTCAAGATCACCTTGTCGGTTACCTGCTGGGTCTCTTTGCCCTGGTGATGGGTGCTATTGCCCTTTATGATGTCTACGGGCCGCAGGATGAGGCACCCGTTGTCACAACGATAGCGCCTGAAAATCCGGAAGAGGAGCTCAACAGTTTCGTCGAGCATATTGGACTGGCGCAGGTACAGAAGGAAAATCCAAACAAGGTGCTGGTCGAAAACGTTATGATGGGCACTCCTCTTGGCCTCCTCACCGGCATCCTTGGTGTGAGTGGAGGTGTCACTGAACAATTCTACCAGAAGCGCATCGCTGGCATATCTACACCCAATGCTCTGGCCAATACCACTATCATGGTCTTTATCGCCTCCCTGACGGCGGCGCTGATTTCATTCTTTTACGGCACAGCCATCAATGCATTCTCTTGGCAGACACCCTTGACACTGGCAATGATCTTGATTCCCTGCACCTATGCTGGCGCTCTGCTCGGTGCCAAATACCGTGCAAAGCTGAGTCTAAAGAGTCAACGCTGGCTCTTTGCTATTTCCATGATCCTGATTGCTCTAACCATGCTCACCGCCCAATGAATAAAGCAATTGCCATAATTGTCCTGGCTCTGGCACTGCTGCCCCATCACTCCATATTGGCCGATGGAAATGAGGATGAGGCACCGAGGCGAACCGCCCCTGCCGTTGGTCATGCCAGCCAGGAGGTTGTCAATATCGCCCCCCCTGGCTCAGGAATTTTTATGGCGCGGGATATGGCGCTGTACGAAGGACACTGGCAGGGCTCAGACGTAATGCTGCTTGATGCCGAACTACGCAAAAAGCTACGCTATCCCAAGGGACTCAAAGGGGTGATCGTTAACGAGGTAACACTCAATGCAGCGCTCTCCGGCATGCTGGGCGGTGATGTGATTATCGCCATTGATGGCAAACCGGTCACCAATCTCGAAGACTTCAAGCGCCGGACCTACCAGATGAGAGGCCGTAACCATGCACCGATCACCGTGCTGCGCAAGAGTGATGGAAAAAACAGCAACCGCTACATAATGAACCGGATGGTCTTCGTGCTGCGCGCCCGCGGGGAACTCGGCTTTGCCCAGATGGAATCTGCACCGATGATTATGCCCGGTGAACCGCGGCCTCACCCTGAACGTGGTGCCTGTACAAAGTGCCATTCACTTGGAGACGGTCGCTTCACCATGCCCGACCCCGACCTGATTACCTTGCCACCACCAAAAATCAAACCACAGGATGTAGAGATGAATCGCTCCCCCCACGGTGATCGCGGCCCCTGTTTGGCGTGTCACCTGTTACTACCCTAACACCACAACATTCAGGAGAGTCGCTATGACTACAGAGAGTGCAGTAGAAGAGATTGAGATTGAAGCTGAGATCGAAACCACAAGCACATCGTGGAGAAAGCCCCTCGACAGCGTCAATAACCTGTGGCAAAAACATGTCACCAGCCGCATCGCTACAAACGAAGAAGCTGAAGAAGTAGCGCCGGAGGTGATCGATATCCCGGTTGAAGAATTAACCCAAGGGATATGGAACTCCGTCAAGGGGGGTGCAAATACCCTCGGAGCAGTTGGTCACTACTCTCTGCAGGGAGTTATGTATCTTATTGCTGACGGCTCTACGCTAATTAAGTCTTCCGTTGACCAGGTAAGTGGCTTGGTCTCAACGAGTACGCCCAGCGATGAGGAGGTTGTCGCCGAAGGCGAAGCTGCCGAGGAGACCATTGTGCAGGTGCAGGGTGATGAAGAGGAGCAGAGCGAAGAAGAGGAGCTGGACACCGACACCGAGGTGATCATGGAACAGCCTGAAAGCGAAGAAGAGGAGCAAGGCAGTAAGGTGAGCTGATTGAAAAAAACGGGCTGCGGAAGCTAGCTGTGCTGTAGATTCACCAGCCACTAGCAGCACCTGCGCCCGTCAAAAAATCCAGTCCTTTACCGTGCGGGCATGAAAAAAACGGTATGCAAGTAGAACTACTAGAATGGCGGCGTACCAGAGCACATCTGTGGGGTTCCAGGTACGCACCAGTAGGTAGTGAAGTACGGAGAGAAAGGTGATCGGATAGATCATCGAATGAAGTCTCTTCCAGCCTTTACCGAGCCGTTTCATCTGATTGTCACTTGCTGTGTACGCCAGTGGAATCAGCAATAACCAGGCGATAAAGCCAACCGTAATGTAGGGTAGCTTGACGATATCGAAAAAGAACTCACGGACAATGAAATTATCCTCTCGCCAGATGTAGACCAGAAAGTGGAGCGTTGCGTAAAAAAAGGCAAACAGGCCCAGCATGCGGCGCAGCTTGAGCAGCACATTCCAGCCAATGAGGCGCCTTATCGGGGTAATGAGCAATGTCAATAAAAGAAACAGAAGCGAGGCCTCTCCGGTGATACCGATTATCTCCCACGATGGGTAGTCACCAAACCGACCGGTGATTGCAAACAACACCATCTCATAGAGCGGAGAGAGAGAGATCACGAAAGTAATGATCTTGATCAACTGCAGTTGTGGGTCGTTTCTAACGTTACTCATAGTAATATTAAGCTGGGTTAAAAGATCAGATCCGATAAATTAGAGACTGCCTACCGGTAAGATAGCAAACTCACACCAGGCTTGCCAACCCGCCTGCCCCAACGCCAGCAATTATCTGCGAGTTTTTTTCGCCCTAAGAAACCAGCCATAAGAACGCGATTGCCAGAAGATTTGACTGTGGCAGGGGGATTTGTTTAGACATTGCAGTGAACTGCCTGTCAAAACCGGCTTAATTGTACCCAACAAGCACAGGTGGGTCTTGATGCATGCATTAATCGCCACGCATCATCGTTTGGATTTTGAAATAGTGAGGCTCACTTCTGCGGCCAAGGCGGTGAGGATTAAGGAGGGGCACGCTCCATGACAAAGCCGGGATAATGTTATAGCCATCATAATTCAAATAATACCGTAGCAACTGCTCCATGTTCTCAAAGACAAATGCATTGACGAAGGTCCGAAACTTCTCCCAGAGACTCCGCTTGCTACCTGCCTTTTTACGGCAAGCCTTGAAGGCTATATCGCACAATTCAGATATCTGATGAAGAGTGAAAGCCAGCAGAGTTAATTGATAGCAGTTGAAAGCCAAATGTTTTTCACCATGCTCGTAGTTGTGAGCCAGTTGGTATCCCAATTGAGCAGACAGTCAATCCTGGAAGAGCATTGAACTGAATGATCAGTACTGCCCTTGCGTCTAAAATCTTTCCAGCTTCGGAAGTGACTTGAAATCCTCTTGCGTAGAGGGGTAGACCCAAGGTGTTTTTTTGTCTTCAGAGCTGTCCGGTATACTACTAAATCCGCTCACTCCTCCCTACTCACAACGGCCCCTATCCCTCTCTAGAGGGGGAGATGGCTCAGCCGCCCCATCTCCATGGCAATTGTCGATACCTGCGATCATAGAGGTGTTGCAACCCCCTTTACTGCAACCGCTACACCCACCACCCCCCGCTTGCCTATCCAATGCTTTCATCACCCGCATAACGATGTAAGCACAGATTACGATCAGGGTGGTCCCCAACGTAATATAGTCCCAAAAGCTAAGTTTGTTCATTTTAACTAGGCTCCAACAATAACTACGCCAAGGGCAAGAGAGTAGGCGACCCCAAGTGACAAGCCTACAGAGAAGAGTGTCCAGCCCAGTGACGCAGTCTCACGATAGAACATACCTAGAGTTGCAAAACAGGGCATATAGAAGAGTGCAAAGACCATAAATGCAATTGCTGACGTCGCTGTCATGGAGTCAGCAACCGAAACGATCAGACCGGCATCCTCTTCGACAGCCCCCTCACCTCTCGCGTGCAACACACCAAAGGTAGCCACGATCACCTCTTTTGCCAACAAACCAGTCAACAGGGCTATTGAGCTATTGAGATCAAAGCCGAGGGGCTTGAAGACCGGGGCAACCGCCATACCGACCTGCCCCAGATAACGCCCCCTCTGTACCTCTGCCTGTAGCTCATTGTTCAGTGTGGTGATCTGTTCATCGCGCAGCTCGGAAATGGGCTGCCCCTCAAGCACTAAGATCTCATGTGCAAAATCCTTACTCAGTGGCACCTCCTGTGGAAATGTCTGCAGGAGCCAGATAACCAGCGAGCCAATTACGATAATGCCCCCTACTTTCTTCAGGAATTCGAGCGCATTCGAACCCATATGGGCCATAATCGAATTCACAGTCGGCTTCCTATAAGGGGGAAGCTCCATAAGGAAAGGGGAGGTATTGGCACCATGAATCACTGTTTTACTCAAGATCACTGCCGTCAGCAGCGCGATAGTAATACTGGTGACGTACATTGCAAAGAGAACCGTACCCGCTGTCTCTGCAAAAAAGACACTGGTAAAGAGAATGAATACCGGCAGGCGTGCTGAGCAGCTCATGAAGGGGACAACCATCATTGCTACCAGCCGGTCCTTTTTGTTCTCGATGGTTCGCGTTGCCATCAGCGCCGGAACGTTGCAACCAAAACCGGTGATCATCGGAATAAACGCCTTGCCGTGAAGCCCGAAACTATGCATAACGCGATCTATCAGAAATGCGGAGCGCGACAGGTAACCACTCTCACTAAATAGCGCAATAAAAAAGAAGAGGATGACGATATTAGGTAAGAAGATAATAGTACCCCCTACACCGGCCACCACCCCATCAATCATCATCCGCTTCAGCATCCCCTCCGGCAATACAACATCCAGCCCATCCGATATCAAACCTACACCCGCGTCAATCCACTCCATGGGATAGACGCCCAACGTAAAGGTCGCCTCAAACATCAACCACATAAAGAAGAGGAAGAGGGGCAAGCCGAGGAAACGGTGGAGTAAGACCGAATCGATAACCCGTGTCACATCGATGCGCTGCAGAGCAATATCGATATCAAGTTTAACTGTTTCGCGCATCAACCCGTTAACAAAGCCGTAGCGCCCGCTGTTGAGCAGCATTGCTGCATCGTCACCATGTTTCTCCAGCAGCGCTTTCTGTTCATCCCCCACCGCGACCATCAATTTTGAGTGATCGCTCTCCTCCTCTAGAAAGCTCTTATCATCTTCCAGCAATTTGATTGAAAGCCAACGCGCCTGAGACTCATTGATCTCATTCGGGTGGAGCTCCCTGAAGGTGCTGGTGATGCGCTCAACAGCATCTTCCAGGTGATCATCATAAACTACCGTTACAGACTCCCCCCGGCACCTCCCCTCGGCACTGTTGACAATAGCATCGAGTAACTCGGTCACCCCCACACCATTGCGCGCCTCCATCTCGATAACGGGGGCACCTAGAATCTGAGAAAAGGCATCAAGATCTACCTTGACTCCCTTCTCTTCAGCTTCATCGTGCATATTGAGGGCAATCAACTGTGGCACACCCATCTCGATCAACTGGGTGGTAAGAAGCAAGTTACGCTCCAGATGCCCCATATCGATCACATCGATCAGCAGATCTGGCTGACTCTTATATATATACTCCCGACTCTGCAACTCCTCATCAGTACGGCAGCTAAGTGAGTAGATCCCCGGTAGATCTACCACTTCGACCTTCCACCCCTTGTGCTCAATGGTTCTGGAGTGAATGCCGACTGTTACTCTGGGGTAGTTACCAGTTGACCCGTGGGAACCGGTCAGCTGATTGAAGAGGGTGGTACGCCCAGTATTCGGGTTGCCCACAAGGGCGACTCTGATTTTTTTTCTCTGGTTCATCGATATGAAACTTCCGTTGCGTCATAAAAAGTAGCGGCAAAGGGCAAAATACTCATGCTATTGATTTTCATTCTCATTTAGCCATTGTGCCATAGGCGCTGCCTGTAGAACATATTTATTCCTGATTAGCATGAATGTTCAGCTAAGTGCTTGCCTGATAATAGGCATCGTAACGAGGGGATTCCATTTTGAGCAATTTTTTTGGTCATATGAGGCGAATAGTTACTCTTATTCAACGAAAATAAGCAAAAAAAGGCCACAATGGGATTTCCGCAGTAGGCCACCCTGTTCTAGGACAGGCTCCTGGAAGATCACAGAGACCACTTCAGCCGAGATCCATCTTCAATTTGGCACTGCCCGCAGGCTAGGTGACGGTACTCTATCCACAAATGACGATTCAGGCTCGAAAGCTCTTGATGAATATTCATCTGCCCGAGGAACTGGAGGGCATCTTATTCATCGAGAACTTAGATAGTTATACAAGAGCGGTGACTCAGACTTCAACTCGAACCCAACATCCGGCCCTGGTATATTGCGCAGGATTCCGCAGTGGCGCTCAGCGGGTGCCTCAACATGCGGGGGTGAGCCTGCATTATCATGAGGCGAGTAGAACCACTGTCCAAAAGAATTTGGAGGCTTGGTGGTTCGAAGGGTCGGGGCCTGACTACCCTTGCTCCTTCTGGGGTGACCTGGATTTTGCGAGCATGGGTATTCTGAAGGCCTTGCGGCAGCGTTTTCCTCGTATCGAGGCTTGGCAGCCTGGCTACGCCCCATCATCTGCGCACAAACAGGAGCAACTCGATCCTGGAAAAACTGGATGTACATATGCAGATAAGGTGCTATTGCCTGCTCTGCGCAGGCACGGCCTATGTGTAGATCAGGAGATGATTTGGGATGGGTGGGATGCATGATGCACTGTACACTCATTCATATGAAAGCGAGCCAGTGAGCACTTTGCAAAAAACTTTGCTACGTGTCTTTAGAAATCCCCGGGGAGAGTTAGCAGACTCTAACCAAATGTGCACTCGCATATTGGAGGCTACACCACCTAATATAGGTGGTTTCTAAATAGCTATCCATTACGTACCGTCAACGCCTTAAATGGATGTATTCTGACCTCCACTATGCTGTGGCTATATATGCTTGAAGGCTTCTTAGGTATCTAACTCCCACAGGGGAGATAAAGTATTATTTCTGTTTGTCGATTGTCATGACTAACCAATCAGTAAAATAAGTCGCTAAACCCTTCGGCCCCCTTTTTTGCTGTCTGCACCAAGACATACTAATAGATAGCCAATGTAACATCTTGTTTTTACATTGCATTCACTAAATAAATTCTCAAACATCAGATAAATAAATGTTTTTTGCTGCCACCCCAGGTTCGGCAGTTCACCCCATACCTCCCTGATCGAATCACAAATTCAGTCATTACAAAACTGGACAGCTCCTGGTTCAAACCGTACCCTTAGCGCCTTCTGAGGCTGGTGGGGTCTGCACCCCCCGCTCTTAATCACCCGGATACTCTGCGTATCCGAATATTACTTTCAAGGTATCTGCTATGAATCTGGACAGAGTCAGCTCGGGCAATGTGCCCAACGAAATTAATGTCATTATCGAAATCCCAGCCCGCTCAGATCCCGTAAAGTATGAACTGGACAAAGAGACCGGAGCCATGTTTGTTGACCGCTTTATGACAACTGCCATGCACTATCCCTGCAATTACGGCTATGTTCCCAATACCCTGTCAAAGGATGGCGACCCGGTAGATGTTCTGGTGCTGACCCCCTATCCGCTGATCTCTGGATCTGTTATCCGCTGCCGCCCGGTGGGCGTGATGATGATGAAAGATGAGTCGGGCGATGATGCCAAAATCCTCGCTGTACCGGTGGATAAACTGTGCAAGACCTACCGCTCAGTGCAGACTTTCCGCGACCTCTCCGGCGAAGAGCTAAACCGTATCTCTCACTTCTTTGAGCACTATAAAGATCTTGATGAGGGTAAATGGGTGCGGGTAGACGGCTGGTATGGACTTGATGAGGCGAAGAGTGAGATTATGGAGAGCGTAAAGATGTACCAAGATGCACCAGAAAA
>JBEVXT010000240.1:11758-15710 GCA_040505955.1 Sedimenticola sp. | reverse complement strand
CAGCTGTGTCAGCACAGCGCTGGCCGATGCTGAAGCTTACTGTAATGCCCACAACCTGAGGTTAACTGATCTGCGCCGGGAGGTACTCGAACTGGTGTGGGCGGATCATCGGCCAGTGGGAGCCTACACCCTGCTGGAACAGATCAGCGGCAACGGAAGAAAAGCGGCGCCCCCCACCATCTACCGCTCTCTCGATTTCCTCCTGGAGCACGGGCTGATCCACCGCATCGCTTCCCTTAACGCCTATATCGGCTGCAATCACCCGGGGCGGGAGCACAGTGCCCGTTTCTTTATCTGCGACCACTGCGGGGAGACGGCGGAGGTGGGCGACCCCCTGGTCGATGATGCGATCAGCCGGGACGCCCGCCGCCTCGGCTTCCAGGTCAGCCGACAGACGATCGAGGTGGCCGGGATCTGTGCCGAGTGTGACCGCAGAGGTGGATCATGACGTCAGGGCCGGAGCCACTGATCACAGCCGAGGGTATCAGCATCCAACTCAATGGCAGGGAGGTGCTGGAGGGGGTGGATCTGGAGATACACCGAGGTGAAATCATCACCCTGATCGGCCCCAACGGCGCCGGCAAAACCACCCTCATACGGGTACTCCTAGGTCTTCTGAAACCGGATCGGGGGCGTCTAACCCGACAGCCGGGGATAAAAATCGGCTACATGCCCCAGCGGCTCGCCACCCCCGACAATTTACCTCTGACCGTCCGCCGTTTTCTTACCCTCTCCGCTGCCGCTAAAAGGGAGGTGATCGCACCACTGGCCGATGAACTCGCTGTCACCCATCTGCTGGAGAGTCCGATGCAAGTACTCTCCGGCGGAGAGCATCAGCGGGTACTTCTGGCCCGCGCCCTGCTGCGGGATCCTGACCTGCTGGTGCTTGACGAACCGGTACAGGGGGTGGATGTCACCGGCCAGAGTGAACTCTACAGTCTCATCTCCCGCCTCAGCAACGAGCGCAACTGCGGCGTGCTGATGATCTCCCATGACCTCCACCTGGTGATGGCCGCCACCCACCGGGTGATGTGCATCAATCGCCACGTCTGCTGTTCCGGCCACCCGGAAGCGGTCAGCCGCCACCCCGCCTATCTGGAGCTATTCGGCGCCCAGGCCGGTGCGCCACTGGCGGTCTATACCCATCACCACGACCACACCCATGACATCCATGGCGATGTGGTCACGCCTGGAGAGGAGCCACACCATGGATGATTTCATGCTCCGCGCCGCCGCAGCCGGCATCGGGGTGGCCCTGGTGGCCGGCCCTCTCGGGGTCTTCGTTGTCTGGCGGCGCATGGCCTATTTCGGTGATACCCTGGCCCACTCTGCCCTCCTTGGGGTCGCCCTCGGTTTTCTCCTCGGTATCAACCTCAATCTAGCGGTGGTGGCGGTTGCTGTCACTATTGCACTGCTGCTCCTCGCTCTCCAGGGAAACCGGCAGCTGGCCTCGGACACCCTGCTCGGCATCCTCGCCCACAGCGCCCTCTCCCTCGGTCTGGTGGTAATGGCTTTTCAGGAGGGGGTGCGGGTTGATCTGATGGGCTATCTGTTCGGTGATATTCTTGCCGTTACTGCTGTTGATCTGCTGTGGGTCTGGGGCGGCGGCACAACGGCGCTACTGTTGCTGATGCTGATCTGGCGTCCACTGCTGGCAATGACGGTGCATGAAGAGCTAGCCCGGGTAGAGGGGGTGGCGGTGGCGCGGGTGCGGCTGATCTTCATGTTGTTGATCGCCCTGGTGATCGCCGTCTCGATGAAGATTGTCGGCGTTTTGCTGATCACCTCGATGATGATCATTCCGGCGGCGGCGGCGCGCCGCTTCAGCCATACACCGGAACAGATGGCGGTGATGGCGGCCGTCACCGGCACCTGCGCTGTAATCCTGGGGTTGGCTGGCTCCTGGCACTGGGACACCCCGGCAGGCCCCTCGGTGGTGACGGCGGCGGCGCTGCTGTTTTTGCTGAGCCGGTTGCCGCTACCCGGCAGATAGCAATGCTACAAAGGTCGATTAAGTAGTCGGATGCCCCCGGCATGTCGAATCGTATATTGAATGGTTACTGTGCTCATTGGATGGATATGCGGATGCGGATACTCCATAATCCTATGGACAATGAGTCAAATGGGAATTTGTGGGTTTGAATAAAATCATGTTGCGTGAGAACAGCATCAGAGGATTGAATCGCCGGATTGCAGTAGGGGCATCTGCATTATCGCTGGCCGCCCTTCTGATTTCGGCGACGGTTTCTGCGCAACAGCTTCCGAATGCAGGACAGGAGCTGGAGCGACAGCAGGAGCGGCGACCTGAACCGCCAACCTTCCCTTCCGCCATCATCACACCGTCAAAATCCGCCAGTGAGGTTGCAGACGAAGGGCCGCTGATCCCCGTCAATGCTTTTCTCTTCACTGGTGAATTGAGCGTGTTTCCGGAATCGCTGCTGCAGGCGCAGGTTGCCGATGCCATCGGTACAGCGCTCTCCCTCAAGGCATTGAAAAAGGTACTGGAGCGCATCAAAACCCTCTACAGCAAAAACGGCTATTTTCTCAGCCAGGTCATTACACCACCTCAGGACGTAACCGAAGGCGCCATCAGGGTAGAGATTTTCGAGGGGCGCCGCGACGAGCTGCCTCAGGGCACCCTGATCAAGGGTGAGGATCTGCGGATCAACCCCGACAGGCTGAAGGCGATCATCGACACCGCACTCCCCCCAAATCAGCCGATGCAGGAGCTCTCCCTGGAACGCGGCATGCTTCTGATCAGTGATCTACCCGGCGTGAAAGCCAAGGTCAGTCTCGAACCGGGATCGAAGACCGGCACAACCCGTCTGCTACTGGATGTAAAAGAGAGTCCCATTGTCGTCGTCAGGGCGGGGGGCGACAATGCCGGCGGCCGTCTGCTCGGCGCGACCCGCCTGAACCTCGGGTTGGAACTGAACAATCCTACGGGAAGGGGCGAGCAGTTTATTGCCAACGCCGCCAAGTCGCTGGGAACCGGGAAGATGAATTACCTCAGCTTGGAATACAGTCAGCCGGTGGGAAGCCGGGGGTTACGTCTGGGAATCAATTACAGCTACCTGAACTATGATGTCGGTAAAGAGTTTACCAGTCTGGACGCCTCGGGATCGGGCAGAGCCTGGAGTTTTGATGCCGCTTATCCGCTGATTCGCAGCCGCCTGAGCAATCTCACGCTGCAGGGAGGCCTCGATTACAAGTCACTGGAGAGTACCACCAGCGGCATTACAACCAGCGGCAGCGAAGTCGCCGCAGGACGTATCGGCCTGAACGCTTCTCATGTGGATGAATTCTGGAGTGGCGGAATCACCGAAGTGGGGATGACGCTCCATCGGGGAGACTTCGATCTCTCCAAGGTAGCCGCTGGCCTCGCCATGGATCAGGCGGCGAACGGCCCCCATACCCACGGGAAATACAGTAAAATGCGGTGGTATTTGCGTCGCAACCAACGCACCACCGACAAGCTGATCATGGTGATGAATATCCGGGGACAGACCGCCTTCGGTAACCTTGGCTCCCCTGAGAAGTTTCAGCTGGGCGGCCCCACCGGTGTGCGAGCCTATCCCGGCGGTGAGGCCTCTGGAGATAGTGGCTACATAGGGACGCTGGAGGGACAGTACAACATCGGCTCAGTGGCTAAATTGGGTAATCTGCAACTCATCACCTTTTACGACTGGGGCCACATCAGGCAGTATCACACAGCCTCCAACCTGTTGATGACCACACCCAACAGTTACCACCTGCACGGCTATGGCATTGGAGTTAAGATCAGCAGCAAGGATCAATACGATGTCAGTCTGACATGGGCCCGCCGAACCGGGAAGAACCCGACGAGAGACCCGGTTACCGCTAACGACTCTGACGGATCTCACGATCTGGACAGGTTCTGGATGACCGCTCTCTACCAGTTCTGAATTACCGATTTCCATCGCTGCCCCCC
>JBEVXT010000240.1:7546-11658 GCA_040505955.1 Sedimenticola sp. | reverse complement strand
AACAATATTCACCCTCTGATTAGCTGTTTTTATTACATCTTCTCTCTACGCTGCCGATAAAGAGTGTGATGTTCCATTGAATAGGCGTTGTGCTGTGTTGCGTATCTTCTTTATTACTTCCGTCTCACCAGGGACACCGTCGTCTCCCCAGGGGTGGCTATGGCCGCGCACACTCCCCATTTAACCATAGCAAAGGTTCTCAACGTAACCGGACCGTTCCTTTGGGGACTCTCTCTCTCACTGCTTCTCGCCACCGCCAGCTTGGCCCAACCTCCGCTGACCGCCCTGCCAACGGGAGGGGTTATCGTATCGGGAAAGGGCGGCATTATTTCCAGCGGCACCATGATGACCGTCCGTCAGGAGACCGGCAGACTCATCACTGAATGGGAGAGCTTCGATATCGGTCAGGAGGCAGCAGTTCAATTCCTGCAACCGGCCCCATCCAGCATTGCATTAAACCGCGTGCTCTCCATGGACGCATCGCAGATCTTCGGCCAGCTTTCGGCCAATGGGCAGGTTTTCCTTGTCAACCCCGCTGGTGTGACCTTCGGTTCCTCGGCGCGTTTTGACGGTGCGGGTTTAGTGATATCCACACTGGCTATGAGCAACAACGATTTCCTTGGCGACCGTTTCCATTTCGAAAATGACGGCCATGCAGGGATAATCAATAATGCCGGTACCTTGCGTGCCAACGGCGGTTATATCGCCTTTCTCGCGCCATACATCCACAACAGCGGAGATGTTCACACAAATGGTGGCGATGTCGCCCTGATCGCCGCACACCGGGTCAGCCTCGACCTTGTGGGTGATGGACTGATCAAATTCACCATTGACCAGGGCGCCGTTGATGCCCAGATCAACAACGGCGGCCTGATTCGGGCGGACAACGGCACGGTTCTGTTGAGCGCCAAGGCGGCGGATCAGTTGACACGATCCGCAGTCAATAACAGCGGCATTGTAGAGGCACGGGGGGTGAGCAGAGAGGGTGGCCGTATCAGGCTGATCGCCGAAGGTGGCGACCTCACCATTGGCGGTGTTCTCGACGCGTCCTCTTCCACGGCTCAAGGCGGCCGCATTGTCGCCACGGGTGATAACGTTGTGATCGAGAGCAGTGCCCGTGTAACCGCAAATGGCGCTACCAGCGGCGGTGAAGTGCTGGTGGGTGGGAGCTGGCAGAACAGCGACCCAACGGTCTATCAAGCCACCACGACAACAGTGCAAACAGGTGCGCGCCTGGAGGCAAGCGCCACAGGCAATGGTGATGGCGGCACGGTGGTTGTCTGGTCTGACCTCAGCGAAGAGCGAGGCTACACCTTCGTTCAGGGGACGCTCAAGGCGGAAGGTGGCATAGATGGCGGAGATGGTGGCCGCATCGAGACCTCCGGAGCCTATTTGAACGTCAGTGGTATTGACCTCTCTGCATCCTCCCCCCATGGCGCGGGGGGAGAGTGGCTGCTCGACCCCTATAACATCACCATTAATAATGGGGGAACGACGACCGCAGGAGCCACCCCGCTCCCAAACTATGAATCCGCTGCAACCAGCACCATTGACCGTGATGACATCGAAACCCAACTGGATGTCGGAACCAGCGTGACCATTCAAACCGGTGGAGGTAGTGGTGGTTATGGTGACATTACCGTTGCGGCGGATATCGCGAAATCAGCGGGCGGGGATACAACGCTGACTCTGAAGGCCCATCGGGATATTCTTTTCAATTCAGCTGTAGATATCACATCATCTACCGGCACCTTAGACGTTGTCCTGAATACCCACTATGGCAGTGATGTAGCGGAAGGGCGTATCTATTTTGCAGGAAACAACAGCATTAGCACCAATGGCGGTGATATCACCATGGGAGGGGGTACTAACCCGTTGACTATACCGGCAATAGGCCATGCTATTTCTGGACTGACTTATGATAAAAGAGGCATATATTTATCGGCTAATAGCACTTTAGACGCAGCTGGTGGGAATATTAATATGGCAGGGATAGGTCTCGGAGGTATCTGGTTAAAAAATGACATAACAGTTACAACGAGTGGTACAGGATCAATATATTTAACTGGGGATGACCCAACCTCTTTAGACAATGGAATATTACTAGAAGAAAATACAATAATTTCAGCAACTGGAAGTGGTAATGTTGTATTAAACGCACAAGATGAACTTTGGACAAATGCTGATGGTGGTTCGCTTTCAATTTCATCGGCAAGCGGCGATGTTACTGTAATTGCAGACAGTCTGGATTTATCGAATACGTTGCCGACATTTTCAGCCGCGAACGGGACGGTGACATTCAAACCCGCCACAACATCAAAAACAATAGATGTTGGCGGTGCAGGTGGTGATCTGAATATACCAACAGCGCTTTTTAGCAGTGTCTCTACATTACAAATAGGTGATACAGGTCAGTCAGGTGCTATTACTATATCCGGCGATCCAAGCCTTTCTGGTAAAACCTTCACCCTCGCAACAAGCGGCAGCATAACGCAAACGGCAGCAATTACGGCAGGGGGCCTGGAACTGCTTGGGGGCGGCACCTACACGCTGACAAATACGGATAACAATATTGCAACATTGGCGGGGAATACAGCTGCTTTAAGCTATGTGGATAGCGATACTTTCACCATAGGCACAGCGGGTGGAACAAGTGGACTCACCTCATCGGGCACGGTGGATATTGCAACATTTACCGGCGATTTAACCCTTACAGAAAACATTATCGGCACCTCGATTCGATTAAACGCGGGTAAGAATACAGCCCCAGGCACGGCAACCGGCGGTAACATTCTCATCAGCGGGTCACCGACGGTAACTGCTACCACGGGGAGTGCCATTCTCTACAGCGGAAGCGTTCCAGATAGTTCTGGGCTGACTTCCCTGATTGGCTCGGGCAGCGGGAATTTTCGCTACAACTCTGATGAGTCCACCACCAACTATGCTGCCCCATTGGGCGCGACAGGAAATTATGCCGTCTATCGTGAACAACCAACAGCAACGATCACTCCAGACAATCAAACGATGGCCTATGGGGATGCAGTTCCAACGATCACCAGCAGCACCGCTGTGGTTAACGGAGACACAGAGGTCCAGATATTCAGCACCCTTTACTCAGTGAGTATTGGCGGTGCCCAGTCTCCTTCAGGTAATTACATTGCAGGCGCGCATGCCCTGACACCTTCCGGCGCCGTAGATCGATTGGGATACTCCATTGGATATACTCCCGGCGCTCTAACCATCAATCCCGCTTTGCTGACCGTCACCGCCGAAGCAGATAGCAAAAGCTACGACGGTCTGGCCTACAACGGCGGCAATAGTGTTACCTACAACGGTTTTGTCAGTGGCGAGACCAGCGACGTACTGGGTGGTTCACTAACCTATGGCAGCACCTCGCAGGGTGCGGTCAATGCCGGCAGCTACGTCATCACACCCTCAGGCTACACCCCAGGCAACTACAGCTTTAACTACAACAGCGGTACCCTGACGGTGAACAAGGCCACTTTGACCGTTATCGCCGTAGCGGACAGCAAGACCTATGACGGTCTGGCCTACAGTGGTGGCAACGGAGTAAGCTACACCGGCTTTGTTAACGGCGAGACCAATGCCGTACTGGGTGGTTCACTAGCCTATAGCGGCACCTCACAGGGTGCGGTCAGTGCTGGCAGCTATGCCATCACCCCATCCGGTTGGACGGCAGGCAACTATACATTGAGCTTTGTCGATGGCGACTTAACCGTCAATCCCGCTCTGCCAACCACCACCGATATAGATAGTAGCTTATCTACCACGGTAACCGGTGTCACGTTAACCACAAGCACTGATCCGGATCCGGTTGTTGTACAGGGTGACCAGGGTGCCGCGGAACCTGCTGATGCCGCTGAAACCACTGATGACGAAGCCACGACCGCCGAGACTGTGGATGCTTCTGAGACAGACGATGCTGAACCTACAGAAAATTCGGGCGGTGCCGCCGCCCTGGGTACCGCAGATACCATGGGAACAGCGGATGCATTGGGAACAGCTGACGCACTGGGAACCGCCGATACCCTGGGTACCGCCGATCAGATCGGCTCCGCAGCAGACGCTGGCAGTGCCGCCTCGGAAAGTGC
>JBEVXT010000240.1:0-7446 GCA_040505955.1 Sedimenticola sp. | reverse complement strand
GCACTGGGAACCGCCGATACCCTGGGTACCGCCGATCAGATCGGCTCCGCAGCAGACGCTGGCAGTGCCGCCTCGGAAAGTGCAGGCGCCACCGGTATCGCTGAAACTGCAGAGGACGCAGGCAGTACAGATGCTCCGGTCAGTGCCGCCGCTCTGGGCACTGCAGACGCCATGGGAATGGCGGATGCACTGGGAACCGCAGACACCCTGGGAGCCGCTTATACCACCGGTAGCGCTGACATCCTCGGTACCGCCGATCAAATCGGCTCTGCTGCAGGCGTGGGCAGTGCCGCTACCACCGGGAGCACTGCCTCGGAGAGCGCAGGCGCTATCGAATCCGCAGCCCCACCCGCAAGCGCCATCCCCGACAATACTCCGGCATCCCCGGCCGGCGACGACCAAACGTAATGAGGGAAGTCCATATTTGAGTCATTTTTTTCGGTCATTTGAGGCGAATAGTTTCTCTTATTCAACGAATAATGAACAAAAATAAAGGGCAAAAGAAAATACAAAAACAAGGACACCCATCAAAATCAGGGTATTCGGTGTTCTGGTGATGGGTATCCTGGTGTTCCGGCTATAACAGGGCGTCAACTGCATAGCAGACAGCCCTGTTGCGACCACTCTCTTTAGCTTGATAGAGCGCATTATCTACAAGTTTTATTATATCTTCTGGCCGATCTCCTTTTTGATAGATATATATACCAAAACTGGCTGTTTTTTGCCCAACCCTGATAAAATCTTCTTTCTCTATTGAGACTCTCAAGTATTCGGTAATTTCTATCAAATTGTCGCAATCAACGTTAGGACAAATCATGAGAAACTCATCTCCACCCCAGCGTCCCAAGGTATCCGAACGCCTTAATCTCTTTTGCAGAACCGAAGTCACTGTTTTAAGCACTTCATCACCAACCTGGTGACCATGTGTATCATTGACCTGTTTGAAATCATCAATATCAGCCATAATCACAGCAAAGCCATCGTCATAACGCTCTGCGCGATCAATTTCATTTACCAAAATTTCATCAAGGTGTCTTCGGTTAAAGATACCCGTCAACTGGTCAGTAACAGCCAGCCGCTCGGCCTCTTTCCTTGCTTCGGCCAGCGCAAGTTTCTGCTTGCGCATATTCAGACCCCAGACCAGCGCCAGTAGCAACAACAAACAGGCCGCTACGATGACCTGCCATAACAGGGTATAGTTAAAAGCATGCTCATAGCGCAAGTTCACCCAACGCTTATAGATATCATTTTTCTCTGATGCAGAAATGCTATTTAAAGCTTTATTAAGAATGGATAGCAAAACTGGGGATGCCTTTTGAACACCCATGCTCTGATCAAAGCTGTAAGGCGTATCACCGGCAACTTTAATATTGCTGTAGCCCGACTCGCTGATATAGTGACTGGCCACCAGCAACGAGCCTACATAGGCATCAATTTCTCCATCTGACAGCTTCTCAAGCCCTTCCAGGGTATTGGCAACCGTCATCAACTCTATGCTCTGGTGTTTCGAGACCAGCAAATCATAGGTTCCATAACCTTCCACGACACCAACCCTGCGCCCATCAAGCTCATCAATACTACGGATATATGGAAACTTGGTGGCTGCAAACACAACAATGGGAAAATTGGCATAAGTATCTGTGAAATTCATAAACGTTTCACGTGCCGCGGTACGCCGCACAGAGGTAATAATATCCAGTTCACCGCGCTTGAAAGCGGCCAGAGATTGCTGCCAGTTAAGCTGTGTGGCTACTTCAAAATGCACCCCGAGAAGCGTCTCTATCCGCTTGAGATAATCGGCTGAAATCCCTTGAAAGACGCCCTCTTCATCGACCCATTCAATTGGAGCCCAGCTTCGGTCTGTGGCTGTGCGGATAACAGAATGATTGCTCAACCATTGTTGCTCTTCGCGAGTCAAATGCAGGATCCGAGCCTGGTCAGAATAAACCCGCCATTTGTTATTCAGCGCCCTGAGGTCATCAACAGAGACCGAGGAGATGGCCTTGTTCAGCAGATCATGCAGCATTAACCAGCCCTTTTTTACACCTACACGGTATTCAACATAACGAAGATGTTCGCTGTCGGTCAATTCTCCAGATATTTTAAGATTGCTCATGAAATTACTATCCATCAGATAGCGACAGGCACCATAGGCATCGATCCAAGCATCCGCCTGACCAAACTGAACCGCTCTCAATCCTTCTAGCGCATTATTGACCGGATAAATCTTGATCTTTGGGTGTTGCTCACGAATATACTCCGTCATAACCCAGCTATCTACCGATGCTAGGGTCTTGCCATAGAGCGATTCCAGAGAACTCTCATCAGCATCCTCTTTGCGCACCACCATTGTACTGGACTGGCCTAAAATCGGATCGGTGAAATTCATAAAACCAGCCCTCTCTTCGCTATAAAGCAGAGGATGAATCAAATCGATATCGCCCTGTTTGAATTTCTCCAGAAGTTCAGGCCAGGGGGCAGTCACAAACTCCAATTTGAGGCCCAGCTTTTCTGCCAGCAATTTCATGTAATCAATGACATAACCCATGGGCTTTCCTGACACATTGAAATCATAAGGCGGCCAGTCCAACTCATTCGATACCCGGATGACAGGGTTGGCCTCCAGCCAGGCTTTTTCTTTAGCGCTGAATTCGATAGCCTTGTATTCAACCAGCCCCCACTTTTTACGCAGCTCATTCAATTCCTGTTTAGGAATGATCTGTATTGCCTTATTGAGAATAGATCTAAGTTCCGGCCAGTCTTTTCGGATACCGAAAGACTCATTGTATTGCTCAAACGCATAGGGAACAATCGGCACCACTGATTTTATACCCTGTTGTTTAATAACATAATTGCAAATACTCAATGCGTCGACATAAGCATCTACTGTACCAGCCTCTATGGCGCGTAATGCCTCATGCACGGTTTCAAAGTAAACCACCTTTATGCCTGGATGGTTCTGGAGCAGCACCTTGTTCTGGATATAACCGGACACCATAGCCACACGTTTACCCGCAAGATCCACAGGCGTCTTGATGTCGGAGTTATCGTCAGCAAAGATATAGGTGGATTTGAAAATATAGGGGTGGGTAAAGCTGAACCGGCCCTCACGCTGCCGACTTTGCACCATGGTGGCCACCACGTCGAGCTCTCTCTCTTTCGCTGCTGCATAGAGATCTTTCCAGGTATTTTTGGGGTGGGTTCTGAATTCAATGCCGGTGATTCTGGCCAGCCTGGCGACGACATCCACCGCATAGCCCTGATACTCTCCGTTACTCCCGATGAAGCTATAAGGTGGGTAATAACCGTCATAGGCTAACCATACCTGCGAATGCTTGCTCAACCAGACCTGCTCTTTGTCCGTCAATTGCAGCGCAGGCCGTTCAGCAGATGCACTGTAGAGATACCAGCGTTTCACCAGCACACTAAACTCTTCCCAGGTAACCTGACTCATGCCCTTTTGCAGGATAGCCATCAATTCCGGCCAGTCATTGCGCACACCCACGCTCCAGTTGGCCTTATCCAGAGCGTCAATACCGGTAGCTCCTGAGGGAGTGACGTTGACAATAAAGTTGGAAGCAATTACATAGTTGCCCACTGCCAAATGATCGAGCATGGCATCTGCCCTGCCGGTAGACACCGCCATAATAGATTCCAGAGTGGATACTGTGGGCAGCAACTCTATCTCAGGATGGTTTTCTCTCAGATATCGGTGGGTATAGAAATCTTTGACGATGGCAACCTTCTTGCCCCGCAGGTCATGAATGTTGTTTTGATGCAGGTCGTCTCTTCTAGAGAAAATAGCCGTCGGAGATCCGGCATAAGGTTTGCTGTATAGCAGTTTTTTAGAACGCACCTCACTTTTAACCAAATGAGGCATGACATCAAGCTCTTTATTAAATGCTTTTTCCAGCAACACATCCCAGCTACCAGGAATAAATTGAAGCTCTATTCCAACCTTGCCCGCCACCAGTTTTAGATACTCTACGCTAAAGCCGCTGGCGATATCGTCCTTCCTGAAGTCAATAGGCAGCCAGTTCAGCATATTGCCTGCCCGCACCACTGGGTGCTGGCGTATCCAAGCCCGTTCCTGTGCGTTAAGTGCCTTGACGGCAGGCTCGCTTGTTACCCCCTGTTGCAGTTGGCTCATAAACGCAGCCGGAGATTCAATCAGGGTGGTTTGCTCAGCGATACCTGCCCAGCTGGATTGTAGGAAAATCGTCAGCCATATAGTGGTAATGAATATCAGGCTGTTCAGTTTTTTATTTCGCAGCACGAGTGTTCTCACCCTGCCTATTCAAGATTGGATGATAAGTAATTACTTTTTCAACGGCGGGCAGTCAAAATAATTTGAACTCCAATCGCACCCTCTAGCGCTAAAAAAAACTCTCAAAACTCAGCGTTGCTAAGGATAGTAGGGCCGAGGGAGTGGGTCGGGTCACCACCCGCTCGGTTGTCCTCTCCATCGCCTCCATCCTCATTGCCGACATGATCTTTACCTACTTCAAAGGATAGGAATGTCAACCCATAAAATCAACCTATTTCAAACCACCCAGCAACGCATCGTGTCACCACAACATGGATTTTGGTGAGCACAAAGCACTTCTTTCACTGCCCCTTGCCGGTATAACAGTGGAAATCCACCCCAATATCACGTCAAACTGAATCTGAGGCGCAAACGTCCCAACACAGGTCAAAAATACCTTGTTTTTTGTGTGGCGGGTGAGATAGGCGCGATTATGGACACCCATTGTTTATTTTTACTCCGAACCGACGGTGATCACTGAGTAGGTGGCAGTGACGGCGGCGGTGCTGCTGTTTTTCTTAGTCGATTGCCGTCCCCGGCAGGTGGCAATACAACCCACAGCCAAGTGGTACGCCCGCACACGTATCGAATACCCACTGATACTGTTATATTCGTAACTGTTCAGATTGCCCCTGAAATTCGTCAGTTCAAGGTGAAAAATGTGAGTTTACAACTGTAAACGATCATTTTGTAACGCCGAAATGGCAAATTTCAGGAGTAAACTGAATAGTTACTTATATTCAAGCACAGAAGGAGAGTGCTGTATGGAAGAGACACCATGGGCGATTAAGTGGTCCGCTGCGCTCAGCATGTCACACCCGGAAATTGATGCTGAACATCGCCACTTTATTGAACTTATCAATAAGCTTAATAGCGCAATTGTATATCGCAAAGGTAAATTAGAGGTTGAGCAGATCCTGAAACAGGTGCTGGAGGATGCAATCGCTCATTTCACCCATGAGGAGCAGCTCTTTGTCATGAAAAAGTACCCTCTCAGGCAGGAGCATTCTCAAATACATGCAGAGCTGGTCGACCGATTCCGACAGGCATTTATGGTGATACACGCGTCCAGTTTCGATCGCGAGTGGATTGAATTGGGCCTGTCACTCAAAAATCAGTTCCTTGACCATATACTCAATGAAGACACCAAATATATCGAATATTTACGAACCGAGTAGATACTGTTGGGCACAATGCCAATGAATGATGATCCGAATCCGGTACTGGTTGAAGTGACCCGCGGCGGTCACATCGAATGCCGCCACAGGGGGGCTGCATTGGTGATAAGCGCCGACGGCACCATCATCGGCTCGTGGGGTGACACCCAACGGGCACTCTTTCCCCGCTCGGCAATCAAACCACTACAGGCGATTCCCCTTGTTGAGAGCGGTGCGGCGCAGGCTTTTGAAGTATCTGAGAGGGAGTTGGCTCTCGCCTGTGCATCCCACAGTGGCGAAGCCGCCCATGTCGAGGCGGTGGCCGCCTGGCTGCAGAGAATCGGTCTCGATGTCACCGACCTGGAGTGCGGTGACCAGTGGCCGATGCGGGATGAGGCGGCAAGAGCCCTTGTCGCAGCCGGAGAAAAAGCGACGGCACTGCACAACAACTGCTCAGGAAAGCACACTGGGTTTCTCACCACCGCCCTGCATATGGGAGAGGATACCAGGAGTTATGTTGGAAAAGATCACGCCGTGCAGCAACGCATTGCAGGCGTACTCAGTGAGATGATGGGTGTGGAGATAATTGATGCCCCCTGCGGCATCGACGGCTGCTCCATCCCCACCTGGGCGGTACCACTCGATAGCATGGCGTTGGCGATGGCCCGCTTCGCCTCCCCCGACACATTATCACCAGCCCGGGGGGAGGCCGTCAGGCGGATATTCTCAGCCATGACTCAACACCCCTTCATGGTGGCTGGCAGTGAACGCTACTGCAGTGAAGTGATGGCGGCCACCGACGGCAGGCTGATGGTAAAGACCGGGGCGGAGGGTGTCTTCTGCGCCGCCCTGCCGGAGCAGGGTATCGGCATTGCACTAAAATGTGATGATGGCGCCAAAAGAGCCTCGGAGACGCTGATGACCGCCCTTCTATTCCATCTTGATCTGGTGACCGACCGGGAGAAAGCGCTGCTGGAAAAGCGTCTGAGAACGCAGCTTGATAACTGGAACGGGATCAATGTAGGTGAGGTCAGACCCGCTGGCCCTTTCTCCGCGTGTAGTGCTGAATAAAATTCAAACCACAAAAACAGTGATAACCAATATTTTAATGTCAAAGATTAAATTTTCAAAAGAAGAGATCGATATTCTTACAAGGAAAATCCAACTCTATTTCACCGAGGAATTAAATCAGGAGATTGGGCAATTTGACGCTCAGTTCCTACTCGATTTCATTTCAGATGAGATGGGGTCGTACTACTACAACCGTGGGCTGTATGATGCCCAGGCTATAATGAAAGAACGAATGGAGACGGTTTCTGAGGCGATCTACGATATAGAGAAGATCACAGAGTTTCGTAAATGAGTCTTGACATTATGTCGGGAATAATCAAAAACAGAGTACGCCTGATTAAAGAAGGCCTCAACCGAAGGGGTCAGGTCTAGATTTGAAGTCATGTTTCAGATAAGCTCTATTCCATGTCACGACAAATACGAATTGAATTTGACGGTGCACTTTATCATGTCACTTCTCGCGGTGACTGCAGGGAGCTCATATATGAAGATGATGATCGATCCACTTTTTTGAAAAGAGAGAAGGTTAACAATAAGCTTCATTTCTAGACCTGACCCCTCTCTTCTGGACCCCTCTCTACTGCTCTCTTTTCTTTCATGGAAATATTCCGACTATTTGGCACAAAACTTTGAGATTGTAGCTATTCTTGAATATAGGAGACGGGTAGACCAGGGTCCGTTGAGTCGTGTCCGGTGATTTTACCGACCGGAGGGAATTCCGTGAACAGCTATAGGCTTTTGGGCTGTCTGTTACTGGGCTTGAGCACCAGTCTGCAGGCGGCAGATACCATCACTTGGGGGATGTTCCACACCCCCCCTACCATAGACCTGTCTGACCTGAATAATCCAAAGGGTATGTCTGGAGAAATATTGGTCACCATCCAGAAGGGGATGCCGGGTTACGAGCACCGC
>JBEVXT010000239.1:5305-6857 GCA_040505955.1 Sedimenticola sp. | reverse complement strand
GAGAATATCTGGTGGACTGTATCAATCTCAGCCTGTGTGGTAGTCTCACCAAGAGCGTAACGACTGACCAATACGGGTAGAGAAAAGAGCTGCTGCCACCGCTCCATCAACTCAGTTTCTGACCAGTTATCAACAGCTTGCCGATCAATACGTAAAACTACGTGGTAGTGGTTAGATGAAATACTGTAGGCGCTGATATCTATAGCAAACAGGGAAGAGAGCTCTGTTAGGCGGTCAGCCACCCACCGTTTTCGGTGCTCGAAGTTCTTGCCGGTTAGCGAGTCTTCACCACAGAGGAAGGCGCGACGCACACAGCGGCTTATGCAGTGGTAGTAGGGTGTGCTGTTGAGGCTGATGAGGGCTTTTCTTGGCTTTGGCATGTCACTCCTTTACTTACTTGAGTTCTTTATATGTTCTTATTACATTAACATGTTATGGGTAGATGTCAAATGATGGGTGTCCTGGTCTTTTTCATTGCCGTGAAAACCATCATTTGGTTGTTTTGAAAGATATAATCATAGTTCGACTGAAAAGGCAGATCGAAAGATACCATGAAACATCGAGGTGAGATATGTCAGGTGTAGTTAGAAAAGAAGATGCTCATAAGTTGATTGATCAGTTGTCTCCCAATGCAACATGGGATGATCTAATGCATGAAATCTATGTGCGAGAAGCGATAGAAAAAGGTTTAGAAGACAGCAGGGCTGGAAGAACAAAAGACGTAGCAGAAATCAGGAAAAAATACAGCCTGCCAGAATGAAAGTCCATTGGACAGATGCGGCTGAGGCTCAGTTGGATGCCATCTATGCTATATTGCGCAGAATTCGACCACGTACGCATTGCGAACGGTTGATCGAATAACAAAGAGATCAAAGCAAATAGCTGCGTTTCCTCTATCGGGGCGCAAAGTACCAGAATATGATTTGGAGCAAAATCGCTTCTGAATCTAGACATATTATTCATCTCAATTGATATTGTTGGGGGGCGGGGCTAGACAATACTGTTTTCATGCCCGTGAACGGTTACTCAATATTTAAAGCTGGAAATAAGTTATAATTTGTATCAATTATTTGCATTATGGGTGATAGGGTAAGTGAAAAACAAAATTGGCAGAAATGATTCTTGTTTTTGTGGTAGTGGAAAAAAATATAAAAAGTGTTGCTTTAATCAAGGTGAAAATAGCTATACTTCTAATAATGCACCTCCGATAAAAATTTCTGAAGCTATTTTGAAGATATTAGAACCTTTATTGAAAAGACACCCAAAGCGTAAGCATATTATTGTTTTAATTGATTTAACAATTTTAGCATGGAATATCTCGCTGTCATCAGGAAAGGATAGGGAGGACATGGAGGATAAAATTATTGATCTCTTGCCCAAAGAATTTGATGCAGTATCTCTAGCTACCACTGTAAAACAGATAGATCTATTAGTTGAGAGAAAGAAAAAACTTTATCCTGAAATAAGGCATGTAATTGTTAATCATAATCTGTCATTTGGTGAGAATGGGCAATTAACGTTAGATGTTAATTCTATTCCAATAGATAATACA
>JBEVXT010000239.1:0-5205 GCA_040505955.1 Sedimenticola sp. | reverse complement strand
ATCATACATATTCAGCTATATATAAAATTAAATAGCTGCTTGAGATCGGTGAGGGTTTTAACGTACACCGAAGCCAAAACTGAAGCATCCGATTAATGGCAAGGATGTGAGGGGCCTCCGGAGTCATCAGGCTGTGGCATGTGAGAAGCGGTTACACAGACAGGGCAAAGGATAATGTGGATATTGCCTTTGCGTGGTATGAAAAACAACGAAGAGGATTAGGGTTTGAATTTTTGGATTGCGTAGAGATTGCTGTGAGGTTAATACTGGAGAATCCAGAAATGTATAGAATCAATTAATTCATCTTTAGTGGTTGCGTGATCAGACGTTTTCCGTTCTCGGTATTCTACACAGTTGAAGATGGCGGATGGCGGAGATAGGAAAAAAATAACCACCCACTACACATGGGCTTTTGTCGAAGCTACTTCTCCTCCCTACTCGCTAGAGGATCCGTGCAGTTGAATCTTATGGTACTCAAAGCGCTCAAAACTGTTGGTTGACTGCAGCAGTTTATCGGCAAAGATTCTTGCCTTTAGATGTTTTCCCGCATCAACAAAATACTCCCGCTCCGGGTGATAAGACAGTTGGGGGGTGATGATGGCGGGGGGGTGTTTGTCACCGCGGTCGAGCAGGATTGCAGGCTGGAAATCGGCTGCCTTGGTGGTGCCAAACACTACCGGCTTAATGGTGGCGGGGGTGAAGCCGCCCTGAATAAACTGGATGCCCACCTCCAAGGTGTTCTTGTTGCGATAGATAAAACGGCGTATCACGCCGATGATCCAGTTTCCTCTGCCTTCGGCGCGTTCGCTCTCCATCAGCAGCAGTTGGCCCACCTGAAAATCTCTGAAATTACCCGGATCGATCTCCAGACAGATACCACTTTTACTGATATTGGTCTGGCGCCAGCGGAAAGTGTTGTGAGCCACTGTCTGGCTGGGGGTTAGGGAATCGCTGATGGTGACCATCTCTTCATCCACTCCGTTCTCCGATGTGGATGTATTGATGACGCCGCCATGCTTTAGAAAGTGCACGATATCGGTGACGCCGCTGGCAATTACCAGCCAGTCGTACCGCTCCTGTCGCGGATGATGCCGCTTTGGCTGCAGATGCCAGGCCACCAGCATATTGCGGAACAGCTGCTGGATGGCGACGGAGTTAAGGTTTTTCAGCCCGGATATTGAGGGGGTTTTAGTGGTACCAATGGATTGCAACTGACGGGTTATCTGGGCGCACAGGGGAGTGCTGTTGAGCAGTAAGCAGTACTGAGGATTTTTCGGGGGTGTCTCCGGTGTGTATGCATGGGGTTTTTTGTGCCCCTCCAGACCGATGACAAAGCGTCCTCCAGTGCTGTTACCCATCTTCTGAAAGGTCGTGATCAGCGCAAGCCCTCCCCACCAGGCGAGGTAATTGTATACTTGCCATATTTCATTCTGCTGCAATTTGAAGGGGTCAAGCAGAAAAATCAGTGTGATGGACTTGAATTGGGCACGGATGGTTGGGCTGCTCTCCGCCTGGTGCTGAGGGTCACTCACCGCCTCTTTTGATACCCCCTGTACTTCAGCGAGCAGGTAGAGTTGAATAATCTCACCCCACAGATGAAGCGGCTCCTGGCGGTGCTCTGCAAACGAGAAGAGCAAGCTGAGAATCAGGCTGTCAAGAGCGTGGTAGATCAGTGCCGCCTGCTGTTGTGCAGACAATCGTCCCTTCTGGAAGTAGTGCTGCTCCCTGATCCCGATCTTGTAACCGTAGGACATTTCGATTGCGATCTTTTCGGCCATTGCATAGAGTTCGGCGGCATCGCGATGGGTGCTGGTGCGGTTTTTTTGTTTGGCGCTATTGACGAGTTGATGGAAAGGTGTGTGGAAGCACGCCATAAGATCTGCCCGATTAGCGACCCCGCCGGGGTGACGGTTCAGCAGTGAGATTGATTTGAGCAATTGCTTCGCCATCTGCAGCGGGTTGGCATAGGGGAGTTCATCCACCCACTGCTGCAGGGTCTGTATCTGTGTGATGGTGCCGGGGTTTTCAGTTGCATCGGGCGTAGGCACTGTCAGTTGGGTTCGGTTCATCATCGTGCTCTTCAGTAGTACTCTTTGCCTTATGGCGTCTGCTTTTCGTTTTTCTGATGAATGCCAGCTACTCCGCTGAAAATTAGCCGCTGTGCCTGGGCACTCAATGAGGGGGCAGGGTTCAAACGGAATGGTTATGACCACCTCAGCGTATAGAAGCACGGAGTGTAACTATTCAGTACCCCCCACCAAGAGGGTCTTTTCATCAGGGGTCGGAGTCGATTGCACCAAGAGGGGTGGTAATTTCCACCTATTTTCTATGCAATGCTTCCGCTCCCAGCTCACGCTTCTTACCCACATCCATGTGGGCAATCGACTCCGACCCCGTACCCAACTGAATAGTTGCCACGGAGTTATAACTCAGTGTTATAGGTGCATCAGTGGGATATTACAACTTAATTGTATCCGAAGCAGCTCTGGCTGGACACTACGCCTCGGGTACTTGTCCCGCTCATCACAGACTTGGTAGGGCTTTCCAATAGGGGACTGAAAGGGTAATCTTAAATTATAAACCATAAGATCGACAACGATCACCCGGCAGAGCCTTTTTACCGCCGGATCAGTGATGGGGTGTCCCGAAGAGGATGCCGTAAGGAGGATAAGATGAAACTTGTAACTATGTTGTTACTCTGTTTGCTATTGCCGGTCTCCGCGCTTCAGGCGGCCGCCACACGCGATCCTGTGAGTCATTTTTTCGATGAGACCTGGGGTGATTTTCAGGAGGAGCTGGAAAATGCCAGGGAGCAGGGTAAGCGCGCCATTCTTATCATGTATGAGATGGATGAGTGCCCCTATTGTCGGCGAATGAAGGAGACGGTACTCAATCAGATTCATGTCCAGGATTATTTCAAGCAGTACTTTCTCATCTTCTTGGTGGATATCGAAGGTGATGTGGAGATCACCGACTTCAGTGGCGAGGCGATTCTGCAGAAAGATTTTGCGGTGAAGAAGAACAGAGTCGGTGCGACACCGGTTTTTGCATTCTATGACCTGGAGGGCAGGGAGATAAAATCGGCGCGCATGACCATCGCCGCCAATGGTCCGAAGGAGTTCATGCTGCTCGGCCGTTATGTGGTCGAGGAGGGTTTTAGAAAGATGAAATTCTCACGCTACAAGCGGCTGCTGCGTAAAGCGGCAAAAGGGAAATGAGCACGATGAGTCTGACAATGATCCCCCGCTGTCTGCTGCTGCCTGTGGTGCTTTGCTGGGGCGGTGCTCAGGCAGAGGAGACAGCAGGTACTCCGCCGCTGCCGCAACCGCTGACACTGACGTATGCCCTCTCCCTTGCGGATGATGCCCATCCCACACTGGAAGCTGAACGCGCCCGCATGGAGGCGGGAGCCGCTCAACAGTTGGAACTCTCAGCTAGTATGGCATTCAAGGCCGGTGTCGAAGCACGTCTGCTGGCGGTTGAGCCCTCCTACCTCTCGACCAACCGGAGCAGAAACAACAGCAGCGTAAAATTCAGAGTGAGCAAGCGCTTGTATGATGCAGGGCAGAGTGAATTGGCTCTGGAAGCGGCAGGCTATGATCAGGTCGGCAGGGAGTGGGACTACCTCGATGCTAGGCAGCGGCGCTATCTCGATATCCTTGCCCGCTACTTTGATGTTCTGCTCGCCGATATGCGCTTTCTCCGGGATGATGAGGTCATGACGGTCGCCTTTTTGCGCTGGAACAAGCTTCGGGATGTGATGGAGTTGGGCCGGGTTTCGGAACTCGACCTCCTGGAGAAAGAGAGTATCTTCAACAGGGAGTTGCGTAACCGAACGTTGGCCCGGCAGCAGCAGCAGGCGACCCGGTTGCGCCTGGCATTGAGCCTCAACCGTCCTGATGAACCGCCGGCGGAACTGGAGCGGCCCGATCTGCCGGCGCAGGAGAGGGAGCTTGGCGAAGTTGATCTGCTGCTAAAGGAGGTATTGGCGAATAACCCCCGATTAAAAGCGCTGCGCTCCCGGATACTGGCGGCCGGTTCACAGGTTGGTGCTGCCAAAGCGGCAGATGGCTTGGTGATTCGCGGTGAGATGGAGTTGGCCGCCTATAACCGAACCACCGGCTCCAGCCACCCTGTCTCTGCGGGGTTGGTGATGGAACTGCCTCTCTCCTCCGGCGGGGCGGCCGATGCCGCACTGGCCAAACAGCGGGCTCTGCTCCACGAACGTCGTGCGCTTTTGGCGCAGAGCGAGCTGGAACTTCGCCAGACGGTTCTTGATCTCTGGTTTGAGATCAGCGCTCTCAAGGTGGAGCAGGATGAGGTCGAGGCGCTGGGGGCCTATCGTGAACTCAATCTGGATCGAAGCCGCGCCCTCTATGAGCATGAGCTGAAGTCCAATTTGGGTGATGCGGCGTCAAAAACAGTGGATTATCAGCTGCGAAGAGATGAGGCCGAGTTCAAACTTGTGCTTGCCTGGGCACGGCTGGATGCCCTCAGCGGGCACTTGCTGCAGTCGCTGACCGTGGAGAATGACGGAGAGAAGAGAGATGATTAAACGCTGGATTGTGGCAGTGATAATGGCCGTAAGCACCACCCTGGTGTCGGCTGATGATGTAGAAGGTCGTCTCGATTGGCTTAATCGAGTCGAGCTGGGGACAACGGTTTCGGGAAAAATCAGCCGGGTTGAGGTGCAGCCGGGTGATCGGGTCAGGAGCGGTCGCTTGTTGGCTGCCCTGGATCAACGCCGCTACCTTGCCCGGGTGACGGCCGCCAAAGCGGGATTGGAGGCAGCGCTACATGATAAGGCGGAGGCAGCAAAGGAGTTGGAACGCACATTTGACCTGTTTGAAAGAGACGTTCTCTCAGAACATAACTACAAACTGGCTGAGATTGCCGCATCCCGTGCTGTTGCTGATTGGCGGCAGGCCAATGCCTCCCTGGTGGAGGCCCAGGCGGATCTTGAGGAGTGCCACATTACAGCGCCGTTTGGTGGCGTTGTGGTCAAGGTTGCCGCCGTTGTCGGAGCCACCACGGTTAACCGGTTACAATCGGAGTCCCTGGTGGTGCTGGCGGATGACAGCGCCTTTCTCGTACATGGGGGAGTCACTTCAGAACAGGCCGCAGGGCTGGCTGTGGGTGGTGATGTGGAGGTTAGCGTGCGCGGTAACCCCTATAGTGGGAAAATTCTGTATATTGGACTAGAGC
>JBEVXT010000238.1:0-8750 GCA_040505955.1 Sedimenticola sp. | reverse complement strand
ACGGTAGTTTGGAACTCAGGTGTAGGAGCGAACTTGTTCGCGAAGAGCACGTTTCGTAGTCCATCGCGAACAAGTTCGCTCCTACAACACCGCTGTCCCACCATCACTGTGATTTTCAGGATTTTGCTACAGAGCCGGTTTCACGATAAAAAGGCACAAGATGTGAGTTTGTTTGTGTAAACTCACATCTTGTGCCTTGAACTAACTAATTTTAGGGGCAATCTGAACAGTTACGGCTCAATGCTGAATAGTTACATTCCAGGAACGGATACTATGAAAAAAGAAGAAAAATCGACTCTTCGCATCTTTGTCGGCTCACCGGGGGATGTGGAAGAGGAGCGCAAAGCGGCTTTCGAGGTTATTGAACACCTGAACGGCCACCATTGGCGACCTGACAATATCATGGTAGAGGGTTACGGCTGGGACAATACCCACTACCCAAAACTGGTAAACCATCCACCCCAGATCAACATTGAAGACGGCCTGCCGAAGATGGCAGAGTATGATATCTGTATCTTCATCCTCCGCCATCGCCTGGGAACACCGCTGGATGATAGTTTCAAGCCCCTGAAGGATGAAGGTCGTCAGCCCACGGGTACCGAGTATGAGTTCTACGGTGCCGTCGATGCAGGCACACCACGGGTACTTCTCTATCGTCGCAACGAGGATTTTTCCCTAAAACTAGGCCTCTCACAAGAGGCGATGCAGAGTGCCTTAGAACAGTTGCAATGGGTAGAGGCCTTTATCACCAAACAGACAAAGGAGTGTAACTGTTTCACTGGCGACTACCACAAATACGAAACCACCGTGGCGTTCAAAGAACGGCTGGAAAGTGATCTCACCGCCCTGGTGAACCGCTTGTTCAAAAAACCAACAACTATTGAAAATCCCAAACCAGACCAACCGGAACCAATCCCTACCGCCTATCTCAACTGGCTAAAAAAAGAGAGCAGCAACATCAGCCTCCTCGGCCTCGACAGTAACGAGACCCATAATGTCGGGCTGCCCCAGGTCCACGTTCCGGCAATCACCCCTACTCGCACGACAGAGGGTGAAGAGAAGCTTGAAAGAGGGGGGATGAAACGTCAGGGCCACGACCTGCTGCTGGAGCGACTGAACCGGGACTCACTCTATCTCCCGGGCGCACCGGGTGCCGGCAAAAGCACCTTCTGTAACTGGGTCTGCCAAGTAGTTACCAGTCACTCCATCCCCTCCGACACCCACGAAGTTGCCGACGAATACCAGGAACATCTGCCCGATGATCTCCTTGGTCGCCTCCCCATCCTCTGTCGTTTGCGTGAGTTCGCGGGGCATATGGATTGTTGCAGAGACCAGGGTGACTGGAGCCGTGCCCAACTGGAAGATGCCCTCTGCCGCTGGCTTGAAGTGAAACGACCGGATGGCCTCACCGGCGAGCTGTTTCTGGATCATCTAAAAAGGGGCAACTGCCTGCTGATTATCGACGGCTTTGATGAAGTGCCACCCAGCGACAAGCACAACGGGAAGGTGGTGTACCCCCGTGCCGCCCTGCTCTCCGGCCTGAAGCGCGCCCTGCCCCACTGGATAGAGAGCGGCAACCGCATCCTCCTCACCAGCCGCCCCTATGGGCTGAACCCGGCAGAGCAGAAGCAGCTCTCCCTGGATGAGCGTAAACTGGCACATCTCACCGATGATCTGCAGCAGCTTTTTATCCGCCGCTGGTTCCAGGCGGCGGACCGCAAGGAGGGAGGCAACAAGGGTGAAGGGCTACTGCAACAGCTTAAAGCCCGTGCCGATCTGGCCGAACTGCGCAACAACCCCATGCTGCTCACCGCCCTCTGCGTAAAATATGACCAGGGAAAACGGCTACCCAAAGATATCCACGACCTCTACAGCGCCGTGGTCAATCAAGTGCTGCACAGCCGCTACCTGGGTCAGGAGAAAGAGGTGGATGGTGTTCGCCGCCGCCTCGGGGTGGTGGCACAGGTGATGCAGCGGGGTGCAGAGGTGGAAAAGCCGCGCACTCTTCCCACAGCAGAGATCCCATTGGATGAGGTCGACCAGGCACTGATCGCCTATGCCCGCTCCAACCCCCAAACCGAGGGCAGTGAAGCGGCAGCAGTAGAGAAGCGGGAAGACCTGCTCTCACGCTCCGGCCTGCTGTTGCCCGCCGCTGATAAAAAGGCCGAGTTCTACCACCTCAGTTTTCAGGACTTTCTTGCCGCTGAACGTTTTGTCCGTGCCAAGGAATCGGTGAGTAAGCTGGTGGAAGATCATGCAAAAACCCCTCAGTGGCGACAGATGCTGCTGTTTCTCTTCGCCAACCTCGCCAACCGTGATGACCTGGAGAGCGCCCTTGAGGCGTTTGCTGTGCTTGGAGAGCAGTTGGACGATAACTCGCTGCAGGAGAGCCCCCACCCTGCCATTCTGTTGGGCGACTGCCTGGAGATCGCACACGCCAGAGGCCATTTAGGAGAGTGGGGGGAGCGATATCGACAGGCCTGTTATAGCGCACTCAATCGGGTAGAGAATCCAGAACACCGGGAGGCGCTGTTTCGTGCCCTGGGTGCTACCGAACTGGACGACCGCCCCGGCGTAGGTCTCGATGCAAATGGCGTACCGGATATTGAGTGGTGTGCCATTCCGGCGGGGGAGATCGTGCTGAACAACAAGGCAGGCACCTTCCCCGTGGAGCGCTTCCATATAGCCCGCTATCCAGTCACCAACGCCCAGTTTCAGGCCTTTATCGATGCCGGAGAGGGGTATATGAATCCCAGGTGGTGGGCCGCTCTGGATGCTGAACCTGAAAAACCGGCAACACCCCGTTGGAGTGAAGCCAACCATCCCCGTGACACAGTCTCCTGGTACGAGGCGATGGCCTACTGCGAATGGTTATCAGAGCAGTTGGGCTACCGGGTGAACCTGCCAACAGAGTGGCAGTGGCAACAGGCGGCGTGCAGCGGCAATCCGGGGCAGAACTATCCCTGGGGCAAAAAATACCTAAGCGGTCGGGCCAATATCAACGAAACCGTGGTTTGGGATAAAGCAGGCCCCCATAATCTTGATAGAACCACTGCCGTAGGTCTCTATCCCCTAGGCAACTCACTGCAGGGCGTGTCCGATCTGCCAGGGAATGTATGGGAGTGGTGTCTGAATGAGTATGGGAAACCAGCCAATGCCCAGCCATCAGGCACGAAGAATCGCGTGGTGCGCGGCGGTTCCTGGATCCTCGATTCTGACGACGCCCGTGCGTCGTTCCGCGACGACCTCAGCGGGCCGGTCTCCCGTAACGACCTTCTGGGTTTTCGGTTGAGTTGTTTGTCCCCCATCATGAAACCCTGATCGCTGCCGCGCTGATCACTGAAACACTGTTTGTCTGTTCACTGATCCACCGCGATAGCGGTGGTGACGTGCGTAGCACGTCCGAATTTTTTTGTATTCATGCACAAATCCCCCCATAATCGAAGGTGCTGGCTTGCCAGTGGGGTCACCCGTGACGTTCCGACGCGTGGTGCGCGGCGGTTCCTGGATCAACAATTCAGACAACGCCCGTGCGTCGATCCGCAACAACAACAACGAACCGGACAACCGTAACAACAATCTGGGTTTTCGGTTGAGTTGTTTGTCCCACATCGACCCTGTTCTTCTTTGGCGTTGGGTTCGCTCAACGCGGGTGGTCATCTCTCTTGAGGCGTTGACCACTTCCGGAACTGTCTGCCGATCACGGTTTGCAGACCGAGGCGAAGAGTGGATTGATGGCGCGGGCTGGTCCCGTCCGCATGGTGCTTATGCCATCGGGCATATAGCAAACAGGGGCGCTTCCTGGATAACACTCCCGAAGCGCCCCGCCCTTTACTTGAACTGCCCTGCCTGTCGCAGCCAACCGCCCAACAAGCGACCGATCTCAGCGACCATCTCACTCACATGTTGATACTGCCCATGACTCAACCACTGCCACCGGTGAACCAGTTTCAGGTAGTTGCGCAGCTTTACCAAGGCAGCATCGGCAGCCTGTAGGGCCCTCAGTCGCTCTCTCGCCCGTGATGCCTGGGCATCCCCCAAGGCATCATGCAGATCCAGCACTGAATTCATCAGTCGCTGTGTTATCGTATGCCGATAGACTTTGGGGAAACGCTCCGACTTTGGCAGCAGCCAGTCGAGCAGATCGTATACACGTATAAAAATCACCATCTCCTGCGACACTCGTATGCCCTCCAGCAATATGTTCAATCAAGTCTGTGATTGGGAAAACCTGCTCCTGGCCTATCGAAAAGCAGCCCGAGGCAAACGCAGTCACCCCAATGTGGCACAGTTTGACTTCAGGCAGGCGGATCAACTGTTGAAGCTCCGCACAGAGTTACTTACAGGGCGCTATCGCCCCGGCCCTTATGTAAACTTCTATATACATGAACCCAAGCGTCGAAAAATCAGTGCATCTCCCTTTCGTGACCGGGTGGTACATCACGCGCTCTGTAATCTACTGGAACCCCGATTTGAAAGACATTTTATTTCGGACAGCTACGCCAACCGGCGCAACAAGGGAACGCATCGGGCAGTAGACCGTCTGCACTCTTTCTCACGCAGATTTCGCTACGTACTGCGCACAGATATCGTTAAACACTTTCCCTCCATTGACCACGAGGTTCTCAAACAAATCATCTCCCGCCAGATTGAAGAAGAGGATGTTATGGAACTGGTCGCTACCATCATCGATGGTGGCGCCGGGGTACTGGATGATGAGTATGAAATGGCATGGTTTCCAGGAGATGACCTGCTTGCCGCCTGTCGACCGCGGGGCCTGCCCATTGGCAACCTGACCTCGCAGTTCTGGTCCAACTGTTATCTTGATCCCTTTGATCATTTTGTGAGACGTGAACTTGGTTGCAAGGCTTATCTGCGCTATGTCGATGACCTCGCCCTCTTCAGCAACAGTAAAAAAGAACTCTGGACTTGGAAACAGGCGATCATCAAGCGTCTGCAACGGTTTCGATTGATCATCCACGAATCCGCCACCCAGGTTCTTCCAGTGGAGTGTGGTATCCCGTGGCTCGGTTTCGTGGTCTATCCCACCCATCGACGTATCAAGGCGCGTAAGGCTCGAAAGGCAACCCGACACCTGGGAAGTCAGATGCAAGCATGGCGGCAGGGCAGGATCAGCTTTGCGGAACTGGATGCCTCTGTGCAGGGCTGGATCAACCATGTGCGTTATGCTGACAGTTGGGGACTACGCCGCACCGTATTTAATCGAATTGCCAAGAGTGACCACCGCAAATGACCGGGGCGTGCTACGCACGCCGCCACCGCTATCGCGGTGGATCAGTGAACAGAAAAACAGTGTTTCAGTGATCAGCGCAGCAGCGGTCAGGGTTTCATGATGGGGGACAAACAACTCAACCGAAAACCCAGAAAGTTGAAACGGACGACCGGAGCGAAGTCGAAGTTGCGGAACGACGCACGGGCGAAGTCCGAAAAGTAGATCCAGGAACCGCCGCGCACCACGCGACGGAACGTGCCTGATGGCTGGGTATGGGTTGGCTCTTTATACTCGTTAAGACACCACTCCCATACATTCCCCGACAAATCGGACACGCCCTGCGCCGAGTTACCCTGGGGGTAGAGACCAACGACAGTGGTTCTACCAAGATTATGGGAACCTATTCCACCCCAGGTTTCATTAATATTCGCCCAGCCGCTTACATACTCTTTATCCCAGGGATAGTTCTGCCCCGAATTACCACTGCAAGCCGCCTGCTGCCACTGCCACTCTGTCGGCAGGCTCACCCGGTAGCCCAGTTGCTCCGAAAGCCATTCACAGTAGGCCATCGCCTCGTACCAGGTGACGGTTTCACGGGGGTGGTTGGTTTCGCTCCACCTGGGTGTTGCCGGTTTTTCAGGCGCGGCATCCAGAGTGGCCCACCACCGGGGATTCATATACCCCTCTCCGGCATCGATAAAGGTCTGAAACTGAGCATTGGTGACTGGATAGCGGGCTATATGAAAACACTCCACGGGGAAGGTGCCTGCATTTTCATCCAGCGTTATCTCCCCTGCCGGAATCTCACACCAGTCGATATCCGGTAGTCCCTCTTTATCCAGACCCACCCCCGGGCGTGGGTCACCCACTTGCCCCAATACCCGTCCCGCTTCGGCGCGTTCCACTATCGTCAATGCCTGGGGGGTTTCTATAATATCGATCAACTTCAGCCGAATACCCTCTCGCTCAGATGAAAAAGCAGCGCCGCCAAGACCTGTCAACCTCAGTTCTATCAATCCGATACCGGCAAGCACGGCGGCCTGCCGGTGGATATTTTCATCCGCATCCTTCGCCATCTCCAGAATATTTTTTATGTGGGTCATGGCGAAAATAGGTTTTTTGCTCTGTTCGAGAACCGCCAGCAGGAAGGTCTCCCGCCACCAGACGGGATCGATACACACTTCCTGACTCAGTGCATCATCACTTTGTGAGGTGAGCCAGCCCATGGCCAGGTACTCTTGAAAGGAGCGGTGGGGAAAGGCGTAGTAACCGGCACCCCGGTTTATAAGGATACCGCTGTGCTGCTCCAGGAAGGCGAGCAGGTCGTCCCGACCGAGAGTATCGAGTATCGGTTCGAAAGCTTCCAGCAGTTGGCCACGGCTGATATTGGCGGTGCCGTTACTCTCCTCCTGCCCACGCTGTGCCTTGTGTGCGACCCATGCAAGTTGCTGTAGAGATTTTCGCAGATCCGACTCATCCAACCTGAGTGGATTACCATCGCTGTTACGGAAGCAGCGGTCGGCACGCCACTGGTAGAGCAGAAGATCGACGCTGTCATTATAGAGTTGTGCCCGGTCATCCGGCAGGCGGCCGCCACTGGCATGGAGGGTGGCGATGAGGGTCAGCAGCAGCGGTCGCCGGGCCAACTCCCGGAGGTGCTCACGACCCTCTATCCGTTCCAGCAGATCAGGAATCCGCTGCTTCAGATCCTCTTCCCGCAGCCCAAAGCGTTCCCGGGCAGCTTTGTACCAGCCGTCGATAAACTGCTTGCGCTGCCCTTTGTCGAATGGGGTAAGAAAGAAGGGGATGAAATCCGCCAGTCGCCAACTGGGGTCGGTATAAGCATAGGGCCGTGCAGTCACCAAAACCCGGGTGGTTTTGGGTAGGCTCTCGAGCAATTGACGAATAGCCTGCAGCAGGTAGGTACGGCGCTTGTTGGCGGCAGGCACTTCATCGAGACCATCGAGCAGTAGCAGGCCACCCGACTCTTGGTTAAGACGGTGGCGCAGGGCATGCACCACCTTCGACGCTTGCACCCCCCTGCCTGTCATGCTGTTTTCGAGTAGGTTACGTACATCCTCCTCCAGGGCATCCCACAGCCATTTGGCTTCACCATGTTTGGCGTTGACGGGAATTTTCACCTGGCGCAGAACAATGCGTACCGGCAGTCTGCCCCGGAGAACAGCGGGAATCTCCTCCCGGTCATCACTCATTGTCAGTTGCCATGCCAGTTGATTGATCAGCGCCGACTTGCCAGCGCCGGGATCCCCAATCAATACAGCGCAGGATTCACGGGCCAGAAGATCGAGCACAGCTTCCGGTTTCCCCCTTTCTCCCTCTGTCAAAGCCCTAAGACGGGTCGGGGCCAAGTCACCCACCTCCAGCCACTTTTCCGGGGGTGCCACGGCTTTTAGTGGCACAAAGATATCCGGCAGACGGATGGGGTCGGCTTTTTGCTCCAGGCCCTGACGGGCATCCAAAACTTCCAAAGGCAACCGTGCGCAATCGGCGGCTTGAATACGCAGCCACTCTTCCAGCAGTAGGTTATCGGGTTGCGGTTCGGGAGTCTCGACGGGTTCTTTGCGTGACCGGTTCCAGAGCCTCTCCTGGTCATTCAGCCAGCGATTCAGATCCTTTGCCAGGCACTCTGGAAAATCATCGGTAGTCTCGAAATTGGCGGTAAAGAGTTGATCATCTCCCTCCTTTTTCAGGCGCTCTTTGAAGGCTTTCACCTTACCCATCTGTTCCGCGCTCTCCATCATTTCTTGTGGATCTGTGGGTGCGCCATCTTTGCCCCACTTCTTGCGAAAAAACCACTTGATCTCGGGATAGTTACCCTGCTCCCTGCGCATGGCCATGGCGATGTTGAACTCCTCTTCCGTACCTGATTTGCAGTCACCTGTTGGGTGTCCAAACCTCTGGCCCAGCAGACCGATCACCAGCGCCAGAGACAAGCGGTGTTTTTCCAGTGTCTGCCTGGTGATCAACTCCTGGGGACGACCAACGCCGATAGTGGAGTGGTTCTCCCAGTCGATAAGATCAAACTGGATGCCTCTGAACTTGGCACTGTCGCGGTTGTAGTCGTGAAAAAACTTACGCACCACCTTGCGTTCTTCTTCCATGTCGCCAGGAGAGGCGAGAAATACGTGATAGATCTTGATATTGCTGGGTTTCAGAGTTTGTTGTGACATTCCTGGTCTACCTTAATTATGTATGGGGTACTGTTATGCTTTTACAGATGACAGCCTGCAGGTACCCGCCCCAACATCACGGCCTGTTGGCAGCAAGCACCGCTACTGCTCCCTGTTTTTATTAGATCCTTAAAACCACGCACTTAGGGCGTGGAGTGAGTTCGATGGCTATGCCAGTCGGAAATTTCAACTTTATGCATGCGGCATATTGTAGTTTTGGTACTGCTTAGTAACACATTGTGTGGATCATAGTCATTAAGTTAATAGACGTTGTAGCCTGGGCTGAGCGAAGCGAAACCCGGGTAGTTATTGCGCTATCCCCCCCC
>JBEVXT010000237.1:0-6658 GCA_040505955.1 Sedimenticola sp. | reverse complement strand
TCAGAAGTGTTATTTTGTTCTGACGTGTCAATTTGTGAAAAGTTTATTTTCTTAGCAGTTAGCCTTGCTCTTCCTGTAGCGGGCCTTATGTGAAACTGCTGCTGTTATAGTATTGTGGTGCAATTGGGAGAGTGAAATACGGATATGTATATATAATATATGCAAGGATAGCGTAATTGTTTCTCCGGTGGGAGACTGACAATGGCGAACATTGCGTCTGGGACAGAGAGGCCGCCGAAACGGGTGGCGTCACAAAAAATCTCAGACTATAGAAAGTACAATGAAGGAGTTTCTGAGTGGATGGACGAAAAGGTGACAGATTTCGAATCTGATGATGGAGAAAGATATGAAGCGTGATTTCGCCACTGAGAGTGAAGACGGTGAAACAGTCCAGACAGGTGCTCGTTGAAAAATTTCCTGTTGCCGCTATCGGGAACGAGGCTGATAACGAGGAATTGACATCGGATGAGTCCGACGACGAAGAAACCAGGCAATTGAAGGAAGAAATCGAGCGTTTGGTGAAAGAGAAGCGTACATTACGAAGGAGGAGAGAGAAAGAACGTTTGAAGGCGACATTAGAGAAGTCGAAGAGAGAAGTGGCTCATTTACAGAAAGAAGGTATTTCAGACATTGCTGTAGATAAACTGTCGGTCACTAAGCTTGACAAACCGCATGTGTTGGCCAAAATTAAACATGAGAAAGTGGTTGATGATATGGCCGATAAGGTGACATTGTGCGATTTAAGAAAGAACAAACATTTACGTAAGTCGGTAGCAACTCATATGAAGAATTACGGTCTTGTTGATAGTGACACTTCTGATTCGTATGACAGTTCTTCTGATGATTCTTGTTCTTCCTCTTCGGAATATGTTAAAAAAGCTAAGGGAAAGAAACATAAGAAAAAGAAGCGAAAATCAAAAAAGTCTGGAATTAGTTCCAAATCATCCGATAAAGTTAGATTGCCACAAAAATGGCCACATTCTCAGCTGCAGTTCGAATTCGTAAATAAAAATATTGAATTTGAAAATTTAGATCTCAGACTTTTTGTTGCAGGTGAACTTGAGATCATTTCAAATGAGTCCATTGGCAAAGTAGAAAGAAGGGGAAGATTAGAATTATTGAAGAAAATTCTTTACTATGCCGGTACTTACACATTTGATGGGCTTAAGAGCTTTTATGCTGCGTGGGTACGCCAAATCGAATTGGGTTTGAAATTATGGAGTGATGATCCGGGTCAATTAGAACAGGCTATTCTCTCTAAGCATATTTTGAGAGGCGAAAGTTTCAGAAAATCCAACATTTTGTCGAAAGGCAAAGTAAATGTGCCGGTTGACAATAGAAAGGATGATGAAAATGTTGAGCGTCTTTGGTATTGCTCATGGTACAACAGAAATAAATGTGCCAAACCTAATGATCATTTAGAAGTTATAAGAGGAAGGATGAGAAATTGCTTACACATATGTGCCGAATGTTGGCAAAAGGATCACAAAAAATTAAAGCATCAGGAATGTTCTCGAGAATGCCCGCATTCGGTTGTTTGACGGTCAAACAATCGCATGGCTAATTTGCTTCAGGTGAATGAATCGGTTGCAAATTTGTTTTTGCCAGAGTTTGTTAAAGGTTCTATAATCAAGAACAATTGTGTAGTGAATGATAAACAGTGCAAAAATGTTAAAAGTAATTCATTGCATCAGGTTTCGCGAGATATTCATGAAGAAAATATCTTATGTTCTTCAAATCTGGGTAAAATACATAAAAAGTGTGATTTGTGTAATATGTTAACTGCGAATGATGAACGTGAAACAGAAATTTTGATTTCAGCGCATGATAAGGTGGTGAATTCTGGCAAATACAATTTTGAGGGCTGTAAAATTCCAGTAAATGAGAATATGAATTTTTCCTTTATGAGACATATGCTAGCTAGTTATAATGATAAGATTGTTTGTGAATTTTTGGAATTTGGCTTCCCTTTAGGATGTATTAAAGAACCTTGTCAGAATACTTCTAAGAGTTTTAGAAATCATAAGGGAGCTAGAGAATTTCCAGTTGAGATTAATAAATATTTTGTTAAGGAAATGGAGCATAAAACCGTATTAGGGCCATTTAAGCATAATCCTTTCAAGAAATCGGCAATGATTCTATCTCCCTTGAATTCCGTCCCAAAAAATAATACGGAGGAACGTCGTATTATTTTGGATTTAAGCTTTCCAAAAGGTAATTCAGTTAATGATTCAATTGTTAAAGATATATATTTAGGAGACAAGGTTTCTTTAATTTATCCGAAAGTGGATGATTTTGTCGAGCTGATCAAGGTCAAAGGTCAAGGTTGCCATTTATTCAAAAAAGATCTCCGAAGAGGTTATCGTCAGGTATTCATCGACCCGGGAGAATATCATAAGGTCGGTTATAGATATAAAGGTCATTTATTTTTTGATACGGTACTGTCGATGGGATTGAGAAGTTCGGCACATATTTTTCAGAGAGTTACCAATGCCGTTGCATTTATTATGTTAATGATGAGTATTTATGTATTGAATTATTTAGATGATCTTGTCTCAGCGGAAAAGGCTGAGTTGTCCTTGTTTTCATATATGACGTTAGAGGGTACTTTGGAAAAATGTGGTTTTCGTGAGTCGAAAGAAAAAGCATGTGCTCCATCTACTAGAATGGCTTTTATTGGGGTCTATTTTGATACAGAGAAGATGACGTTAGAAATTACACCTGAGAGACTAATTGAGATCAGAAACCTTGTCCAAACTTGGCTTAAGAAATCGGAAGCTACAAAGAAACAGGTTCAATCTCTGATAGGTAAATTAAGTTTTATTTCGTCTTGTGTCAGGCCGGGTCGAGTGTTTGTGCAGCGTTTGTTAAAGTTTTTGCGAGAAATTTATAAAGCGCCCGATACAGTTAACCACATTCTTCCAGATTACGTCAGGAAAGATTTATTATGGTGGCATAAATTTTTGCCCTATTACAATGGAATTTCTATGATGTCCCTGTCTGACTGGTCAGCTCCAGATAGTATTATATCTACTGATGCATGTTTAACTGGCTGTGGAGGATTCTTTGGAAATAAATATTTTCACGTGGTTTTTCCGGAGCTGGTTGACGGGCAAAAGTGGCACATTAATGCGCTGGAGTTGCTAGCAATAGTGATTGCTCTGAAGTTATGGGGTTCACAGTTGAATGGGAAGAAAGTAATTATGTTGTGTGATAATCTGTCTTCCTGTACTGTAATCAATAAGGGCTCAACTCGTTGTGATTTCTTACAGAGCTGTTTGCGTGAGATATGTTTTTTGGCAGCTCTACATGAGTTTGAGATTAGAGCAAAACATATTAGTGGTGTTGATAATAGAGTTGCAGATTACTTGAGTAGGTGGCATCTGGACTCGGCAAATGCGGAAAAGTTTTTGAACGAGTTTGGTAATAAAGGTGAAGAATGTGAAGTTTCATTAGAAGATTTTCATTTGACTGAATACTGGTAATATTCTCGTTTCAGATGAACAGTTACAGCTTTTAAAGGCAGAGCTAGGTACGTCCAAGAGAGCCAGCTTTGCTGAAGGAACAAACAAAAATTTATATATTCAGTGGGAAAGTTTTCTTTTATTCTGTGTCTTTTTTAATTTCACACCTCTTCCTGCTTCGAATGACGTTATATCTCTTTATGCACAATTTCTGAGTAGATCTTTTAGATCGGTTGATGCTATTCGAAATTATATTAGTGGAATTCGTACCATGCACTTACTGTTAGGAGTTAAAATTGAATTCAATTCTTATTTGATTAACTTAGCATTGAAGGGAATTAACCGCTTAAATCCTCATTGTCCTAAGCAAGCCTTGCCGATAACGCCTGCTATTTTAGTGCGATTTCATGAGAGTTTAGATTGTTCAAAGCCGTTAGATGTTTGTTTTTGGTGCCTTTTTCTGTTTGCCTTTTTCTTATTAGCGAGAAAATCTAATTTGGTGTTAGAGAACAAATCCGATAAATCAGGTAAATATCTTTTAAAGAGTGATATCAGGTTTCATGGGGAGGTATTAGTTGTTTCCTTTCGTTGGACCAAAACTCTGCAATTTGGAGAAAGATTGTTGCAGATTCCTTTAGTTAAATCTAATTCGGTACTTTGTCCAGTGTCAGCATATATGAAGTTGATAAATTTAGTACCTGGTTCTCCAGATAGCCCCCTTTTTTCCTTTACTAAAAGTAAGGCTATTACTTATTCTATGTATCAAAATAAACTGAAATCATTAATCTCTGATATCGGTTTGAATCCGAGTGATTATTCATCACATAGCTTTAGGCGTGGGGGCACCACTTTGGCCTTTCGGGCAGGTGTGCCGTCAGAGTTGATTCAACTTCAAGGTGATTGGCGTAGTGATGTTTATAAGAAGTATTTGGCATTTTCACTGACAGATAAAGTTCAGGTTGCCAATATGATGGATAAATTTATTGTTTCTGAGATTTAATTTTAATTTATGTTTTTGGTTGTAGGGAACAAGCAGTCTCTACTCATCTCCGACTCCATCGCGAAGCATGTCACGGGAGTGGAGGATTTAGTTGTTCGGCCTTTTCCAGGTCGAACAATAGGTGGTCTTGCTAGGGAAGTTTCGAGCAGTAAAAGTCTACAACGTGATATAGAGTCAGCAAATATAGTAATTGTACATGTTGGGACAAATGATATTTTCAATTTGCATTTTGAAGACTTTCCATCGGCTTTGAACAATCTGTTTGGCGTTATTCGCAATGTAAAGCTAAATGTTAAGTTATGTTATTCTGCTATTTTGCCGAGGCCAGTTGACTTGAGACAGTCCAAGTCGTTAGTAATCAATGCTAATAACAGGGTTAGGCGATTTTGCAAATATCGAAGAATTACCTATTTACAATCATTTCGCCCATTTGTGCAAAAGAATGGTGAGCCACACCGTCATATGTTTGCGGTGCGGGATGGAGGTCTCCATTTGAACACTGAGGGCTCGAGAGTGTTGAGCAATTTTTATCGTCAAGTTCTCAATAGCATGAAATAGTGTGGTTGGTTTTGTGTTTGTGGTTATTTTCTGTGACGTTTGTTCCGCTCTTCTTTCTCATTCCATTTCAGGATTGAGGGGATTGAAGGTGATGCACGGCCATGATGCATCAGCTGTTCAATCGTCCGTCATTTTGGGAGGATAGGATTGCTGGGAGATTGACCTGGCAAGACCCTACTGGGATGGAATGAATTTGAAGTGTGGAGCAAATTTGTAGGTATTACATGTACATGTACTACAGTACGTGCGCGTTATCTCAAGCTTTGAATATTATTATCTACCAAATTTGTCTAATTCTTTAGTAAATTCTCTGGGGTTATGACAGTAGTTGTGACGTACCAATTTGTGAATTTATAAATGCATTGCTTTTATCACTTTATCAGAGGCATTTAGATAACGGGCGTTAGCTGTATTTTATAGTTCAAACGTAAGTCACAACCAGAGCCAATTAAATTGTTTTATTTGAAGTGCAGTATTATGGAAAACAGTGAATAGTCTCGAGTCGAGGCCAGTTTTTGTCATATCAGATGATTCTTGGTGTGATTCTTTTCGAGTTGGATGAAATTTAAACTATATCGAACGGGTTCATTTTCATCAAATTTAGTTGGTTCATTAATTGGCTTTGGTTAAGCACAGATGCTCTGCAGAGGTTGATTATTGATCGGTTATCAGCTGAACGTTGGGAGTTAATAAGTGAAGTTTAGGTCATTATTCGTGAATGTTTTTTTTTTTTTTTTTTGTTACGTTGTTTTGGCGGGCCTTTGGGCTTGGCGGGTGGAGAAAATTTGCTAATTTTCTCTTTTTCTTATGTTCACCTTCATTGGCATTAGCCAGACTTGTTGTCTTGAGTTAATGTTAGTATGGTTTACTTTTGTATCAACTGTTTGCTACATGCGTAACGTTGCTGAGACCATTTAGCCATTACACCATATAATTATGGTTATCCTTGTTATTGTCTGTTTTGTCCCTGATCAAAGTGAGATGAAATTGGGCTGTTTTTATTAAAGTAAAAAGGTTTAATTTCATTAAGCGGAGATTGTGCGAGATTCCTCGAACCGGGTTTGCGTTTTACACCATCTACTTCCGCTGGGTATAGTTTTGATTTATTCAGTTAACCTTATTCTTTATACCCATATTACTTTTGTGTTATCATTTTTAATGTATATTATGCCTAAATTGCTAAATTCAAGTTTAATAATGTTTTAGCTATGTGTAGTTGTTTTTCGCGTATCCCATGACAGCGGCTCGGTGATTGGCGGTTCAGGATTGTTTGGGTAGGCTGGTTTACAGCCGAGAGTTTTGGCTTGGCTTGGCACAGGTGTTTCAGCAACGTTGCCGTTCAGAAGTGTCAATTTTGTTCACCCACCCACCCATAGGCCCGTTTACATGTATGTATTTCTATATATGTATTTCTATATAATGTGTAACATGTAATAATGAGTAATTTATGTCCTTGAATAGGTCCTAGCTGCTTTTGCCCATCTAGGTATGGTGTCCGGTAAGGGGCAGAGGACTGTATAAGGTAGGACCAATTTCTTTATTCAAGCGGGTGGAGAAAATTTGCTAATTTTCTCTTTTTCTTATGTTCACCTTCATTGGCATTAGCCAGACTTGTTGTCTTGAGTTAATGTTAGTA
>JBEVXT010000236.1:0-2544 GCA_040505955.1 Sedimenticola sp. | reverse complement strand
GGTGGTTTGCTGCGCGTATCGCAGAGTTATATTATCGAAATCTTGCTAACATGCTGTTGTCAGTATGAGTTGTTAAACTCACAGTTTCACTTCATAGATGAGGATCACCAACATGACTGCTACAGCAACGGGGCCGGGTGCGGTGTTAAGGGCGTTACATGAGCGCGAGGGCTGTTTCCTGATCCCGAATCCCTGGGATGTCGGCAGTGCGCGCATGCTCACTTCCATGGGTTTCGAAGCGCTCGCGACTACCAGTGCCGGAATGGCTTTTGCACTGGGCTGGCAGGAAGGCAGCGTCTGTCTAGATGATACTCTGGATCATTGTCGGCAGCTGGTAGATGCGACTTCATTGCCCGTATCGGCAGATCTCGAGAAAGGTTTCGGGGATTCGCCAGCAAGTGTTGGTGAAACTATACGAGTCGCCGCCGAAACCGGGCTGGCCGGTGGTTCCATTGAAGACCACAGTGGTGATCGCAGTAAGCCAATATTCGACTTCGGTCTGGCGGTCGAACGAATTGCGGCTGCCGCCGAGGCGAGTCGTTCACTGTCGCAGGATTTTGTTCTTACCGCGCGCGCCGAGAATTTCGTCTGGGGCCGGCGCGATCTCGACGATACGATCCGGCGTCTACAAGCCTTTTCAAAGGCTGGTGCGGACGTACTTTATGCGCCAGGATTACCTGATCTGGATAGTGTTCATCGAGTGTGTACGGAAGTCGATAAGCCGGTTAATGTGGTCATGGGACTATCGAGTACCGGCTTTACCGTTGCGCAACTGGAGGCAGCAGGTGTCAAGCGCATCAGTGTCGGTGCTTCTTTTGCGCGCGCTGCCTACGGCGCTTTTGTGACTGCTGCCAGAGAGGTCATAAACGATGGAAGTTTTACCTATGCTGACAGCGCTATCGGTTTTGCCGAAATGAATGCCTTTTTTAAGCGCGGTGATTCAGGTCGATAACTCAACCGGCGATCAATGGTGGGTAATCTGTATAAGAATATGACTGGTTTCGTCGCAATCCAGTGGGGAGGTTGGGGGGCAGATCTAACACTCCAACATTACACCACTTTCTTCTGCCTTCTTCACCGCACGGCTCACCATCATGTAATGCACACCAAAATACCACCCTGCTCCGCCATCGTATAAGTTGCGCCATCGCTTCGCTAATGTTGGAGGAAGGTGCGACGTACACAGCGACTTCCCTCTACCCCTCCATTCCATACTTCTTTAATTTCCGCCACAACGAAACACGGTCAATGCCAAGAATCTTTGCTGCATGGGTACGGTTTTGCCCACTTTTCTCCAACACATAACGAATGTAGTCTGCCTCTCGTTCAACCAGAGTGAGTAGACGACCGGCCTCCTCACGTACCACATGCACTGAGCGTTCTACCAAAGCCGGTGGTAAATTTGCAATGCTCAACTGTGCTTCCCGGGTCAGGGTAACGGCACGTTCAATGATATTCTCAAGCTCGCGGATATTTCCGGGATAGTCATACTCAAGCAGTGCAGCCATCGCCGCTGAGTCGATATCATCCACATTACGCCCCATACGCAATGCATGTTTTCGCAGGAAGTAGAACGCCAGCAGCGGGATGTCGTCACGTCGCTCGGCCAGGGGGGGGAGGTGCAGCCCAACCACATGGAGACGGTAATAGAGATCCTGCCGAAAGCGACCGGCGGCAACCTCGTCAAGCAGGTCACGATGGGTGGCGGTAATCAGGCGGATATCCACTGGGGTCATTCTGGTTGAACCAAGGCGTTGAACCTCGCGTTCCTGGATGACACGCAGCAGCTTTACCTGCATTCCCAGGGACATCTCTGCAATTTCATCGAGAAAAAGTGTGCCACCGGCTGCCGCCTCGATAAGCCCTTCACGGGCATCTGTAGCACCGGTATAGGCGCCTTTCTCGTGACCGAAGAGTTCATTGGCGAGCAGTTCCTCCTGCAGTGCGCCGCAGTTGACGGCCTGAAAGGTTTTATCGCTTCGACTACTGTTGCTATGGATGAAACGGGCCAACAGCTCCTTACCGGTGCAGCTCTCTCCGGTGATAAGCACGTTTGTGTCGGTAGAGGCGATATGTCGTGTTGTTTCCAGCAGACGCAACATGATTGCATCCTGGGTGATGATAGAGCTCTCACTGCGGCGGCTCTTCAGCTGCTCTTTCAGCTGACGGTTTTCCCGCTTCAGGTGGACCACTTCCAGGGCATTACGTACCACCTCCCGCACCTCATCCAGGCGATAAGGTTTGGCGATATAGTGAAATGCTCCCGCTTTCATCGCCTCCACGGCTGAGTCCAGTGTGGCGTAGCCGGTGATCAGTATCACAGCGGTTTCAGGATCCAGCTCCTTGGCCCGGCGCAAAACGGCCATGCCATCCACTTTTTCCATTCGCAGGTCGGTCAGAACCAGGTCGAACCGATTTGACTCCATCGCTTCGATGGCACCCATTCCCGTTGTCCGGGTTGTCACCTCATGACCCTCTTTACGGCATACGTGAGCCATATTTTCAACGGCGGTGACTTCGTCATCGACGATCAATATACGTCCG
>JBEVXT010000235.1:0-14566 GCA_040505955.1 Sedimenticola sp. | reverse complement strand
AAAATCAGCACTTGCACTACCAGCAACGTTATATCAATTGCGACTTCATCAACCCCGATTTCGAGCAGCTTGCCACCGCTTTCGGCATCAACTACAAACAGGTGGCTGCCGAGGCGGATCTGGAGTCACTCTTCTCCGATTACGACCTGAGTGGCACTATCAATCTTATTGAGGTGCTGATCGACAAGGACGCTTTTCCTAACTACTCTTCAAAACGTTAATACGGTAGGGGTCGGAGTCGATTGCGTTGAATATGTCAGGAAACACTCGCCACTTGAGCGCAATCGACTCCGACCCCGGGTATGTGCTTTAGGTGACTGGAGATTTGGGGGTGAAAAGAGAAGTTCAGAGGGACGATGAGTATTACAACTTTGTAGTGGTCATCCCCGTCGCTGACAGGCCGCGACATCTGGAGAGCTGCCTCGACAGTCTGCTGGAGCTCTGCCGCCGCTTCAACTACGGCGGCTTCGATGGTGGCTGCTACCGCAAGATCAACGTCGTCATCGCTGATGATTCCAAAGAGCCTGCCAACATCGAAAGCCACCGTGCCATTGCCAAGCAGTTCAATCGTCAGGGACTGCGCAGTTACCACTTCGGTCAGTCAGAGCAGCTGGAGCAGACGAGTCGCCACAAAAAAAGCCTGCAGAGCGCTGCCGACAGAATCATCGGCAATACCGATCCCGCCGCCTATTACCACAAGGGCGCGTCAATGATGAGAAACATCACCTACCTCAAACTCAGGGAGTGGGACAGAGGGAGTGATGACACACTCTTCTACTTCATTGACAGTGATCAGGAGTTCAAGGTGAAGATGGAGACACCGGAAGGCGACAGGGATCGCTATGCCATCAACTACTTCCACTCCCTCAACCGCATCTTCCGTGACACCGGTGCAGGGATACTCACCGGTAAAGTAGTGGGTGACCCGCCGGTATCACCGTCGGTGATGACGGCTAACTTTCTCGAAGATGTCACCGCTTTCCTTGAGCAGATGTCAGTGATTGATGCCCCTGCCCCCTGCAGCTTCCATCAAAGAAACCTAGCGGCAGCCGATGATGCCGCCTACCACGACATGGCCGATCTGTTCGGTTTCAAGCAGACAGTCACCCCCTTCCGCTACCGCTGCACCTTGAGGGGTGAACATAACCACCTGGACTGCTTCAACCACTTTGCATCCAAACTCAATCGTTTTTTTGATGGCGAGCACCCCACCCGCAAAAGCTACTACAGTGACGGTGACCTCCTCGCCGACATCCAGCCAGCCAGAACCATCTACACCGGCAACTACATATTCAAACCTGAATACCTTGACTACTTCATCCCCTTTGCCACTCTCAAACTGAGAATGGCGGGGCCGGTTCTCGGTCGTATCATCAAGGCCGAAGTTGGAGATCGATTCGTCTCGGCTAACCTGCCGATGCTGCACAAACGTACCGTCAGGGAACAGGGGGTCTCGGAATTCCGCCCCGGTATCGACCGCTCCCTTGAACGGGTAGACCTCTCGGGTGAGTTTGAACGACAGTTCTTCGGTGACGTGATGCTCTTCAGCATGGAGCAACTGACCGTTGCCGGTTTCCCGCAAACAACACCCACCCGGGGTGAAGTCGAAAGTATTGTCACTGCCGTAGAGGGAGAGATGTATCAAAAATATTTAATCAAGCGGGAGCAGATTGGTTTGAAGATGGAACAGCTAAAAACGCACCTCAACGATAACAGTGGCTGGTGGAACCACCATTCAGAACTGACCAAGTCTAAAGAGGCATTCAGCCACTTCATCGACAACATCGAGAACAACTTCAATGCCGCGTCAAAGGGCTACCAACTTATCGCCCCGGGTACCCACAAGGAGAAGCGTCTTGCGGCCATCTGCTGGTCCATCCTTCTCTACAACGACGACAGAGTGGCGTGGCGCCGGGCGCTGGAGAGAGAGGGCCGTGAGCCTGAGCAGAAGCGATGAATATCTTTATCCTCAACACCGGCCGTTGCGGCTCCACCACCTTTATCGAGGCCTGCCAGCATATCACCAACTACAGTGCCTCCCACGAATCCCGCATACAACTCATCGGCGACCAGCGTCTGGCCTATCCAAAAAATCATATCGAGGCGGACAACAGGCTCTCATGGCTACTTGGGCGGCTGGAACGAACCTATGGTGACGATGCCTTCTACGTCCACCTTCGCCGTGACGCCGACTCTGCATCCAAGAGTTTCGCCCGACGGGAAGAGATGGGCATTATGAAAGCCTATCGCGAAGGTATTCTCCTGGGTGGTCAAAATGGCCACCCGGCACTGGATTTTGCCGCCGATTACATCGATACCGTAGAGAGTAATATCGAGCTGTTTCTCCGGGACAAGAGCCACCAGATGACGTTCCACCTGGAAAATGCCAAAGAGGATTTTTTCCACTTTTGGGAGTGGATAGAAGCTGAAGGGAACCGGGAGCAGGCACTGATGGAGTGGGATACCCACCACAACGCTTCGGTCTGACCCACTTACCTTAACAATAGGAATAAAAGCGGGACGCAGAGTACGCAGAGAAAACCCTTTATCTCTATGTGCTCCGTACCCCTTGCCAACCCTTGCATCCAAAATGTGCTGATTCCGAATGGACACAATAAATAGCTTTTCTCTGTGCCCTCTGCCCTCCTCTGCGTACTCAATGCCATTAACTTAGGTGAAAAATTCCCGTAAACTTCAGGCTTGTCATTCCCACGTAGGCGGGAATCCAGGGGACAGCGCTCCGTAGCGCTGGATACCCGCCTGCGCGGGTATGACGGGAAAGAGGGGAGTTCGACCACCGGGTTTCAACCTATGCAGGGATGACCATGGTATTAAGCTTAAGTTAATGACATTGTCTGCGTACTCCGCGTCCCATTTTTGATTTTTTATCCGATCAGGACAACGCTTTCTGGATCAACGGAACCAAAGGCTCAGGGAGTTTGACGCTGCCGGAAAGTGCAAACTGCTGCCCACTCTTCGACATCTTCTTCCAGGTTTTGAGGATAATATCGATCCACTTCTCCTCACTGTACTCCGGGTGCTTGTCGGCAAACGCCTGCATATAATGCTCGATAAAGACCAGTGCGGCGACATCCTCCAGCAGTTGGGTATCACGATTGACCTTCACCGCCTTCTTACCCACCGCCTTTCTTACCCGCTCGATGGATGCTTCATCGTAACCTGCCTGAGCCATCAGCCCGGCAACAGTGTCAGCATGAAACTTATAGAGTTGGGTTCGCCACTGAAAATAGCCGTCTCGGTTCATCGGGAAGGCGTCGCGGGGAGACTTCCAGCGCTCGATGTGCTGTGCCCGCACCGCAATCTTTCCCACCTCGTCGGCATCCGGCGTAAAACGTCCGATCATCTCCGACATCCGCTCTCCATAGAGCAACTCTTTGGGAACAGGCTCACCAGCGCTGCTCTCCCTATTTGGATCTTCACGGTTGGCGGCATCAATCAGTTCAATGGTCTTTTCAAATGGTGTCTGTTGGGACATAGCACTACTCCGGTTTCGATTGGCACTATTTTAGGCGGAAACCGGCGGTAGGAAAACATATTTAGTGACTATCCTGAAATCACGGCAGGGGTCGGAGTCGATTGCGCTGAGATCGTGGGAAAATGCACCAATTTTTGCCGCAATCGACTCCGACCCCGGGTACCAGCTGAACAGTTACAGCCTTTGTTTTCAAAGATAACCACAGCGACGTCAGTCAGGTAGTTCCTGCTCTCCCCTGTTAAGAGTCAACACTGAACATCCCCTTTCGGTCTCGATGTACTTATGGCTCAACTGTGGATACTCCGCCAACCACATCTCTACCAGCTCCCTCTCTTCAGGTCGGGCGGCATCGTCGAGAAAAATCACGCAGTTGTCAGACAGCTTGTCAAACAGCAGCGGCAGTGCCGGATAGCGTGAATGCTTCTGAATAAAACCCGGGGGGCCATCAACCACCAGCATATCAATCGAACCCTGGGGCAAATCATCCAGTGCGTACCACTGATACTCACTGTCGTTGACTGCTCTCTTCTGCAGCGGCGCGTGGATAATGGAAACGAACTCCGACAGCCCATAGCGCTCGATATGCTCTCGTGTTTTTTCAGCGTACGGCTCGCCGTTCTCCAGGCTGCAGACCCGGCCCCGGCCATTAAGTTGACAACAGCGGCCTAGCACCAGTGAGGTCAGCCCACTACTGCACTCCATCACCATTAACGGCTGCATCGCCAACGTATGTTCGACGATAAGCTTAAGAAAATCGGGGGCCGCAGACCAGTCCCGTGTATAAGGGAGCCCCTGCCGCAGATCCAATCTGTCGCGCAGAAAAAGATAGGGCTCCATCTGGTTAAAGAGTTCGCCGCCCTCATCTTGCTCTCGTCTCCACTCCTCCAGCAGCTGTATACCACAGTTCACCCTGTGCAGCAGGTAGAACAGCAGTAGGAACAACAGCACCAGCAGTATAAGAGTCAGCGTCTCGATAGTCATGGTGGACTATTGTATAGCCTTAGCCCGAGTTTGCGGATTGGAATCTAAAAATCGACGTAAGTGCTTGATTCTTTCAGAAATAGAAATATTATTCCCCTACTAAAAACCCATGTTCAAAGAACATGGTGTTGATTACGCCCTATAGGTGCGTATAAAGAAACCCACCTAATTTCAATCTGGGCCTCTTCGTAGCCTGGGCTGAGCGAAGCGAAACCCGGGGGGATAGCGCAATAACTACCCGGGTTTCGCTTCGCTCAGCCCAGGCTACAGCGTCTATTAACTTAATGACTATGACCTATACAATGTGTTGCTAAGCAATACCAAAACTACAATAGCTTTATGCAAACTTGCCATTTCATGCAGAGTGGAGTGAAGCAAAACGGCGTATACAATGGGCAACGTTGAGCTAGTTGTTAGCAATTAATTTGACCTCAGTTATTGTTCTGGGTGAATCAGCTTAACTTGAGGAAAATATGTTGCGTATTTGTTTATGTCTCTTGTTATTAAATCAAATTTTTCTACGGAAACATGCGCACCGATAAAGAAATCTGATAACGGTGAGTTTTTTGTTACTTTATTTTTTCTATACTTCAAATATGCTTTACCAGCAAGGAATAATGCTTCCCTTGGGATTTCTAAAACTTTTATGCCAAGTTGTAAAATTGCTTTTTCTACTTCTTCGATTTTATTAAAACCAATTGAAATTTCTGTATAAACAATAGAGTTAATGTATAAGGTGTTGGTTTGGCTGTACTGCTCTAATATATCTTCTGACCACTCACCCCAATTTTGATCATCAGTAAATAAATCTAATAGGACACATGAATCTACAAAAATACCATTCATTATCGTTCCCTTGTTAAGCTCATTATTTCATTGGTTGTCATTTTTGCAGTTGCGATACCTCTAAGTTTTTTAAATTTCCTTTTAATAACTGGAGTATCTGTTTTTACTAAAAAAAACTTTCCATTTTCCTCAATAAAGTCTATTTCTGTTTCTGGACTTATACCTAAAACCTCTCTGATATTCCTAGGGATTGTAACCTGACCTTTTGTAGTAACTCTCATAGTTATTGCCTCTGAACAGAGTGTAATACCATTATAGTATTACACTGAAACAATTTGCAAGTCTTTGTATGTTTGTGTTTTGCTAACACCAGCAATAACTGATAGTCCTCCTCGGCAAAGAAACAAGCATCACTGTTATGACCACGCTGCACAATCCGCAACGGAATCCCTGGAAGATGGTTGCGAGGGCGACAGGGCAGGATCGAAAGAATAGCAGATTAATTCGAGCCTAGCCCCTTTAATTAGCTTTATTCAGCCTCCCTCAGTATGCTGAGTTGAGCCATTGTTATTCTTGAGGTTCAATCTCTGTATTGCCGATCAACTCCTGCAAATAAAGTTTATCTCTTTCAATACATGATCTGAGCATGGAAATACCCCACTGGGTATCTATATCATTAAGATGCTTCCACTCATTGATTATGTTCTCAAGCTCACGTATCTCTTCTTTTAAGTGCTCGACCTTGCGCATGTCTCTTCCCTATTTTTCTGTGTTGTCATTGGTTGCGAAAAGCGGACTCTATTACGCCCATCAATTTTTGCTTCATAAAGTGCTGCATCCGCATTACGAATTAATTCTTCCAGGCAGCAACCATCTTCGGAACCTTTGTTATCATCAACACCGATGCTGATACCGAAGCTGATGGTTGTATTTTGATCTGTAACTTTAGTGTTGTTTACACAATTGAGTATGCGGTGGGCAACACTACAAGCTGAGTGCGGTGGTGTATCCGTAACAAGTATCATGAACTCGTCTCCCCCATAGCGACCACAAACATCAAAATCTCTGATGTTGTTTTTCAAGCACTGGGCCAAGGCGTTTAGAACCCGGTCTCCCATTATGTGTCCATATTTATCATTGATCATCTTAAAATTATCAATGTCTATCAGCATGATCGATATTGGCTTTTCCAAGCGTTTTGCCCGCGCATATTCACGCTCTGAAAGTTCCATTAAATGATGCCTGTTATAAGTGCCTGTCACTTTATCTGTTGTTGCTTTTTCATGAAGTGAGCAGATAATTTCAGAGAGTTGTAAAGTCAGTTTCAGTGTATTGTGACGGCTGCTCATACTGATGAGGTTGGTAGTAATCAGCAAAAGAGTACCCGCAATATAAGTGTTCCATGTGAACTGGATAGTTTCTGCGCTAATCAACAGTGCCAAGGCTGTCAGGGTCCAACTGACCATTGCGGCTACCTTAAAATCCAGCTGGGATAAGGTGTATATCCACATTACAAGTACAGAGGCACCGGCAAAAAAAATGACCTCATTCTTCTGGCTCGCTATCTGCAGCTGCCAGAGTAGCAATGCACCTGAACCAAAAACACCCAGCCCCATCAGTAAAGAGAATTTTTTAAGGAAGAACTGCATAAAGGAGATGGCGTATGCGGTGATAGATAGAAGTGTCAGGGTAGAAAAAAGGATGGACCAGTTATGGAAAGAGGGTTGCGATTGCAACGGCCCAAGCATTGCACTACTGACCAGTGCAACTGACAGGGAGAGTAGCAGAGCACCGCGCACCCCACTTACGGATTGTTGTAGATATTTTCTGAGCCCCCTACCCTCCCGGTCAGGCTCATCCAACTGTAGCGCCACGCTTCGACTCTTTCCGATTATCCTTTCGATCTCGCTCTTCATAGTGCGACCATTCATCCTTTGTCACTATCACTATAATAAACGTCATCCTAATTCTACTTTGGCCCAAAAATATCCGGCCGCAGATCAAACCGCGTGACCTTATGCTCTGTTAGCATTTCCGTTATTTCGACGGCCTGTAGAGTGCAGGGATGTTTTCGTGTTCCGTTGGCCCAAGACCTTACCGTGACCTCGGATACACCTTGAGCCTTAGCCAAGCTTGCTCTGATTCCAGCGCGTTCCCGGCGGGGATACGACTTGATATAGGTTGATAAATCCATTTTTCAGCGTCCATAGTTTGACTAGCCTTGCCCATAGATACGTATTGTATCTATAGATTAGCAATAATACAAATCGTGTCATTGGATAGATGTGATACAAGTTGTATCATTTTGTGATGACACATGGCTGGATCCACAGAACTAAAGACCGCATGAAAATGGTGGGCATCTCACAAGAAGCCCTGGCGAATGCGTTGGGCTGTACCCGTGGCGCTGTCGGCCACTATCTTGCCGGCAGAAGAAATCCGACGCTTTCCCAACTTGAGGTAATAGCCGACACCCTTAACCTGGATCCTCGGTTGCTTGTCTTCGGGGATAGTAGCGGACAGGTGAGAGACTCTCCTGCCAACTATCAGAGCACCCGCCAAGGAAGTCAGGAGTTGGTGATCTGTGGCACCACAACCAGCGGCGCCACACATCAGCTGTTAGGTAAGCTGAACATGACGGCCTATATCAACAACACCTATGGACTGATTGTAGAGGGCATCGATTGGGCGCCCAGACTCTATGAGGGTGAGGTGGTTGTGCTGTCACGAGACCAGAAGCCTATGCCAGGTGACGAGGTTCTGGTTAATTATCATGATGGCCAGAGAGAACTGCTGTTGCTTGTCCGCCATCAGGGGAAGCAGGTAATACTGGACAGCCTGACTGATCCTAGAAGCAGAAAAATCACTCCACTTACAGAAATTGAATCGATCCATTGCATTCTCGCGCTCTTACGCGGGACCGCTGGATACCTGTCTGACTCTGACTGAGCAGGCAACACAACAAATAGTTAAGTCCGAGCTTTATAAATAGTGATCGTATGGAACAATGATTCCGACCCCTACTGCACTGTTCACTCAATGAAATAGCAGCTTCTGCTGGGTAATCCAATAGATCGTTTATTATATAATCGTCCCGACCTGAATCGCTTCAACTCCTCAACTACCGGGCTTCCCTAAGCAGAAGATTGCATGCAGCAATACTTATTAAGATTAATTCGAGCCTGGCCCCTTTAATTTCGATTCCCCGCTGAGTCTGAGTATCTGAAAATCAGTTGATTTTATGGGTTGAAATTCCTATCCTTCATTAGGGGCAGCGCTCCGTAGCGCTGGATACCCGCCTGCGCGGGTATGACGGGAAAGAGGGTAGTTCGACCACTGGGTTCCAACCTATGCAGGGATGACCATGGAGAGACAAGGACACCCATCATTTGACATATAACAAAAGCATGTTACATGTGATAGAACATCAAGAGTACTGCTCTATTTCAAGGAGCGACATACCAAAGCCAAGAAAAGCCCTCATCAGCCTCACTAGCACCCCCCTGCTACCACTGCATAAGCCGCTGTGTACGCCGCACCTTCCTCTGTGGTGAAGGCTCGCTAACCGGCAAGAACTTTGAGCACCGAAAGCAGTGGGTAGTTGACCGCCTAACAGAACTATCCTCTCTGTTTGCAATTGATATCGCTGCTTTTTCTGCCCCCTATCTCTTCTATCTCTCTCTAAGCAAAAGCATATTCCTGTGCTAAATATGCTTTTCCTAGTGAGATATTATTGCGGTGATGCAGCCGTGCCATGCAGCGTCATCTGCGGGAAAGGAATCTCCCAGCCATACTCGCTGCAGGCATCCACGCATAAGCGCTGGATGGTGCGGCGCAGACGGTTGTAGAGATCGCCGAGCTCACCCTTGAAATCAGCAACAACCATCAGATCGATAGAGGAGCTGTTGGCCAGAGCAAACTCTACCCGCAGGTTGAGCAGCTGCTCACCGTACCCCTCTTGCTCCAACCGTTTCTGCAGATAGGCATGCAGGGTCTCAGGAATGGCTGAGGTGCTCTCCTTCTGCAGAGAGTAACTGATACCAAGCACCTCTTTGATGCGGAAGTTGGTAGCGAGGTTCTTGGGTGAGGCGGCAAGAAAGTCTCCGATCAGATAGGTCACCTGAGAGCCGCCGCGCTGTACCAGCTGCACCATCTCGGGCGAGATACCGGTCACCTTGCCACGTACTCCGTCGCTGAGAATTATCCAGTCACCCGGTTTACAGGGAAACCAGGGTTCATCCTCCCCATAGGGTCGGGACTTAAGCCCCACCAGATCATCGATCGGCACCCGCTGGCTGATGTTTGCCACCGGATTGACCAGGTTGCTGTAGACATTGATCTGTTGAACCCGCCAGGGCAGCCCCTCAAGCAAAATACGTTCACCCTCCCGCACCGATCCAATATTGAGAAACAGCTGAATCTGTTTCCAGTAGCGGGGCAGCGCCTGGCGCAGAGTCCAGGCGATACCGATCAACAGCAGAATACCAAGACTGAACAGCATCCAGTCCTCGACCACGTAGAAAACCACCATCGGCCCGATGATCACCAGCAGAACGGTGAGAACACGGTGGATCAGCTCGACCAGGCGGATACGAAAACTGCGGTGCTGCTTGCGGAAGCCGGAGAGATAACGCAGCATCGCGGAGTAGCTGAGGCGTGACAGCAATAGAATACCAAACACCGTCAACAACGCGCTTGTGAGATACAGTCCCCGCTTCTGGAAAAATGATTTGAGGTAGCTCTGAGACGCCTCGGAGATGGAGGTTTCGGAGGCTACCAGTTTATCCAGCTGCAACTGTGCCGCCTGCAGTTCACTCTGGGTAAAGGCACGCTGTTTCTCCCAACCGGCGGCGGTCTCCTTCAACGACTTGACCAGCGCTTTATCCTTACTCCCCTTCCATAACTGTTCAGCGTTGGCCAGCGCCTGCTCAATAATGGGCAGGCGCTGGCCGAAGTAGGCGATCTTCTCCTTTAACTCAGACTTCTGCCGCACATGGGCGGTCATCGCCTTCATCTCATCCAGCGCGGGCCTTAGCAGCCCCAGTATCTCCTGCTGAAAGTCAAAGGCCTGCTCCTCCTCCTGCCTCAGGCTGGAGATATCCACGCCCGCTGCGATATCCTCAAAGTTGCGTATTGTGGCCTGAAGATCGGCATCACGCTGTTCCAGCTGCTGCTTGAACCCACTCTTCTTGGCATCGGTCTGAGCCGCCCGCAACTGCTTGTTGAGCGCTTTGATATCTCTTTGCAGATCCTTTTTTAGATCGACAAAAGATTTCAGCGTAGCGGCAGTGTTATCTGCTATAGGAACATCTTCCACTTCGACTGCAGTTTCGGTTTCAGCTTCAGCAAAACCGGCCACCAGAAACAGGAGCAGCATAAAGATGGACATCAGACGAGTGGGGAGGTAGTTATTCATTGATTTCTGAGACATAGTATTTAACTGCTTGATCCAAGAATAAGTTGCTTAACCTTAACATTATTGTTTGTATCCCTGCTGTTGCGAATCAGCTCGTTACCTTTAATACTTTGATAGGACTTAATCATCCTGTCGTAAAGCAGAACATTCACCGCAGCAGAGAGATTCATACAGCCCTCGGTAGGCACATAGACAACCGCATCGGCGCTATCGATCACCTCCTGACTTAGCGTACCGTCTTCAGGGCCAAATATGTAGAAGGCATTATCAGGGTGCCGATACTCCGGCAAAGGCGTGGCATTCATGGCAAATTCAACACAGACAATCTGCATATCATCAGCCACTTCATCCAAAAGGCAGTTGACACCGGTGAGGGGAATGTCCTTGCTGACACTGCGGCTCATCCTCGGGATATCGGGATTAAGCTCAACCGCACGGGGATATCGCCGCCCGGTATAAAAAACCGAGTCAACGCAGTAGTTACCGGCGGCACGCATCACCGAGCCGACATTCTCCGGGCTTTTCGGGTTACACAGGCCGATACTGATTTTTGATTCTTTCATTGGATTACTACTGCTATCGCTGGAATAGTTATTCACTGTGACTATGGGGTCTGGTGACAGCATATTAGAGTGGGCATGCCCAAAACACCAGACATCTACCAGTGCCACCACATCAGCCGCTGTTTGATCAATCAGAAGCGTCTGTTCAGGCTCTTCCCTGTCATGAACGCTGCGCCAACAAATCAAAAACCACCTGCGCAAAACTTGCTACCTTGGCAGGATAAGATAACAGCTGCATCATCTGATTTTGGTGTGCCTCGCTGCTATCCATAACCGCATCATCAATCGTCTTGGTAAAGTCACCCAACATTCCCTGCTCTGAGGAATTGTTTGCAATCTACTGCATCACCAGCTCGTTCTCACTGATTTTATCCCTGATTGTTTTAACTCCAGTTTCGGAGTTCATTAGCCTCCAACTTGATCCACCAAGTGGATAGTTGGTTACTTATAGCGTGACCCTAAGATATATTCAGAGGGAAAGAAGTTATCCCTCTCCTATATGGGACTTAAGATCATTAATCCTCTCTAACGCTATTGGTCACTGAGGTAAATTGTGGAGCGGTAGCCAACTCATCAAACAACGTCAAGAGCTTTGGTCGAATCTCCTCACCAATGAAGATCTGTGGTTTCGACGGTATTCGCTTCTCCCTCAACTCCTTCTCCTTGACCAGATTGGCTGCAACATGAAAGGCATCGATAAAGTCAGCCTTCTGATTCAGCCCTTTCTTAAAGTAGGCATCGCCAAAATCGGTAAATTCACTCTTACTTCCACAGCCAAAGGATTGGCGATCAGGTGCAGCCGCAGTAATGACAAGCGTGCGCGAATCTTGTAGCGGCTTTACAAACCCTCCAGAATAGCAACTTGATACCAGAACAACACGCCAACGTATACCCGCCTCATCCAGCGCCTCTTTAACCTGTTGCGGTTTCAGGTTATCCATTCTTATTGGGCCAAAATCCACTGACAGTTTGTGATCCTTACTACCATGAGAGGTCATAAACAGAAACAGTACATCCTCTTCAAGATCCATACGGCCCCCAATAGCAGAGAGGGCATCAGTAAGGTTATGCCGATTGGCAAGGGGATATTTATCCAGTGTGGCAGCATTATTAGCCAAAATCAGAGAGCGGTTACGAGTATCGAATTTACGATCAAAGAGCTGCTGGACGTACTCCACCTCATTGAGAAAAACCTTTTCGTAGCCATAACCAGCGAAAGCAAGAAGATAAAGGTCAGTAATGCCCTCGCGATGAGCAGAGATTCTGGAAAGTGCATCATCCATTATCGGGTACTGCGAGTAGAAAATATCCTCAATACTCAACTGCCACAGCTTTGCATAAGGGCTATCCGCTTGTGGATCACTGTCGGTGTACCACAACTCGCTTTGGGGAAAGCCAAAAATGGCAGCGAAAGCCAGACTGGTATTCAGGCCAGCAAGAAGGCTGGCTTTGATACGCTTCAGCGGGAGGTGTAATCGCAGCATTTTGGCAAGAACGACCAATTGCCACAGCATGATCAGGATATGCAGACCCCAGGAACTCCACCATAACTCACTCTCAGTAACAAAATTCAGCTGGTGGATTATTTCAAAACAGATCATGAAAACCGGCGACACTGCAAAATTTGCGATAAACAGGCAACCTGCCACCTCCAGACCGGCCCCTGCAATGCGGGCCATGAGAAGAAGAGCAAGGAAGTCCACCATATAAAGGGCGGCAAGATAGTTAAGCCCGTACGAATCGAAGGTCATCGGGGAAGCAGTGCGTAAATAACCCAGCAGGAACTCCAACACTACCAGTAAAAGAATCAGCCACAGCCCCTGGTCAAGGGAGTAGATAAAATCTCTCCTGGACACCACCCTGCCGGTAGCCAGTCGAAATCCGACCGTGAGGTTGATTGACACTCCAGCAAGTTGCCGTGTCAAATAGTTGATTATCATCACAGCTCCATCCTATGGATTAAATGTGGCATCAGGTCACGAAGAGGAATTCTGAGTCCCTGCACCGGTTTATCACTCTGGTTATTTAAGCATTATAAGCATAATCAAACAATCGACTGTCTGTAGGGAGACATCCCTCTTATTGATTGTCTGGATATCACTTGGCTTCAAGCCCTTCATCTCTAGAAGCAGCAGCAGGGGTGCAGGATAATAAAATCGGGGTGGCGGCGTTTCCTACCGATGGGGATGTCGTACCTGACCAGGCAATCATCTTCCAGACAATCCCGCAGCACATAGCTTCTCCAGCTCACGCTTCACAGACCCTTTGCCAACCCCCGCCAGTCGTACCAGCTCGTTCAGATAGAGGCTCTGCTGTGGCCGTCCATAGAGCAGCCCCAGCACCCGTTGCTGGGTTTTTGTAAACAGCGCATCGCCGATGTTGGTGAGATGTTGAGTTATATGCCCGGAAAAATGAAAGGTCTCAATACGGGTACTATAGGTCCCTTATTGAGACTCATCACCCCCGGATCAAGCAAGCCAGACCCACTGCTCTCCCACTTTGATCGTTCCCACGCTCCAGCGTGGGAACGATGCTCAATCAATCGAGTCTGACCCTATCGATTTTTGGCGGCCACCCACTGCTCACCCTCCCAGGCGGCGAGGTGCATCGGCTGCCAGCCAAAGGTGGGGGTAGCGCAGTTGTTGTGTTCCAGCGCGGCCAGAAAAGCGTGTCTGAGAAACGGGTTGTTACCCCTGACCAACCGATCCCAATCGACTGAGGGGATGGCATCGATGGTGGAGCAGACCTCAATCCTCATCTTTTTTCCCCTCCAGCCCCAGGCCCAGCTTGCCTCGTCCGAAACGTGCCTTTACCTGATCGATGGCGGAGTAGAGCCGCTGCTCACGGTGGCGTTTTTCCGGATCATCAAACAGATCCCGCTCCACCTCACCCTGATCCCAGCCGGTAATGCCAAGGCCGATCAGCCGCACCGGCCTGCCGACATGACCAGAGCTGTTGTAGAGTGCCCAGGCCTGCTGAAAGATCACGCTGTCGGCAGCTGTTGCCTCGGACAGTCGGCGTTGACGGGTGTGAGTCTCAAAACCGGTAAGCCGCAGTTTGAGGGTAACAACGCGCCCTTTCAGTCCCTCTCTGCGGGCAGTTGCACCCACCTCGGCAGAGAGGGCGCGCAAGCGTTCACGCAAATGGCGCTGATCGGTCACGTCGCTGTTGAAAGTAGTCTCCTTGGAGATGGAGCGTCTCCCCTCCGTAGCGCCCACCCGGTCTGAGGCGATACCCCTGGCCTGATGGTAGAGGTGCTCACCGCCGCGATTTCCAAAATATTGTTGCAAAAACTCCAGGCTATAGCCGCGCAGTTGGGCAACA
>JBEVXT010000234.1:0-6846 GCA_040505955.1 Sedimenticola sp. | reverse complement strand
GTCTTTTTAAGGATTTGACCTACTTTGCCACGGCGGCCACCTTGGATTACGCAACAACTCCATTTTAACAATTTTGTATTCCCCCTACCTAAGGACCATGACATTGAAGTTTGGTGAATATAGGCCCAATGGTTACTGAGGAGTAGTCGTTTGAAAGACAGACAGACGGACGAAAAGCGGGAAGAAAAGCTCACATGAGCTTTGCTCAGGTGAGCTAAAAATGCAAAAAAATGAAAATAAAAACCAAAATTAACACAAATCTGTAATGAAAACAAAGAGGCACAGAGGGCGTTAATGCTCACATGAAAGAGGCCATAGTTACATTCAATGAAACCTAATTAATATGAACTTTCGACCTTCCAGTGGCCATCTTGGATGACATAATCATCCAAGTTTGATAAAAATGGTAGCGGAGTGATCGACTCATCGATACCTTTGATATATCACATGACCACATTCGGCTAAGAAACGAATTTGACCCCAATTTGACCTCCCAAGCCAGGTCCATTTTTATTTTTGACCCCAGGGTCACGATGTGAACAGCCTTTCAGTCGAGAATCATTTTCGCCAAGTTTCGTCAAAATCGGTTCAGGAGGAGATAGATGCCTTTTGAAGGATTTCAGTCTGTTGGCGTGTACAAGGTTTGGCTGTTGTTTATGTGAAACATAATCCCTCAACAGGTAAGCATGGTTTGGCCCAATGTCACATATGTAATACTGCCCTGTCCAGTTTGGTTGCACCTTTGCTGATTTACCCACAGGAACTCGCGAGCTATGCAGCCATACACGCTGCCCTAACATAACGTTAGGTTCTGATGCTTTTGTGTCATATTGTTTCTTGTACCGGTCTTGGCTGCGTTTTACATTGTCACGTGCAACCTCATTGTACACTTTCAACCGGTTTTGAAGCTTATTGAAATAGTTACTTGCAGTTTGAGAAACCCTACCCTGTACACTTTGTGGGTTGAACATAATGGGTTGAACATTATGTCCACTGGAGTGCGCATTGTTTGTCCAAACACCAGTTCATATGGAGAATATCCAGTGGAATTTACGCTTTCAGTTGGCCTATACGCCATTAAGATACCTGGCAACACATCAGCCCAGTTTTCTTGATCTTTGTTGATGTAAGTGCGGATAGATTGAGCCAATGTGCGATTGAATCGCTCACATGTAGAGTGAGTTTGCGCGTGATATGTGATAACGTTTGATGTCCATCACCTTACACAGTTCTGACACGATTTTTGACATGAAGTTTGCTCCACGATCCGATAACAAACTGGTCATTGCCCCATATCGACATACTAGTAGTGGAGGTTGGCGGGCCCCATTTGGGGCGGGCAGGATGTATAGAGAATATAGCGTCAATATCACGGGCGGATCGGATTCTTTTACTTTCGCGCAGGCGGGGGGTAATTGCGTAATTGTTTCGGGAAGTGTGGCTACTTGACTGCTGATAATTGGCCAATTATCAATTGAGGGCGTGACAATTGGGACAACTGGTGAATTGTGATGATGGTGGTTCAAACGGTAGCGCGTAGGGTATAAACAATGGACACGCATGTGTGTATTCTATTTTGTAATTCCATAAAATAGCGAATAAACTATGCCTTTGGCTAGATCGGAGATAGTGTATATGGGCGATCGTGTTAATTTCACTCCCGGCGAATCTCAATCAAACAGGTTCGCCGTTTGTGGTAAACGGCTGGCAAAGAATCAAGCGACATACTGTATGCATGTTGGCTGTTTACTTGATAATGATGTCTGGGCCTACGAAGTTTGTGTGTAATGTCCCGATGTAAAAACAACTACGAGTTTCGGCTGAATGTCCGATAAAGAGTCATTGTTACGTATAGTTAGGTGGTGGGGAATGTTTTAAAGTCGTAGCACTGCCTGGCGCGATCATATTAATACCTATTTGATGATGGCAATCTGTACTTATTGTTTTCTTATTTCGTTTTATAAGTACACGTATACGCTGTGACCACCATTTAAACCATCTCAATCGACGGCTCAGACGAGTGGTGACAACGTACATGTATACGGTACTTTGTTAAATAAACGAGAAAACTATGACAACTATATCCCGAAAAATTATTACCCCTCAATAGGTGGCTGGCATGAAATAGGTCGATGATAATAACGGTCGTGATAATCAAAGTGATGTATGTACAACATGTATGAACATCGGATATGTGACATGATTTCCGCTCACATCGGGAATCGAACCCAACAACTTTGGAACAAGTCAGAAGTCGTAACCTATCGCGCGTCGTTGCTCCTACAACATTCGGAATGTCGTTCACTAAATTACAATTCAACAAGCGAATTAATTGAACTATGAATTAAATTATCATTAGACAGCTACATTTAACACACTGAAGTATTTAAGTATCTAAATGTACATACTTAACTACGGGTGTACAGTACGGCCGGTGCTAAGGTTACTTATACAAACGAATGCGAGTGTTGTTTCACGTCCCTTAGGCAGCTATGGTCATACGGGGTTTAATCCCGAACCTCACCACCAAATAGGAGAAAATCTCAAATCTAACACTGGATTTTTTTACATTAAAAACGCATTCAGCGACTTAAACACATCAGATTATTTAACCGTGCCATATAAAGGGAACAATCTCACTCGGATACATTTTTCACATACCTGAGGCCCAACCCTGCGGCATATTTCATCAAAGTTAGATACAAAGTCGACTTAGTTGGTTCAGAAACAAAACTGTTTGCCGTGTGAACCTTATTAGGCGTCTGGGGACAAAATGCCAATGCGTTGACAAAAACATGTTTTTGCTGATAAATGTTTTGAAAAGAACACAGACGACATAATTGTTTGTACGGGTTAATGAATAAATTATACTTTTTACTTGTAAAGGAAGACATAATTATGTTGCAGTGACTATTTGAGATAGCTTTATAGCGGTAATAAATGTTATTGACTGACTATAAGCAATCATTGTGTTTTTATATAAACTGATTTCTCCTTGAAAGTCGACATTCAAACGTTCGTAAAAATACGGCGCATGTCTGTGGGATGTCTGAAAGGTAAAACCCCGCCGTTAATCACGCTCACCCGACCAACTTCCAGAACAGACGGCGCAGCAATTCACGGACACTAAATTACAAGAACTTCGACAAGGTAATAAAATAAATATGCGTTCAATTATTATTGGTTTACACGTGCACTCGGTACGCAAACACAGGTTTATCGCATCTCTGCGGTTCATTTGGAAAATTAGCGATAATTCCACTGCCCGAGTTGATTTCAAAATTTGGCGGAACCTAGGAACGAACTCTTGCGTATTCAATACACATAAAATGGTTTATCACAACTCTGCTAGTCAGATTTCAGTAAATTGCGATATTTTCACTCAGTTCAACATTTGGCAAAACATACAGGACAAATGCGGAATGCTACACGAATTCGGCATTTGCTGCGCAAGATTTTGCTGCGCAGGTTTCTCAAAATTGGAACACATTTTCAAACGTAATCGTACAAAATAAATAACAGTTATTGGCAAAGTAGTGCGAGTCGATAAACCATGACGGGTTTCTGGCTGTCGATCTGATATTCAAACTAGTTTCGGTCGTCTGTATATGTGACATTTACAATGACCGTACTGTAAAATCAGGGGAGATAATCAGTAGTATTCAAGAATAGAACTTTCATAATAGAAAACACCCTTTAATCATTTTGTTCAAACGGCATGCCAATATCAAATTACGTCATCACACACAAACAAAACTAGTCCGTATGTTGACTTGACAGCCATAAACCAGGCTTATTGAATCACAAGAAAACACACAGAAATATGACATTTTCTCAAGAGAACAAATGGTACTAAAGCAGAGGGACAAGCAATCGGGTAAGATCCTTGGCAATATCTCACGAAAAAGAACAATAATGGGTTACTGCACATTGGTCCCTTCATCATTCATGCTGGAATTTCGAAATGAAAGTGCAGCATGTACATTTCATCCGTTAAAAATATACTTTCGTTAGAAAAAAAGATGTTTGCCTTCAAAAATAGTGCAAAACATGTAACTTATATCTGATGGGATTGCTTAAATTGCTAAAGTATCTTTGTAAGAGTCAATGACAACTTTGGAGCCCATTTTCTCAGTTTCGCGAGGTTGCATATACTGCTGTCTGTCTTGGGAGGGCAGCATTGCCGGGTCATTTATAGACCCGGTGACTGGAAGATGGCCCTTGAAGGCGAGCTCTCGATTTTCAGAATTATGTAGGTATCGCGTGACTTTCACACGACTAATTTCGGTGTACATGTATGTATCCGCCGTATTGCAATCGTCATCATTTGCCGTTATCAACTGTATTTGAATTAATGCCTGCCATTATGGACACACTGAATAGCGTTAGTTTATCAAAACTATCTAGTGCAATGCACAATTAACTGTCAATGATTCCGTTTCAAATACAGCGTGTACAAACATATCTTCGTACTTCGTAATCGGGTGTTTGGGGAAAAGAAGGTAAAACTATGAGGTTGACGACAGGATTTTCACATAGAAGCCTGGAAAAATGTATATAAATCTGAATTACTCCACACTGGAGAATGACTTGAGTGAAGGTGTTTGACATTTTGTATATTTTTTCATTGGTTAGTCGGTAATTTCTATCCCGATGCCGTTCAACAGGATAGCTTTCCCACCAAATATCTTACTGTAAAGTTTACATTCAAACTCCTAAATTCTGGTTTGTAAGTGTGCAAATATACGAACCGATATTCTAACGTTGTCTATATTATACTAATACTATTGTTTGCTGGATACTTTTTTATATAAATAATATTAAATATAATATTTTACTAGCCACAACTGCGACTTCAATTTCAAGTAGTGAAATTAACTAACTTCAATACACTAAATACACATACACGTATGATACACATATATGTATGAAATAAAATTGCAAATAGTCTTTACTATGCATATATCAATACACTAATTCATTAGACGGGTTTGTAAGAAATATTATTTTCTTGCCCAAAAATCCATTTAAATAATGTCGTCAACCTTTAAGCGCGAACGTTCAACTTTTATTATTAGTGAATAGAATGTTAACACCTTTGTGAAGTACATTTATGCTTAGGCGTTTTCCAGTTTACATGGAGGAATTCCCGACGTTTTAACCCAACCCCGAAAATTGTGTACGGCCCGTCCCCACAAACCTTCCCACCCACCGAGCACCCAGCATATAACACACACTGGAATGGTATAATACTGATATGCATTATATGTACAGTATATACATGTATAATACAAGATGTGACGATTTCGATGGTCTACAAAAACGACAAATCTGAACTCAGACTCAAGCGTTTTCGTTGGTTGATGCCAACAAAAGCTCAGTGACAGCCGATGAAAATACTTTTGTCCGAGACTGAATTATTATTAGTACATGTTGTAGTAGTAGTAGTATCAATATTACATGCATAATGTTGTGGACTGGTCCCGATGTTATAAAACATTTCACCACTCGCGAGATCAGATGTGGAGATTCTGACACGGTGATCAAATGATCAAATAAATCAAAGTCCTTAATTCTCAGTTCGTGAAATGTGTATAACACTTGGCTCAGGTATCGTGCACTACAATCACGCGAAGTACACTTAGATATTTTCCATAAACCATAAATGATATCTGAAGTTGGCGTAAACGTCGGAGCAAGTGGCCAAATTTCATTCCGCATCTGCTCCGAAAGTTTTGCCAACTTTAGACATAAATTACAGAAAATATCGCCGATATTCACGATCAGTTTCGGAAAATATGACGATGCGACCATCATGGTTTATCGCGATATATAGTGCACATAAATAAACATAGACAGCTGCAAACGCAAGTCGTTTTATTCTTTGTACATTTTATATACGTATACAGACGATATACACCGCCACGCCACCTCGCCCCCGCAACAACGCTGTATTTCCGTAGCGAGGTCGGCAATGAACAGTTAGTTATATGATCGCGAGTACGCATTCAGCGATCAGTATCTACGCTGTTGCCATACGATATGACTGCCGAAACGTGACACAGCTATACAGTCGCATGATCTCCATGACGATGTTCAGGGCAAAAATGTTGAGTGCATTAGCATTGTAAATTTATTGTTTCAGTAACGCGTAATTATCTAGAAAATTATCGACCGCCTCTTAAGGAGCAAAACTGCAGCGGTCAGTCGCGGCTGAGGGCAGGTTTTGTTGCGAAGTATTGACAGTCATAATTATCATATGCTGCACTGGCGACGATGATCGCTGCCACGAACATAATTGGAATATCGATACCGCCTTGTCCGACAGCTGCGCGGAGCGTCTTCGCGATTGTCGTTTGCTGTTTTTCTATCTTTACCGACGTTTATCTACCTAGCCATGGAACAGTAGCAGATGTTGAATGACGACACCATTGGAATATCGATACTGCGGTTATTGCGCTGCGTATCGCGAATTTATGATTGTGCGTTCGCTACCGGCGTTTATCATGAAACAGTTCGTCGAGAAAGTAGCTGATGTTGATTGACGGCATAATTGGAAATCGGTGTCGTATTGTCCGGCAGCTGCGCTGCGCGGAGCGTATTGGTGGTGAAATTCGTTTACTCCATTCTAGCACAAACTGCATTCGCTACCGGCGTTTATCTGCCTAGGTATGGAACAGTCAGTCCGTCGATGGAGTAGCTGATGTTCGCCACTTTATTCAACGTATACTGTCTGAAGAAATGTCACAAGAAGACGTGGCGAATGAGATCAACAGATTGAAAGCTTTGCTCGGTATCAACGCGGGTCAAACATACAATAAATATGCCATCCCTCGATGAACGTAC